>NZ_LABX01000360.1 GCF_001043915.1 Methylobacterium aquaticum | reverse complement strand
CCGCGGCGCGCGCCGCGGTAGAGCACGAAACCGGAGTGGAAGCGCAGGGCCTCCACGGCCCCGCCCTCCTCGACGATCTCGACCGCGTCGTCCGCCTCGATCCGTACCACGGCCCAGACCGCCCCGTTCAGGCCGGCACGCTCCGGCAGGCCGCGCCCCGAGGGGAGGCCCAGGAACCCGCAGGTCCGCCATCCCTCGGGCAGCGCGAAGTGGCCGAAGGCCGGCAGGTTCGCGCTGCCGCCGCCCGGCTGGGGCTGCCGGGCCCCGCACAGCAGCGTCAGAGGCCGGATGTCCAGGGTCCACATCGTCGCTCTCCGGGTTTCGGCATGATGATACGGCGCGAGTTCGGTGGCTCGCGTCAGTTGGGCGTGTCGTCCTGCATCCCGGTCGGTGGGGCCCCGGGTCGGCGGCCGGAAAGCCACCGCAGCGGATCGGCGAACCCCTCGGCCCGCCACATCCGCAGCGTCAAGGGCGGGCGCAGCGTCGATCCAAGCCGGTCTCCGGCCGTCACGCAGGCTCCGGCACGGATGCGGGGCGCCAGCGGTCCGTAGCGCAGGTGCACGGCCTCGGCCTGCGCGATCGAGACGAAGGAACCACCCCGTCCGGACGGCGCGACGGCGGTCACGCGCCCGTCCCCGGCGGCCCGCACCGGCATGCCGGCCCGCGTCGCGTAAGCGATGTCCGTCCGCAGCACCGCCGTGCCCAGCAACGGGCGAAGGGCGAAGCCGAAGGACCGGGCGATCGAGGCGGCAACGGGGGCCTGCCGCGCGGCCGAGAGCGGGCAAGCCTTCGCATCCTCACCCGACAGAGCGGCGGCCAGGGCCGCCGCCGCGCATCGGGGGAGCCGGGAGGATCGGGCCGGAGCAGGCATGACGGCGGGTCTCATGGACGGCTTTCCGATCGCGCGGCCTCGATCCGAACCGCGTCCCGGAGAGTGCCGCGCAGGCGCCCGGCAGGGAATTGCGCGGCGTTGCACGCTCTTGCAGGGCGCAATCCAAGCCCATCCCGCCACGCCCATCCCGGCCGCAAGTAGGAGCAACGCCGCGCAATGGCCGCGTCAGTCCCGTTCCGGCAGGCTCCGAAGCGAATGAGGAGCCCCTGCATGCCCCTTCGATGCCTCAGCGGATTTCGCACGAGTGGCCGCCGGTTCCGCGACGAAAATCCGCGACGACGCAGGAACCCGAGGGGGCGAAGCGTCGGCACGCCGATGCATGTCTGCCTGGGAGCGGCGCTCGCGCTCGGCCTCGCGCCGTCCGTGCAGGCGAGGCCCGCGTCGTCGCCTTTGCCGCTGCCCTCGTCCGCGAGGCTCGCCCGCAGCACGGCGATCGTCCAGTTCCACGAGCGGCGGCTGCACGTCCGCGGCGGGTTCGTGGTCGCGTTCGCCGGGCCAGCGGGACGCCGACGGTTCCGGGAGGAGCGCGGCGTCGCGATCACCCCGGGGCCGGTCGTGCCGCCCTCCCGCCTGAAGCGCAGGGCGGGCCTGCGCTGGCGCCAGCTGTTCTGGTTCCACGCCCGCGCCGTCCGGCACCGCGCGGCGGGGAGCGCCTGGGGCCACTGGGAAAGGCCCGGCGACGTGCCGGTCCTCGGCTGTCTCGTGCGCATCCGGACCACCGGGCGGAAAGCCGCCTGTGTCGACGTCCCGCCGCAGGCCGGCTGGACGGTGCGTCCCGAGGCGACCGGCACGCGCAGCGACCATCCGGTGCGCCCGTCGACTCGCCATCGGTCGGACGACTCGACTTCGCGCGGCAGCGCGCGCAATCTGGCTTGGCCATTCGAATACTTGGCTTGACGACGATGAGCGACGCGAATGCTGCCGTCCGCCCGGGCCCAGGGACAGATCCCAACGGAAGCCTCCGCTGGCCCACCGTTCCGGGCATCTGGACGGTGCGCCTCACCGCGCTCGGCCTCGCGGTCGGGGCGATCCTCGCGACGACCCTGCTGACGGTGCCCGATTCGCCGGTCGCGGCGCTGCTGCTCGACCGGCAGCGCTACAGCATCTTTCCCTATCCGTTCACCATCCAGAACCTGATCTACCTCGCGCTCGCCTGGGCGATGGGCGACCTCTACCGGCGCTGGCGGGCCGGCCGGCGGGAGCGCGCCTTCCTGCGCGCCGGCTTCCTGCCCGAGGACCCGCACGCGATGCTCCAGCTTCACGAGCTGGGGCCGATCCGACGCCGGGTGGCGGAGCTGCACGATTCCGAGAGCGGTTTCCTGCCAGCGCTCATGGACCTGACGATCCTCCAGCTCCAGGCCAGCCGCTCCGTGGACCAGGCGATCAACGTGCTCACCAACGCCCTCGCCCTGATGGGCGACCAGGTCGACCTGCGCTACCAGATGCTGCGCTACATGGCGTGGCTGATCCCGACGATCGGCTTCCTCGGCACGGTCATCGGCCTGTCGCTGGCGCTCCACCTCATCGACCCGGCCAACATGGACCTCGCCAAGGTAGTCGGCGGCCTCTCGGTATCGTTCTACACGACGCTGGTGGCCCTGGTGGCGAGCGCGGTGCTCGCCTTCGTGCAGCACGCGGTGCAGGAGCAGGAGGAGCGCGCCCTCAACGCCGCCGGGCAGTATTGCCTGAGGAACCTGATCAACCGCGTCTATATCGACCACGACAGCCCGGCGGCCCGGCCATGATGCGGCGCAGGCGGCGGCAGACGGAGACCAGCGAGATCGCCTTGATGGCGGTGATGACGAAGGCGATGGGCGCCTTCCTCATCCTGATGGTGTTCGGGATGAAGTACTACGTCCCGGACTTCACCGCCGAGCAGGTGGCCCGGATCGTGCACGCGTCCCTCGGCAGCGTACGCGGCGACCTCGAGGCCGCGGGCCGCAGACTGAAATCGGGGGATTATACACGGGAGGATCTCGACCGGCTCCAGGCGCAGATCGACGTGGCGGTCGCCAAGCTCGCGCAGGCCGAGCAGGATGTCTCCCGGCTCCAGACGCGGCTCGATCAAGCGAACTCCCAGCTGCGGCGGGTCGAGGGCGAGCGGGCGCGCCTCCAGGCCGAGGCCGAGGCGGCGCGGGCCCGGGTCCAGGTGGCGGAGGCCGAGCGCGATCGGCTCGGGGCCGAGGTGGCGTCCCTCCGGGCCGAGGTCGAGCGCCTGCGCGGACAGGACGCCCAGGCGCTCCAAGCCCGGATCGAGGCGCTGACGCGCGAGAACCGCGCGCTCGCCGCCCGCCGCACGGTCTACGCGCATTTCCGCTACGCGGGCTGCGGCACCCTGGCGATCTATCCGAACCTAGCCCGGCAATCCGCCCGCGTGCCCGGCCGGCCGGAGCCGGTGATCCCCATCGACGGCTCGCCAGGCTACCGGGGCTTCCTGCGGGCCGGCGCGCCGGAGGAGACCCTGACGGTCAATCCGAGCGCGGACGGACGTGCGGTCGTCGCGACCTGGATCGGGCAGACGGTCCAGGTCGGGGACGCCCTCGTCCTGTCCACCAACGTCCTGAACCCCGTCGCCCCCGGCGGAGCCGCCTCCGACGGGCCGAGCGTGGCGCAGGCCGGCTGTCGGGTCGAGGGCGAGATCCATGGCGGGGGCAAGTCCGTCGGGTTCGTGACCACCATCGAACCCGCGCAGCCCGTCGTCCTGCTCGGCCTCATGCGGTTGACGGAGGCGGGGCTCGAAGCGGTTCGGGTGACGCCGGAGCAGAGCCGGTGGTTCGCCGAGCGGCTCGCGGAGGCGCCCTGCGGCATCCCCGCCTGCGGCGGCTCCGATCCCCGGGCCCGAGACCTGTTGGCGGCCACGCTCACCGCGATCGTACGCGGGCGCCTGTCGCTGGCGCCCACCGGATGGGCGCGGCAGGGCGAGATCGCCGGCCGCATCGCCGAGGAGCTGGGCGACCGCCTCCGCCGCGGCACGCTCACCGAGGCGGATCTGGGCCGCTGGGTCGACCTCGTCGCGGCCGTTCCGGATCGCCCCGTCGCCACCGGCAACGCTCCCGCCACGGACGCGCTGGCCGAGATCGGCGCGCGTCTGGCCGCGTCCGGCGCCCCACCGGCTCTGGCCGCGGCGTTCGTGGAGCGCGCCGCCCGGAACTGGTGGTCGCCGGAGGAGCGCGAGGAGCGCCTGCGCCGCGCCGGCATCGGCCCGGCCGCCGGCTCCTTCGCGGCGCGGGCGGCGGCGCTGAAGGTCCCTCGCGGCTTCGCGGCGGACCTCGAACGGGGCATCGCCGCAGGGGCGCTCACGGCCGAGCAGGGGCTCGACTGGCTCGCGCTGGTCGAGCGGGCGCGCGCGGCGGCGAACGGCCCGCCCCCGCCGCAGCCGGACCTGACGCGCCTGCTCCACCTGATGGAGGCCAAGGGCCTCTCGGAGCTCGCGCCGATGCGGGTGGGCTACGGCCTCGCGGCCGTCGGCCGCCTGCCGATGGTGGAGGCCATCGCACTCCTGTCGCGCATGAAGGGAGGCCTGCGGCCATGAACCGGCGGATGGTCCGTTGTCTGGACGGGCACCCCTACGACGCCACCGCGCACGCATCCTGCCCGGTCTGCGGCGCCGCGCCGGTTCAGGCCGCCGCGGCACCGACGACGCCCGTGACCGCGGACCCGGTCCGGCAGGAGGCGCAGGACCGGCAGGACGTCCCGAAGCCGCGGCCCGGATGGCGCGGACGGGTCGCCGCGGCGGCGGCGCTCGCCTGTCTCGGCGGCGGCTGGCTCGCCCTCGCGTGGGTCCGGTCGCCCCCGATCGACTGCCGGATCGCGGAGAGCGCACGCATACCGGCCTGTGCCGGTCCGCCGGCCGTGAAGCGGGACCCGGAGCGCGGTCCCTCCCGTGTCCCCGAGGGCGTCCGCCAGGGTGGTGACGCACCCCGTGGCGGCCCGCCCACGGGCGGGCGCGTGGCGGCGCAGCCGCAAGAGGCGTCCGGGCCCGCCTCCCGCGCCGAGGCCGAGCGGGCGGTCGCCGGCTTCCTCGCCGTGGACCCGGCCCGGATGAATGCCCTGCGGGCCGCCCTCGCGCCGCTGGACCCGGCCGATGTCGACCCGGCTCTGGAGGCTCTGTCGCCGCTGCCCTTCGCCGAGAGCCAACTCCACCTGTCGCGGACCCTGCGCCTCGCGCTCGCGACCGACCGCGGATTCCACGCGCTGTCGAAGAAGGATTTCGCGTCCGCTCGCACGCTCTTCACGGCGGTGCTGAAGGCGCCCCGCCCCGAGGTGGATCGCCCCCCCTCCCGTGCCGCCTACGGCCTCGCTCTCGCGCTGATCGGGGCTCCGTCCGGCCCGGACAGGGCCACGGCGGCCACATGGATGCGTGTCGCCGCGGAGATGGGCAACAGCAACGCGATCCTCGACCTCGCGAACGACGCCGATCTCGCCCGCATGGCCGGCCTCGACGTGGCCGCCATCGGCCGGCTTCTGGAGAATGCGGCGATCCAGGATCCGGACAGGGCCGAACCCGTCCTCCGGCAGCACGGCCTCGACCCGAAGCCGGCCGCACGCCTGGTCCAGACCTTCGCCGAGGCCCGGGAGAAGCGGGATATGCCCACCCTGATCGCCGCCTACCGCGCCATCGGCGAGCGGCGCGCGCCGGGTATCGACGAGCGGCTCTCTCCGGCTCTCGCCGGGAATCCGGCGTTCCGTGGGCCCTATGACCGGCTGTTGGTCGCGGGGATGGACGCCGCGGCGGACGGCTACACGTTCGGCCGCCTCACGCTCAGCGTCGCCTGCGAGCGGGGACTCGCGGGCCTGCCCCAGGATCTCCCCAACGCCGCGATCTGGGCGATCCTCACCCTGGCCCCCGCCAAGGCGGACGACGACTCCTGGGACGCGCAGCGCACCCGCCTCGCAGGACTCAAGGACCGCCTGAGCCCAGCCCTGCGCGCGCTCGTGGAGCAGATCGGCCGGGAGTTCGGGGTGCCATGACGCGACTTGTGCCCCGGATCGCCGCGGCCCTCCCTGGCCGTGCCGGCGGCGCTCCTCGGCCGTGCCGATGGCCCTGGACGCCACCCGTCCCACCGCGCTCCCGTCCACACGCCCGGCCGCCTGGGGTGGAGAGCACCCCTGCCGTCGCGGCGTGGCCGGACAAGGCCGCCCCGCAACCGAACCTCGCCAGCCGGGAGACGACGCATGTCCTCTGAACCCCGTCCCACCGTCCTGGCCGTCGCGCTGGCATCCTGCCTCGCGGCGGGGACGGCCGCGGCGCAGGACCTGAGCGCCGGCAGCCTCTTCGCCTGTCGGTCCTCGTGCAACCAAGCCTGCTTCTCGAACGATCCGGCAGCGCAGTCGATCTGCGAAGCCAAGCGGAGCGACTGCGAATGGACCTGCACCTCCAATGCATGGCGTTGGCAGGGCGGCAGCGGCGGACGCCCGAGCGCCCCCACCCGGCGGGGCGGTGCCTTCGCGGCGATGGCGGTCGATTTCGCGACGGGCAAGGCGGGTTTCGCCTGGAACTTCGCCGATCCCCTTGAGGCGCGGCGGCAGGCCTCCATCGAGTGCCGCAAGGCCGCCGGCCGGCCCTGCGCGAGGCCCGCGACCGTCGAGGACGGCTGCCTCGCCTACGCGGACGGACGCGGGCGGCAAGGCCACGGCGTCTTCTGGGGCGACGGCCCGAACCGGCGCGCCGCGATCCTGGCGGCGCAGGGCAAGGCGCTCGCCTATTGCCGGAGCGAGAGGGCGGAGGCGTGCCGCGTGAACGAGGTGCTGTGCTCCTGGGGGCGGGAATGACGGGAGACAAGATCGATCGCGAGGCCGGGGCGAGCCCGGAACCGGCACGCGCCTTCCGCATCAAGGTACGGCCGAAGGCCGAGCCGCCAGGGTCGTCCGGGCCGGAACCTGGCGCGGAGGCGGTGGGGGGCGAGGCCCTGTGGCCGCCCCCGCGCCTCTGGCTCCTGCGGCTCGGGATGGCCGGCAGCCTCGTGGGCGCGCTGCTGGGGATCTGGCTCTGCCTGACGGCGCTCGTCTGGGCGATCACCGATCTCGTCCTCCCCTTCCTGGCGTCGGCCTACACCGCCCTGGTGCAGCCCGACGCCTCGCTCCCGTCCAGGCTCGGTGGCACACTCGCTTCCGCCCGTGATCTGTGGCGCATCGTCATCTGCCTGCCGGCCTCCGCCCCGATGGTGGGAGCTTTCGTCGCCTTCGGGGCTCTTCGGAAACGGGCGCAGCTCAGTCACCTGCTGGCGCAGCCGGACTTGCGCTCGGGTGTGTCGGTGACCCGCCTCGACGCGACGGGAATCACCTGCCGGTGGCCGCGGGGCCACGTCTTCACGATTCCATGGAGCGACGTCGTGGAGATCCGGCTCGTCCGCGACGCCGCGTGGGAGGGGCACGGCTTCTCGGTCATCGTCTACAGGGCGGTGAGAGACCGGCCGGAGCAGGTCGCCGTCTGGGAGGGGCAGACGGTCGGCGACGCGACGCTCGGCATGCGCCTGCCGGTCCACGTCGCCTACAGGCGCGATCGGGGCGAGACCGGCCAGCCACGGAACGCCGCGCCGGCGGGGCCCTCGGGAGCGCCTACAGGATGACGCTGTATTCGGCGCTCAGCACGGTCACGGCCGCCGGGCGCCGCTTCTGGAGCCGGCGCAGGTTGGTCAGGAAGCGGCTCGTCTCGGCCTCGTCGAGGTCGGCCGACGGGGCGCTCTCGCCGCGCGGATCGAGTTGGGCCCGGGCAGCCTCCTCCCAGACCAGGACGGTGGTGACGAGGAAGCGGCCCGGTTCCGGGCTGACCGGAGCGGGCGGCATCAGGAGAAGCGCCCCGTCCACCAGTTCAGGTCGCGACGGCGAGGGAAGCCAGAACACGGCCTCGTTCCAGTTGATCTCCCAGCTCCGGTGACCGGTCGGACGCGGGTCGCGGGCCACGAAGGTGTATGCCAGCGCAGGCGCAGCGGTCGCCCCCAGAACCGCCAGACTTCCCTTGTGCTTGCCGACCTGGAACACGACCGGACCATCGCCCCCGGAGCGACGGAACGGGGCAAAGGCCCGCTCCAGGGACAGCCGCTCGACCACGAGCCGGATCGGCCCGCGGAGACCGGCTCCCGGAGCGAGTTCGGCAAGCAGAGCCTCCTGGGTGCGATCGAGGGCTTCGTCGTCCTCCAGGGCCGCGGTCTGAATCAGGTGCCGCAGGAAGACGTGCAGCGACACGTCGAGGTCCGCCGCCCGGAAGGGCGCCCGGTTGAGCGTCGGCAGGCCCCGCGCCTGACGCACACCTTCGATCCGCCGGTTCATGAAGCCGGCCAACTCCTCGCCGATCTCCAGGGAGCACGCATAGTCACCATAGAGGAGCTTTGAGAACTTCTGAGGGCCGTCCTTTCCCTCCCCGAACAGGTCGTTCCCGATCTCAGCGTCGGATCGGGGCGTGCCGACCAATTCGCGGAACGATCGCCACTTGAGGTAGAGGTTCGGGATCGCCGCCATGTCGCAAAGCTCTGCCGTTCGCCTCAAACTATGCCAAGCGGAGTGGTGGATCGTCCAGTCCGCGTGGAGGGGGAACTGCGATACGCGGCTACGGCGCCAGTCCCGGGCAAACGTCCAGGATTGGCGCGACTCGGACCTGTGCTCAAGCTTGAGCCGATATCCGCTTCGGAGATGCCGAGGGCCAACGAATAGCGGAGATGGGCGCAAGGCTGAAGGTCCGGCTTCCGGCCGAGATCCGAGTTCCGCTGCGGGCGCATCTAGGAAGGGGCGACGGCGCTTTGACGCACGGCAGTGAGTGCGCCCGGGCTGTTGGACCCGCTATCTTCGCGGAAACATCAGCCAGGCCAGGGACGAGGCGCAGGCATCCGGCCAGGCGGTGGCGGTGATGCAGTACCTGCGCCCACGACCCCTACCCGACACCCGCCGGCATGCCTGCCGTACCGCCTCCGATGTGGACGACGACGGCCGCAACCGCCCCCTGGCAGACCGGCACCTCGACCGGCGACTAAGCCGACGCACAGACCGACCACGCCCCCGCGCACCGCCAGCGTTTTAGGGAGCCAGGCCGCGCCGTTCCTTTCGTCGTTCACTCCGCTGCCCTTTCCGGGAACCCCGGTCCAGCCGCACCCCCGCGGCAGTGACCCAGGACCACCCCGATGGCCATCAGTGCCTCCTTGCCGGCCGCCGCCGACGACCCCGAAACCCTGGCAGCGGCCGCCCGCGCCGTTCTCGACCCCAGCGGCCTCGGCCCCATCGACCGCGTGCCTCTCATCCCCGAGGCCGCCCGCCGCCGACACCGCGTCTTCGTCCCCGCCGACCACCGCTTCAAGGCCGCCGCCCGTTTCCTCCAAGCGCTCTGGCGCGAGGACCGCGGCCTCGCGATCGGCACCCACATCAACCGCCGCGAGCCGTACCGCCCCCGGCGCCTCGGCTCACGCATCTCGACCGCGGCCGGCGCGCTCGGCGCCAACTTCCTTCATCCAGACATCGTCCCGGTAGTCACCCGAGCGCTCGCCTATCGTGAGCCAGGCGCGGCCTACGACATCGACCGCCTCAAGACGAATCTGCTGTCCTCCCAGCCACTTGCCTTCAACCTGTTCGGCCCGCTCGCCCGCGACTCCGCACTGGCTACCCGCTTCGTCACAGAGCTCCTGCCGGGGACGCTGACTGAGGTCACGGACGTGCTGTTCGAGCACTCGCCGGGGCGCGGCAACCCGCGCTTCACGGCCGACCGCACCGCGTACGACGTCATCCTGCGCGGCCGGGATGCGACCGGCGCACGCGGCCTGATCTGCATCGAGATCAAGTACAGCGAGCCCGGCCACGAGCCCGCGCCCCCACCCCATCCGCGGCACACGCAGATCGCGCACGCCACCCCTGGCCTGTTCGTGGACCCACACGACCCGTCGCTGACGAGCGCCACCTGTCAGCAATTCTACCGCCAGCACTGCCTCGCGAGCGCGATACTCACGGCCGGCCTCGCGGACACGGCGACCCTGGCCTTCATCGCCCCCACCCACAATCAGTCCGCGCACACCGCAGCAACGACCTACCAGCGCCACCTTGCGGATCCCCAAGTTGGCCCGATACCGTTCGTGCCCACGACGCTCGAGCACGCATTCGCGGCCATAGCGACCGCAGGCCTCCCAGACCACGCCCGCGCCCTTCATCGACGTTACACCGACTTCTGGCTCGTCGACGGCGAACTCGACCTCGCCGCAGCGGCGGCGGTCGCCGCATCGACCGCTCACACCGTCACGCTGCCGTCGCTGCAGTACTGACTAAAGCTCGCGGCCCTGCGGGCAAGGCCTCACGATCAAACGGCGGCACGGCGGTTCGTACGCCTCACGGGTCGCACCGCGCTCGCACTACAACGTCGGCGTCGGACATCGCTGCCTGACCACCCTTTGGCTGCTGTAAGCAGGCCACCGTAACCGACCGCATCTATCACTACTCTTTCCCCGGCGCGCACGACGTGTCGGGGCACCTCACAAGACGATGCCCACCGACTTGCCACCAACATACGCGCTGGCGCGGACTAGCCGCCCCCACTCTGCCAGCAGCCCAGCCGTACAGCCGGATTAAGCTGACGCGCCGCCGATGCGGTCTCAGAGTCCGTTCGGAAAGGGTGACATCAGTATATTTCAAGGTTATGCGGAATGGCAGCACGTCGGGAATGGCTTGATGGCTCGGCCGTGGCTTGGACCAAAGAGAACAGACCGCGGTACGATCGCCGCAACCAGAGATATCCGAGTGATCTGACGCCCGACGAATGGCGCGAATTGGAACCTTTCCTGCCGGTCGCTCAAGGGATCGGCAGGCCACGGACCTACAGCCTTCAGGAGGCCAGCACAGGAGTCCTTTCCTGGCACCTGCATGGTCTCCCGAGGGAA
>NZ_LABX01000036.1 GCF_001043915.1 Methylobacterium aquaticum | reverse complement strand
ATAGACGTTACCCCCATCGTCACGGCGGGCCAGAACGCCCCCGGAACGGCGGCCTCCGGCACCCCTAAACACGTTGGGGCCATCGTCAGGCAGGCGACCTACAAGCGTCGCGGGCGCTACGCTCCAGCCAAGGCGATCCTGCTCCCGAACGCCCCCCCGGATTTCGAGGGTTGGCTGTTCGACCGCCTCGGTGCGCTTGAGTGGGTGAAGATCGAACAGCCGGAGCAGGCGCCCCGGACAGAGCCCGCCGAAGCCTCGACCTCGCCCGTGCGGGCGAGCGCCCTGCCGCTTCGTGCGGCCGACTACGACCCCGAACTCGTCGCGCACTTCCGGTGTGTGGTTGATGTGCCGGCGCCGGCCGAGCGCCTCGCGCCAGTTCGGGCCGAGGTAGTGCGCTGGACCCTGCCGCCCGACGCCAAGCCGATCCGGTGGGCACCTTCGATCCGGGCCATCCTTGCTACTGCGACCCCGATCCGATTGGAGGCCGCGGAATGATCGACGCCGCCGACCGTTGGGGGCCGTTCAGCCCCGGGATCGATGCCCCCGAGCGCGTCGCCCGCTGCCGCTGCCTTGAAGCCGTGATCCACCTGACCACCGGCCCGCGTGGACAGGAGGCGGTTCGCCTACTGCGCCAGGCCGAGCGGGATCCGGCCGTGCTGCCCGCTGCCGCCCGGGCCATCAACGCTATGCAGACCCCGGACAAGAGACACGTCTGGGCCTCCTATGCTGTTCTGACCAAGCCCTATCCCGCAACCTGATGAGGTGTGCCATGGAGCAAGAGACCCCCGTCGACTACTCGACCGTGTTTGCCGCCGTCGATGCACAGTTCCCACAGCCGCCGCGCAATCGACGTGAAGAAAATGCCCGAATACAAGCTGATGCCGCTGCTGTTTGGGAAGCTGGAGGGGTTAATTGGCTTGTTCGCGACATTGCGCACGAGTTACTCATGTTTGTTGCCCAAGGAAAATCTTCCGCGGAGACTGCCCCGCTTCTGCGCAAGTATGGGCTCCGTGCATTTAGAGCGACTCGCTCTATACGAGCCATGCGCGCCATCTGCCATCTCGCGGCGGCTTATGAGACTGACGAGCGCCGCGCTACTATCCGTCGTGACATGCTGGACAAGGCATGGGACGGCATCGGCGACGAGAACGGGACCTGGATGGCATGACCGCCGGCCTCGAGACGTTCGCGAAGGTCCGCGCCTTGCACGATCGCGCCTCGACGCCGGGCGAGAAGGCCGCCGCCGCGGGCCGGATGGAAGCGCTGGCCCGCTCCGCCGGGATGACGGTCGCAGAGGCGGTGTCCAAGTTGGACGGGGCCACCGTGCCGCCGCAGCCCCGGAGCTTTTTCGAGGACCTGTTCAACAGCCCCGAGCAAAAGGCTTGGCAGGCCGAACGGGACCGGGAGCGCGCATCCCGCCGGGCCGAGCTGCTGGATGTGTACGGCAGCCAAGAGGCCGTCTTCGCCGACACACCGCGCGAGGCTGCCATGCGCGCCGCCTGCGAACCGCTCATCACGCGCCGGCCCATCACCGGCGGGGAGATAGACACCCTGGACGGATGGAGCGGTGTCTTCGATGGCCGGTCCAAGCTGCCTGACAGCGTGCGCGACGCGGTGTCGGGCGCCTGGCCGCTCCCCCGGACCGTTGCCGAGGCTTGGGCCGAGTTCGACGAGGCCGAGGCGCTGGATACCGACCGGGCGGTTTTCTTCTACGAATACAGCCCCGAGCATTGGGTTGAGGCCCGGCGCTACGTGCTGGAAGAACTCCTCAACACCCTGCCGGCGCGGTCCCTGAATGACCTTCGGGCCCGCCTCTCTTGGTTCGACTACCACAACGCCCGTGAGATACACCCGGACCCGGCCGAAGAGCGTGTGCGCCTCGCCACCCTGCGGGCCGATATCGAGCGCATGGGCGCCCGCATCCGGGAGCGGGACGGAAACCCGACGCCGCCCGTCGAGGTTTCGCGCTCGCCCGATCCGGCGTCCTCGCCCGTCCAATCTGGACGGCCGGTTGATCCCCCCGATGCGGGGAACCAACCGTGCGAGGAAGGGGCATCCCGCCCGGCATACCCCTCGCGCCGGACCAACGCCGAGAAGCGCCGCGCCGTCCTCGACCTGCTGCGATCCAATGCCGACGATCCCGGCAATGCCGTCTCCGATCGGGAGATTGCCCGGCGGGCCGGTGTCTCGCCCCAGACCGTCGGCAACATCCGGCGGGCGCTGCCATGAGGCCTCGGACAGGGGCCAGATGGGCGGCGTTTCGGCGTCGAACGGACGCCGCAGCGAAGCCCCTGATCCGACACGAAAAATCGGGAAATCGAGAATTTCCCCATAAGTGCGCCCATTCGGGACTTCGCGCGGATAGAGCGCCTACTCGACTCCCGTCCGGCGAGCGCACCATTCGCGGCATCGCAACCTCCGCCGGATGGGCAGCATGAGACGGGTGAGCAACAGCGGGTCGGGCGCCCGGCCAGCGCAGCCATCGGGCAACCCGGCGCCTGCCGACACGCGGCAGCAGGTCGTTGACGCCGCCGTGGCCCGCGTCGTTGAGAACGTCACGGCCAGCCTGAAATCCATGATCCCCGAGCACGCCATTCGCAGGCTGATCGAGCTTGAGGTTCGTGCCGCTGTTCAGGCCATGCCGTTGCAGGAAGCGCCTCTGCCTCTGCCAGATCCACAGCCGTCATCCACCCTTGCATCGGATCGGATTGCCTACCGGGTGGAGGAGGTTGCCGAGATCGCGGGCGTCAGCCGGGCGCTGGTGTGGAAGTGGATCAGAAAAGGCGGCCTGCTGTCCCGCAAGATCAATGGCGTTCGCCTCATTCGCCGCGTCGACCTGGAGACCTTCATCGACGCCATGCCGGCATCACGGGGAGGCCCGAAGGATGAGTGATGCGAGCTATCGCGCCGGGGCTTTGGCCGTTCTTTCGGTGGCCGAGGAGGATGCCGCCGCGATCCGCGCCCGACCCGATGCAGGCGGAATACGCCAGAAAGCCGCTGCGGAGGCGCTGGAGGCGTTTTCGGCCGCTGTCCGGTTAGTAGCCCCCGAGCCTAGAAGCGCCGTCAGCGAGGCTCTGAGGGCAACTAAAGGCATATCGGGTGACAAGGGCGAGATCCCGTGCCCCGACTGCGCTGGCCGGCTGCGATGACGGCAGTCTCATCCGGGCTGGCGTGATTGCCTTTTTTATGGACTGACAAAACGCCTACGCTACCAGCACCCAAACCACTCCCTGTCTTAGCAAAAATCAGCAACCCGGCCTTGATTGCCTGTTCGATAATTCAAGTCCGCACCTATCGTTCAGGCATCGAACCCGCGACGAAACGGCAACGCAGGGCCATCGATCCGCGCCGGTTTCCAGGCTTAACAGGCCCCAGATGTGGAAACCTGAGTGGAAACCGAGGCGGTAGTTTCGATTGCCCCTCGCGCGTTGGCGCTGGAAACCTCCGTGGAAACCAGCGCCAAATCGGCGCCCGTTTTGATTGATTGCCCCCCTTGAGCGCTTCCAGAAAGTCCCAGGAATTCAAACGGGAAGAGGCATCCCCGCGCGCGTAGGTGTAGCGGCGCCAGCTGAGGGCTTTGACAATGTACAAGCCCTCCCTCGCCGCTTCCTCGCGCGCGAGGACGAAAGCGCCGGAAACCGTGGATAATATACACAGTTTCGGCCGCGTCCTCGCGCGCGAGGGCCGTGGGGCATCTTGTACATTGTACAACTTGCTGTCGTCGAGGCATCTCCGTGCGCGTAGGAGCGCCACCGACCTCGTTGACAATGTAAACGAAGTTAGCTCGCTATCCCCGCGCGCGAGGGGCGCGACCTTCTCAGGATCGCCACCGCGATTGATATCCGTTGATTGTTTTTCAGAGATCGTCGTTCCGGCGGTTGCAACGCCGTATGGCGAAACAGTCATTATTGCCTAGTCAATGCCCTGTTCGTCTGTTACGATCCTGTAGTTTCAGGAGTTAGGTGTGTCAAAACCAGGAACCTTCAGCAAGGGGCAGAGCGGTAATCCAAGAGGAAGGCCGAAGGGCGCTCGCCACAAGACGACAGTCGCCATGGAAGCGCTCCTAGAGGGCGAAGGACAAGAGATCACTCGCAAGGCGATCGAACTCGCCAAGAACGGTGATACCGTCGCGCTGCGGCTCTGCCTTGAACGACTGATCCCGGTTCGGAAGGATCGTCCGATCCGGTTCGCCCTGCCACCCATCGAAAACCCGGCAGATCTGACGAAGGCCACCTCGGCATTGCTGGCGGCTGTCGCTGCCGGCGACCTCACACCCTCGGAGGCCGCTGAACTCGGCAAGCTGGTCGACGCTCACGTAAAGGCGGTAGAGGCGGCGGACTTCGCCGAACGCCTGGCCGCCCTCGAAGCCAAGACGGGAGGAGCATGATGCACCCCAGGATGAAAGATCGGCTGGACCGGCTTGAGGCTCAGCGGGGGGCGCCTCAGCAGTCGCCTCCGCCCGGGATGATCCCGGTGCTGATGTTTGCCATCGCATCCCGGCTCGGCGGCTACCCGCAACCGCGGGACCAAGCGCCGCCCTACCTCGACGACGGGGTGAGCGACGGGCTCGCTCGCGCCCTGGGCTACCGTGACGGGTCCGAGATGGACCGGGAGGCCAAGAGCGAAGCCGGCACTGAGGCGTGGGGTGCCAGGATGGAGGCTGCCTTTACCGAGTTGCTGCGGACCGAGGGCATCGACCGCGGCCGAGCCGGCGAGCCGGCGAGGCGGCGGTGTTCGGCGGCTTCGTCCGCATCCTCGACGAGGCGGCATCGTGCAAGCAGGCTGCGAGCCTCATCACTGGCAGGCCGATCGCCGGATGGGGAGACATCGGCGAGCGCCTGGACGAATGGATCCGCGCCACCGGCCTGTCGCCGGACCGGGTGCGTGCGGAGGCTCGGGCTTGATGCATGCCACCCTCGAACGTCGTCTCGTCGCCCTTGAGGCGGATCGGGCTTCCAAGGCCGCGATGCAGCGCCCCTTCATGGGCGCCGCCAACCTGATGGTGCTGCTGATCGCGGGCCACCTCGGCGGCATGATGGAGCAGGAGGCTGTCGCTGAGGCTTACGGCCGGGCGCTGGGCTACGAAAGCGGGTCCGACCTGAGATCGGCCCTTCGCGCCGAGGGCGCCATTCTGGACGGCGAGGAACACCAGCGCCGGCATCGCGAGGCCGTGGATCGCCTCCTTGCCATGAAGGGGGTCAGCGTCACGAACGGCGGCACCCCTGTGTGCGACGTGCTCCAGGCGCTATTCGACGAACTGCCCGAACACGTGCGCGAGCACTCGTTCGGGCGGAAGGTCAGGGACAGCCTCAACGAGGTGATGGACATGTTTCTGTGAGGCGTGCGGCGCTCGGCGCGCGACCCGCCTCCGGCAGCACGTGCAGGCTGTCGATCGCTCGAAAAACGGATGCCTCAGGACTAACATTTATGAACACCCCAGATGCCCGGGGCAGCGCAAAAAGAAGTGCCTAGAAGCGACGAAAAATCACGAAAAACCACCATTAAATACAAGCCTGAGCCCTTCGGGGGACCCCGACCGTGTCAACAAGTGTCAATAGGGCGGATGCACTGAAAGCCGATCGCACCTCAACATTCCTCAACGGGTCGGGCGCGCTGCGGCGCCGCAATGACGGCATTTGACAGCCGCCCATTGCAGGTGGGGAGCCTGTAACCACCCCTGTAGTCGCCAGCGCGGAAGCCATCGGCGACCCTGGTTTTCCGTAGTCTCCCGTAGGAGGTTGCGGCCGAGCCTTGCACGCGCGTTGGCGGCATCCAAAAACCCCTCGGAAATCAAACCACCTTCGGCAACGGCACTAGGAACCGAGCCCAGTCGCATGGCTTGCCGTTTACGCTGGTATCTCACCGGCAGGAGGCATGCCATGTCGAGCGATACCGAGAAGCACCAGCAACTCCTCAGCGCTCTCAAGGCCGCGCAGGGCAAGGGTGACGGCTCGTTCGAGGAGGCGGTTACGCGCGCCTTTGAGCACGTCTTCGACCACCTGGACCGGCTCCACTCCCATGTGTCGCAAGGCGGCCCTGACGGTGAGGACCGTCACCTGAAGCCTGGCGAGTCGCCCACGCTGCGATAGGTGCTCTGATTCGAATACGAGGGGCGGAGCACCACGGGTGCGCCCGCCGCTGCCGGAGTTGCCGGCCGGGATCGCGCCGCGGATCGGTGTCGGCGCTGGTGTTGGGGCGGGCATCCTGCCGTTCGGCGCGCTGCGGATGCCGTGAGCCTTGAACCGCATTGAAAGAAGGCAATCATTATTAAAAATAGACTCCCCGGGCTTTTCCGGGGGATATTTGTTATGATTTTCCGACACTTAATAATTAGTGACAACGCAATATACCAGCACGTTTTTGGCAATTAATATTACATTTTCCTCTTTTGTCTCCCGGACATGTTTTCAGGCAAGCGCGAAATATTGGAAGACCAGACTGACATTGATCCAGCTGACGGCACACAGATGGACAATGTCCGCCGTTTCTACAGCCCCGGCAATCGACTTGGCCGGCCCATGCTGAGCTGGTGGAGAGGGCGACGCCCGTACCGAGCAGGGTCAGGGTGAGCGCCAGGGCGGTCAGGATGCGGGTCATCAGATCCCCTTATTTGCAGCTGGTGGAACAGGCGTGACCCGGCGCAGGAGCGACGGTCAGGGCTGCGGCGGTGCCGATGGCGAGCATGAGGGCGAAAGTCAGGGTGGAGAACAGGCGCATGGCTGTCGGTCCTAGACCGATGGCGGCCACAAGACGATCTTGGGCTGTCGGCGGCTGCACTCTAATAGCACCGCTGGCAGCGCTGATCCCCCGTTTGGGGGCAAGCTTAGCGTGATTTTGTCAGCTGGCACGAGATCCATCTCTGCTGGTTAGCGTGCTGATCTCTCGCTGCTGCATAGCGTAGCGGCTCATTTCAGGTGACGCTGCCACCTCTGCGACCCTGCCTCTCGGCAGAGCTTAGCGACGGTTCCGCGGCCCTGCCGGTCACAGGCCCATGCCTCGCCGTAGCCGTTCGAGCGCGGCTTCCAGCCCCTCAAGGGCTGGCGCAGGACTCCGCCGATCCTCCTCACCCATAATCATCCCCCTTTCCGGGGAAGTTTGCTTTTGGGCGACTTGGATTACTGGCATGGCCCTGGGGGCTGCGACGTTGGGCGCTGATGGCCGTTGCGGCTCGGGACGCGGGATTGGCCGTCTTGCCGGCGCTGGGGCCCCACGGGCCGCCTGAACTCGCGCATTCGCTGCCGTGAAGGCTACGGCGTACTCCTCGCCGAACCGATGCAGGATCGCCCGGCGCTGAAGGCCGCCCTCGGTGCGCTGGTAGCGTTTCCCGGGATCGGGCTCGTAGCGGGCCAGAAAGCCCACCTCGACCAGGACCGCGAGGGCGCCGCGCACCCGGGCTTCGGTGAGCCCGAGGTCGGTGCGATCGGCAATCGCCCGCCTATCCACCGGGATCGCGCACAACAGCCGCCTCGGGCTGCTCCAAAAGCGCGCGAGCCACACAGCTAGGGCAAAGGCCGCATCCCGGTTCTTCCGGTCCGCCAGCGCGGCCAAGAGCCGATCGCGGATCCCGGCCGGCAGTCGGTACGGGCCGGTGCTGTCGGGGCACCAAGGCGACGTATCGCGTCGGGCTGATCTCGAACCAAACCGGGAGATCTCCGGTTTGCCCGCTCCCCCGTTCCGGGGACCGCGCTTCGCCACCACCGCAGCCCGTTGGCGCGGCTCATCAAATCCCCTCGGGGCGGGCATTTCGCCACCACCCCGGGCATAGGCGTGCGTCATCGTTCGGCCCTCGTCGGGCCGCGGGTCAGCATTCGGCGCCGCCGGTCGGGCGGTCCGTCACAGGCAAGCCGAGCCCGTCTCCGAAAGCGACGCTTTCAGATTGACTCGCACAGCGATTTCGGGGGATGATCCGTCTGCAAACGACTGGATCGGCCCCCTCGGGGCTCTAGACCCTGGTGGCCCTGGCAGGCTTCCGGGGTCTTGCTTTTTCAGGTGGCTGCTGTCGCGGCGGTGATCCTGGTAGCGACTCGCGGGATGCGAGACGCCTTAATCAGCCATTCGGCACGAACGGCAACGGTTCGTCAAACTTTGGCGAGGCTGACAGCTACACGGGGCGCGGGAGGACGGTTCGCCCGGGCGACGCGGAATTCGGTGAAGACGGCGATCCTGCTGGCGCCGATCGGATGAGCGTCCCAGTCTACCTCGTCCTCACGTCCGGCTTGGCTGCCGCCTGTAGCCTGGCCGCGGTCCTGCGGCTGCGGCGGGTTAATCGACATATTGGAGCCCAGCGCCTCCTTCCTGTATTTGCAATTAGCCTGTTTCGCCAGAGAACTCACAATCATAACGATAGTATAAATTCTATATATTCAAAAAATACACTATATTGTATATATTGCGTCATACCTTATCATGATGTGTCACGCTTACAACAGCTTGGCCAAAAAAAATCACTCTGGGATTAGAAAGAATGACTTCGCCAAATCATGCACTTAAAACGACCCCAATCTGTATGGGGAAGGCCCATGAGTCAGTTCCAGTCGTTGCGCGGCGCTATGCTTCGGAGCGCATCAATCGTTAGCCTCTCGGCCGCAGCCGTAGGAGCGGGCTGCTATGGTTCAGCGGCTCAGACTGTTTTATCAGTTTGCAACCCCTCTCCCGGAGCAGTCAATGTATCCAGCGTTACGTGCGGTCCAGGTTTAAGCAATTCTGCTACAATTTATCGTATCAACACTCAATCTAATTTCTCAGCATCTGTTGTTCCAAATACCACGATCACCAACGAGAATACTTCAACAAACGGAGATCCTCTTGGCGTAGTAGGCGTGCCTGCCGGAAGTCAAACTTCTGTAAATTTATCCGTTAGTGGCTCCACATTTATCAGGTCCATTAGTAATTTTTCTTCATTATTTGTCGGGCAAGTAGCTGATATTAATATTCAATCCACAGCGAACATTGTGGCCGGCAGCGACTCTAGCGTTGGTATCTTCGCCTATACAAATACATCAACAGGCTCGAATACGATTTCGATAACAAATCAACAGGGCGGTGCAATCTACAGCTCCGGTCCAGGAATAACGACCGCTTCGACAAGTGGAAGTATCAATATTGTTAACTCTGGACTTATCGCACAAGGTGCAAGTTCTGGACCAACAATTAATGGAACAACTTATCCAATTGCCACAAGCACAGGAAGTAACAGTGATATCGACGGCAACGTTGTATTGCAAACATCTCTAAATAGAGGATTGATTGCGCAAACTGCAGGAGCCGGCAATATATCCATATCGAATTCCTCAACAGGTGTAATTAACTCTCTCGGCAGTGTTGCAATTTATGCCACAACGAGCGGCGTCGGGACGATCGAGATCACCAACAGCGGCACGATCACGGCCGGCAGCCTCTATGGTATCTACGCCGACGCGAGCGGCACCACGAGCGGGGGCGTGACGCTCGCCAACACCGCCGGCGGCACAATCACCTCGGCCAATATTGGCATCCAGGGCTCCGCGCGTGCCGCGCCTCTGTCCATGACCAATGCCGGCACGATCACTGCCCCTTATGCCGGCCTCGTTGCCGGCAACGTCAGCGGGGCGCTCACGGTCGGCAACAGCGGCTCTATCGTCTTCGGTCGCTTCGGCCTGCTGGCGGGCAGCGCGCTCGGCATCACCACCGTAACTAACAGCGGAACGCTGACCCAGACTGGGACGCCCTCGACTGACAGCAGCGCGACCTCGGGCCTGCCGCCCGCGATCCGCGCCAACCTGCCGGGCACCGGCACCTGGGGTGTCTACGCGGTGGGCGGTGTCGCTCCGCTGAGCCTTCTCAATGACGCGGCCGGCAGGATCACCGCCGGCACTGGTCTCGAAGGTCGCGTCTATGGCGCGGCCCAGGCCAGCTCTTTCGGCTTCACCGGCCCGTTCCCGGCCAGCAACGGCCCGCTTTCGATCGAGAACCGCGGCACCATCACGGCCACCGCCGACGGCATGGTCGGCCGCGCCTTCGGGTCCGGCGCCGTCAACCTCACCAACTCGGGCACGATCTCAGTTGCCGCGGGCGGACGCGGCATCGTGGCCCGTCTGCAATCCACCAACGACGTCGCGGTCGCCAACAGCGGCTCCGTCTCGGGCGGCGACTTCGGCGTTACCGTCAACCATCTCTCGACAACCGGCAACAGCTCGGGTGCCGCTGTCCCCAGCGGCGCGACGCTGGTGACCAACGCCGCCGGCGGCCGGATCCAGGGCAACGACACCGCCGTCGACGTAGTGACGTATAACGGCGCGGTGACGATCCAGAACGCCGGCACCATCGTGGGTGGGGACCGCGGCATCACCGCCAACAACAACTACAATTACCGCGACACGACTCTGGTCCCGTCGAGTTTCACGCGCGCCACCTCGAACCTCACGATCGAGAACCTCGCCGGCGCCACCCTCAGCGCGACGAGCGACCAGGCGCTGCGGGCCAACTGGGGGTCATCGCAGAATGTGTC
>NZ_LABX01000359.1 GCF_001043915.1 Methylobacterium aquaticum | reverse complement strand
CCCAACGGTCGTTGACAACGACCGTTGGTGCCGTTCTCAAATTTTCGCCAAGCCTCTGGTTAGTATCAAAAATTCGAGATTGGATCAGCGGCCGGATGCGTCAGCATCTTCGGCCGTTTGTATAAGGCGAGACTTGGCGGCGTGATCGTTTGGCAGGCTGCTATGGATGGCGGGCAGACGCTGGCCCCGACCCAGAAGCAGACATTCCACCTCTGGCCCGTTCGAGCCGTAGAGTGCGGCTCGTCTTATCCTGAGCAGTGGATGTTCGGTTCATCCGTCCAGCCTGGGCCAGATGACGTCGGCGAGATCAGGGAGCATTTCCACCCTACTTTCCCAATCATCGATCCAGATATTGCGTAAATCGCTCGCCCGGTGGAGCAGCATAAGTGTCAGCAAGCGCCGTCGCATTGCATCATCACATTCGCTGACGGTGATACCATAGCCTTCAAACAAGCTGCGGACGCGGCCGAGTTTCCTCCCCCCGCACATGAAGGCACTCGGGCCCAGAAGGTCGTACTCGCGCCATCCTGTTGCTACACCCCCGCCCGCTCCGTCAGGCAGCGCCGATACAGCGTACTCCGGCTGATCCCAAGGCTCCGCGCCGCCCGGCTGACATTGCCGCCATGGGCCGCC
>NZ_LABX01000358.1 GCF_001043915.1 Methylobacterium aquaticum | reverse complement strand
GAGGTCTCGGCTGCCCGTCCGCAGCGGGAGGCGATGCGTCTCCCCCAGGCGGGGTCGCGGACCGTGCCGCAGGCGTCGGCTTCGGCCGCGAGCGCGCAGGATCCCGCCGTCGTCCCGGATCGGGACGGCGCGGGGTCCGACACGGGGTCCGACACGGGGTCCGACACGGGGTCCGCACCGGTCCCCGCTCCGACCGATGGCGCCCCGCTCGCCGCGGTGTCGTGGCCGATCCGCACCGACGCGGCCATCCCGTTCCCGATCGCCGCCGCGGCTTTGGCCGATGCTCCGGCGCCGGCCCCGTCGCTGCGAGCCCTCGGACCTGCGGTCGACCCGGCCACGACCGACGTCACGCCGCGTCCGGCGATCGTCGTGGTCGCGCAGGAGACGCATTTCGCCCCGATCGCGACGCCGTCCCTCGCGGCCCGTCCGGCGCCCGACGCCCCCGTGCCGGCGAGTTCTCCGGTGACTGGATCCGTCGCCACATCGGCCGTGCCGCGCGACGCGGATCGCTCGGTCTCGGAAGCGCCGCCGATCGCCCTGCCGTCGACCGCCGCGGCAGTCCCGCCGACGGGCATGCGGGGTCCCGCCGCAATCGACAAGCAGCCCGCGGCCATGCCCGCCGGTCCGATCCCCCATCCGGCGGCCGTGAATGCGACCTCCCCGCAGCCCGCGAATGCGACCTCCGCGCAGCCCGCGATGGCGCCGCCCGCACCGGGCGGTGCT
>NZ_LABX01000357.1 GCF_001043915.1 Methylobacterium aquaticum | reverse complement strand
CCCCATCATCGCCCCGAGCGCGCCCGCGAGGTCGAGGCGATCCTCGTATTTCAGCCGCTGCACCAGCCGCCGCGCCGTGGCGTCGTAGCGTGCCACCGCCCGGGCGCGCTGATAGACCGGCGGATCCGAGAGGGCGGCCGGCGAGACCAGGCCCGGCGCCCCGAGATCGACCGAGAACGGCGTGCCGAGCCGCTCGCAATAGGGCCGCTCGATGAAGCGCATCTCGCTCCAGCAGCCGGCGCAGAGGGCATGGGGAACCGCCGTGGCGGACCCGCAGGCGATGCAGCTCGGCGGATAGACCAGCCCGATGAATCCGTGCAGCGCGAGCCCGGGCAACCCGGCGATCCGGCGCAGGGCGGTCACGGCCGCCGCTTCCCCGGTCCCGTCCGCGCCGTCCCGGCGCGACATTCGGCACGGCGAGGCTCCAGGCCCCACTTGGCCGACCCCCCGCATTCGGTGGGGACAGGGCGCGACAGATGCTTAGCCGTGACCATTTTTAGAGCGGGAGGCATTGCAAGGCGGCGGACGCCGGCGCAAGAATGAGCATCATAACAGAAACGACGAGGAAACGACCATGACGATGCCCCCGACCATGACGCGATCGCTCGCCAGGGTCGAGAGCGCGAA
>NZ_LABX01000356.1 GCF_001043915.1 Methylobacterium aquaticum | reverse complement strand
GGGGGGGAGGGGGGGGCGGCCGGCCTCGCGCGCCCCCCCCCGGGGGTTGGGCGGGGCGCCGGGGAAACGGGGCGCGGGGCGGCCCCCGCCCCGGGGGGGCCGGGGCGGGGATCGGCGCGGCGACGACGACCTGCGCGCCGGGGCCCAGCTCGGCCAGGGCGGCCCGCAGGGTGAAGCCCATGCCGAGCCCGCCGATCAGCACCCGCGGGTTTGGGCGGTCGCGCAGGCGCCCGCAGGCGAGGCTGGCCAACGCCCGCTCCGAGCCGCTGCGGCGGCTGTTCATCAGCTCGATCGAATCGACCACGATCGCGAACTCGTCGCCGCGGCGCATCAGGCGCAGCGATGCGGCCTCGCCGGGAATGGCACTGGTGTCGAGGTGAACCCAGGGGATCAAGGATTGCACTCCATCGGGACCGCGCCGCGCCGGGGCAACGGCCCGCGATCGGACGCCCAAGAAACAAGGAAACGGGGCAACGAAACCAGGACGCAACGCGCGCGGACGCCGTTCCGCCGGGCGCCGGTCGAGGGCCGCACCGTCCCGAGACGGGATACCGGACCGGCGCCGGCTATCGCACGGGCGGGGGCGTCGCGTCGAGGGCGAGCGGGACAGGCGGATTCAGACCGGAGGGCGTTTGTTTTCCGGAGGGGTTCCGTGCCATAGTTCCGAGGATGAGCGACAACGAATTCCATCCCTTCACCATCGAGGTAGCCCCGCTGAGCAGCCCGAAAGGAAAATTCGGCTGGGCGATCCGCAAGCACGGCAAGCTGCTCGAGCGGTCGGACCGGCCGCACGACAGCGAGGAGCGGGCCTATGCCAGTGCCACCGCCGCCGTGGAGCGCGCCTTCCGCCCGGCCGACCCGCGCCGGCGCTAGGAGCCCCGGCAATCGCGGCGCGACCCGGCCCCGCGCGAGAGCGCTTCACGATCGCGTTGCCATCGCGAAGCGTCTCTCGCTGTTTGATTTTGCCGCATTTTCTACGACGACCCGGTACCCACTGCGTCGGAAAATGCTCTACGCAGACTTGCGTTGGCGGGCCACCGCTTCGTCCGCCTAAGTTCTTGTGGGATCGCAGATTTTTGCCGCCGAACCGGTGACCATTCCGGCGAAATCTGCTTCGGGTGCCGGGCGATGGCCGGGACGGCCCTCCGGTCCAGCCGGACGGCGCCGTGAGGCCGATCGATCCCTCCAGACGAATTCACCTTGCCGGCGACGATGAAACCGTTCATCATCGAACGGGTGATCGTCGGTCGAGTGTCATGGTTCTCTCAAGCCGGACGGCTCGGAACCGTCTTCCGATGTGATCGCGAAATCTGTCCAGCGGCACCGATCGCGGGCAGAGGCGCCTCCGGCGGGTCCGCCTCTCCCCACAAGAGGATCGGCCATGGCCAAGATGTTCATCACCGGCTCGGCCCGCAGCCCGTCGAACGAGGAGTTCAAGGCGCGCGTCGCGCGGCTGGCCGAGATGCCGGCCCACACGGCGGCGCCCGCGGCGCAGCGCAGGAACAAGCACCAGAAGCCAGCCTTCCCGCAGCCGGCCGCCGAGCCGTCGCCGGAAGGGCAGGCCGAAGAGACGGATTGAGCACGCCGGACAGATTCCGCCCGTCGCCGGTGCTCTCTCTGATATGTTAGGTCCTGCCAGCCGGTGCGAAGCGCCGGCCCCGCGGCAGGAGAACCCCGATGAGCTTCGTGACCACTGGCGACGGCGTGGAGATCTTCTACAAGGATTGGGGGCCGCGGGAGGCGCAGCCCATCGTGTTCCATCACGGCTGGCCGCTCTCCTCCGACGACTGGGACGCGCAGATGCTGTTCTTCGTCCAGCACGGCTACCGGGTCGTGGCGCATGACCGGCGCGGTCACGGCCGCTCGTCGCAAGTGTCCGGCGGGCACGACATGGACCATTACGCCGCGGATGCGGCGGCGGTGGTGCACCGGCTCGGCCTGCTGAACGCGATCCATATCGGGCATTCGACTGGCGGCGGCGAGGTCGCGCGCTACGTGGCCCGCCACGGCGAGCCGCAGGGGCGGGTCGCCAAGGCGGTCCTCGTCAGCGCCGTGCCGCCGCTGATGCTCAAGACGGACGCCAATCCCGGCGGTCTGCCGATCGAGGTCTTCGACGGATTCCGCGCAGGCCTCGCCGCCAACCGGGCGCAATTCTTCCTCGATGTCCCGACCGGGCCGTTCTACGGCTTCAACCGGCCAGGCACGCCGGTTCAGGAGGGCGTGATCCGCAACTGGTGGCGCCAGGGCATGATGGGCTCCGCCCTGGCGCATTACCACGGCATCAAGGCGTTCTCCGAGACCGACCAGACCGAGGATCTGCGGGCGATCTCGGTGCCGACCCTCGTGCTGCACGGCGAGGACGACCAGATCGTCCCGATCGACGCGAGCGGCCGGAAGTCGGTGACGCTTCTGCGCAACGGCACGCTCAAGACCTATCCCGGCCTGCCGCACGGCATGCTGACGACCCACGCCGAGACCTTGAACGCCGATCTCCTGGCCTTCGTGAAGAGCTGATGCCGCGAGCGGAAGGACGGAGACCATGCCGGACCCAACGACGGCGCCTGTCGCGGGCGAGCCCGATTACGATCACCTGCTGCGCGCGAACCTCACGCGCGTCTTTAACGAGCGCGACCCTGCGCGGCGGGCCGCCGCCCTCGACGACCTGTTCGTGACAGAGCCGGTGATGTTCGAGCCGACGGGCCTCGTCCGGGGCAAGGCGGCGATCGCCGCGGTGGCGGGCCGGCTCCTGGAGCAGTTCGGACCGGCCTTCCGGTTCGTGCCCGAGGGCCAGGGCGTCGGCCATCACGGCCTCGGGACCCTGCGCTGGACGGCCGGCCCGGAGGGCGGCCCGGTCACGGTGACCGGAGCGGACGCCGCCGAGATCGTCGACGGGCGGATTGCGCGGCTCTGGGTGCTGCTCGATCCGCCGCGGACGTAATACCAACGGTCGTTGAAAACGACCGTTGGTTCCGTTCTCGAATTATTGCCAAGTCTTTGGCTTGATGTCAAAAATTCGAGATGGGTCAACGGCCCTGCCGATCTCGGGCCTGCCCGAGATCGAATCGATGCGTCAGCATCTTGGGCCGCCGGTATACCGCTGCGCGGAAGAAATCCTGGTTTGGGGCCGATCGGCGGGGAGGCTGGCCAAGCCGGATTTCCTCCGTGCCGCGGTATATAACGGCCCGGTCACGGGCAGACCGGAGGCGCATCCGGCCCGGCTCCGAACGGTGCGGACCGGCCCGCCTCCCGCACCACGTCGAGAAAGGCCCGCAGCGGCACCGGCACCTGCCGGCGACCGGGATAATAGAGGTGGAACCCCGGGAAGGGCGGGCACCACGGCGAGAGGAGCCGCACCAGGCGGCCGGCGGCGAGGTCGTCGGCGACGTATCCCTCGAACAGGAAGCCGATCCCGAGCCCGTCGAGGGCGGCGAGCCGGATCAGGTCCTGGTCGCCGAGGATCAGCGGGCCATCCGTCGCGACGGCTTCCATCACCCCGTCGCGCTCCAGCTCCCACGGAAACAGGCTGCCGCCGGGAAAGCGCTGGCGCAGGCAGGCATGGCCGGCGAGGTCCGCCGGCGCCTCAGGGATGCCCCGGCGCGCCAGATAGGCGGGCGCGGCGACGACGGCGAAGCGTTGCGGCCCGCTCACCGGCACCGCCACCATGTCGAGGGCAAGGCGCTCGCCGAAGCGGATCCCGGCATCGAACCCCTCGCCGACGATGTCGGTGAGCGCATCGTCGCTCGCCACCTCGACGCGGATCTCCGGGTGGAGGGTCAGGAAGCGGGACAACAGCGGCATCAGCACCAGCCGGCAGGCGCTGCGCGGCGCGTTGAGCCGCAAGGTCCCGGTGGGCCGCGCCGCGGTGGCGGAGGCCGCCTCCACGGCGGCGGCGATGTCGGCGAGGGCGGGAGCGAGCCGCAGCAGCAGGACGGCGCCGGCCTCGGTCGGGGCGACGCTGCGGGTGGTGCGGTTGAGGAGCCGCACGCCCATCCGCTCCTCCAGCCCGCGCAAGCCATGGCTCAGCGCCGAGGGCGACAGGGCGAGTTCAGCCGCAGCGCGCCGGAAGCTGCGGTGCCGGGCCACCGCCGCGAAAGCCGCGAGGTCGGAGAGGTCGTCGCGGACCATTGGTGAGCCTGGCTCATCGGTTCATGCGGGGCCGCACAGCTTATCCGGCCGGCGCCGGAGCGCCAGATCGGTGCGGTCCGTTCAGGAGTGCCCACGATGCAACGACGTTCCCTCGGCCGCTCCGGCCTCACCGTCTCCGCCCCCGGCCTCGGCTGCATGGGATTCTCGGAATTCTATGGCCCGACCGACGAGGCCACGGCCCCCGCCGCCCTGGAATCCGCACTCTCGCTCGGCTACGACTTCCTCGACACTGCCGACATGTACGGCCTCGGCCGCAACGAGGAGCTGATCGGCCGGGTGCTGAAGGGCCGCCGCGACCGCGTCGTGCTGGCGACGAAGTTCGGCATCGTGCGCCGGGAGGGCTCGAGCGAGCGCCGGATCGACAACAGCCCGGCCTATCTCACCGCCGCCTGCGACGCCTCCCTGCGCCGCCTCGGCGTCGAAACCATCGACCTGTACTACTGCCACCGCCGCGACCCGGCGGTGCCGGTGCCCGAGATGGTCGGCGCGATGGCGCGCCTCGTCGAGGCCGGCAAGGTGCGGGCGCTCGGCCTGTCGGAGGTCTCGCCCGAGACCCTGCGGGCGGCCGATGCGGTCCACCCGATCGCCGCCGTGCAGACCGAGTATTCCCTGTGGAGCCGGGATCCCGAACGGGGATTGCTCCACGCCTGCCGCGACCTCGGCATCGCCCTCGTCGCCTATTCGCCGCTCGGCCGCGGCTTCCTCACCGGGGCGA
>NZ_LABX01000355.1 GCF_001043915.1 Methylobacterium aquaticum | reverse complement strand
CCGCCGGCGCTTCCGCCCGCGATGCCGCTGGCCTCGGCATCCTTGGCGGATTGGCGGGCGATGGCCTCGGTCTGGCCGGCATTCTCGGCGTTCTGCTTCACGTTGGCGGCCATCTCCTCCATCGAGGCGGAGGCTTCCTCGGTGGAGGCGGCCTGCTCGGTCGAGCCCTGCGACAGCTGCTCGGCCGAGGCCGACAGCTCCTGCGACCCCGCCGAGACGTTCGCCGCGGCGGCGGAGGCATCCGCCACCACGGCGCGGAGCCGGGCGAGCATCGTCTGCAAGGCGAGGCCCATCCGGTCCTTCTCGGAAAGGGGCTTGGCCTCCACGGTCAGGTCGCCGCCGGCGATCGCGTCGGCAAGGCCGGCGGTGGCGTTCAGGTTGACGGTCATGCGGTTCATGGCGGTGACGAGGTCGCCGATCTCGTCGCGGGAGGTCACCGTGACCGTCTGGCTGAGATCGCCCGTCGCTACGGCATCGGCGAGCGATACCGCCCGGCTCAGGCCGCGGGAAATCGTGACGGCGAGCCAGGTGGCGATGGCGAGGCCGAGCAGGAGCGCGCCGGCCAGCACGGCGAGGAGGATCGTCTGGCCCTCGCTGGAATCGGCCTTGGCCCGCGCCACCGCATCGGTCATGCGTTTGCCCTGGAACTCCACCAAGGCGTTGAACGCATTGATCGCGGTGGTGCTCATGACGGCGTAGTCGCCCGAGGCGAGGGAGGCCGCCCGGATGGTGCTGCCGGTCTCGACGATCGCCAGCGCCTTCTGGAACGAGGCGAGCCAGGCATTGTACTTCTGCCGGATCGTCTCGACCGGGAGCCCGTGGGCGGCGCCCACGCGCATCAGGTCCTCCATCGCGCGCGAGACCTCCTCGTGCATCTGCTTGGCGGCGGTCACGCGCTGCTCCAGCGACTCGACGGTGACGGCGCCGGTTGCCGATTGCATCTGTCCCCAGGCCCGTTCCAGGCGCACCTGCAGGCTCGCCGCGGCGCGGACGAGTTCGGCGTCGCCCGCCTGGCCCTTGGCGAGCGCGTCCAGTTCGGCACGCAGGGCGATCATGGCGGGACGCCCGGTCGTGTTGATCTCCGTCCACGTCCGGGCCGTCGAGTTGAGCCGCGTCAACTCGATGACCTTAGCGCCAAGCGCGCGCTGCTTGTCGTACTTGTCGGAGAGATCGTCGAAGAGCCGCTTGCCCTCCTCGGAGCTGATGTAGGTCTTCGCCTTCGCCATCGCGGCGAGCGCGTCGGCCCGGTTGTCCGCCGCGCGCTTGCTGAAATCGGCCATCTGGGCGTCGTCCGCGCTGATGACGGCGGCGCGTGTGTTGGAGATGCCCCGGATGGCGTTGGCCTTCGCGTCGAGCACGTGCGCCTGCACCTCGGCGCGGCTGACGACGAACTTCATCGCCTCGTCGGCCGCCGTCAGCCCCTGGTAGCCGACGCCGCCGGCCACGCCGGCCAGGACGAGAACCGACGCGAACCCGCCGGCGAGTTTCGCCTTGATCGTGACACGCATGACAATATTCCCGTTTCAGTTCAGGATCCGCTCGACGTCGGGCAGGATGACGAACTCGTCCCCGCACTTGACGATCGACTTGATGTATTCTGGCCGCCACGATGTGCCGACCTTCGGAACCTGCTGTGCCGTGTCGGTGTGGACCTCGGCCACCTCGAAGACCTTGTCGGCGACGAGGGCGACGATGACGGGATCGCCCGCGATCCCGACCTCGATCACCACGAAGCGGGTATCGGGCGTCGCCGCTTCCGGCTTCATGCCGAAGCGCTCGCGGATGTCGGCGAGCGGCACGACGTTGCCACGCACGTTCACGATCCGGTCGAGATAGGGCCGTGCCCCCGCCACCCGGGTCGTCGGGATCGGGTCGATGATCTCGCGCACCATGCCGGCATCGAGCGCGAAAGTTTCCGATCCGATGCGCACCTTGACCACTTGCAGGGTCGCCATCGGCTGCTGGGTTTCCGCTGTGCCGGCCATCATGCCACCTCCTGGTATTCCCGCGGCATTTCCACGTGCCCGCCGGTGACGAGACGCCCGACATCGATGATGAGGGCGGCGGTGCCGTCGCCGAGGATCGTCGCCCCCGAGAAGGTCGCGACATCGGCATGCAGCTTCGACAGCGACTTGATCACCGTCTGATGGTTGCCGATGATCTGGTCGGCCAGGAGCCCGATCCGGGTCTCGCCGACCGACACGATGATGACCTTCTGGTACGGGTCGGGCTCGCCCTCCGCGCCGAACAGCGTCCGCAGCCGCAGGAACGGCACGAGGGCACCGCGGATGTTCAGGAAGTCCCGGCCGCGGCTCGTCCGGTCGCCCGCCGGCAGCTCGACGCATTCCTCGACCGCCGAGAGCGGCACCACGTAGCGTCCCTCGCCGACGCGGATCAGCAGGCCCTCGATGATCGCCAGCGTCAGCGGCAGCCTCAACACGACCGTGGTGCCGGCGCCTGGCTCGGTCGTGATGTCGATCGTGCCCCGCAGCCCCTCGACGGTCTTCTTGACGACGTCCATGCCGACGCCGCGTCCCGACAGGGCCGAGATCGTCGCGGCGGTCGAGAAGCCGGGGGCGAACAGGAACTGGTAGATCTGCTGGTCGCTCAAGATGGCGCCTGGCGCGACGAGCCCCTTCTCCTCGGCCTTCGCCCGGATGCGGGCGGCGTCGAGCCCGGCACCGTCGTCGCGCACGCTCACCCGCACCTGGGCCCCGGCATGCTCGGCCGAGAGCGTGATGCGGCCGGTGGCGTTCTTGTGCGCTCCTGCCCGCCGGGCCGGGTCCTCGATGCCGTGGTCGATGGCGTTGCGGATCAGGTGGACCAGCGGATCGGCCAGGCGCTCGATCACCGTCTTGTCGAGTTCGGTCTCCTCGCCCTCGGTGACGAAGTCGACCGGCTTGCCGAGATCCCGCGACAGGTCGTGGACGAGGCGCCGGAAG
>NZ_LABX01000354.1 GCF_001043915.1 Methylobacterium aquaticum | reverse complement strand
CGCGAATTTTCGTCAAGCCTCTGGCTTGACATCGAAAATTCGAGATGGAGCAACGGCCGGATGCGTCAGCATCTTCGGCCGTTGGCATAAGACGGCGCCCCCGCCTGGTGTGGCGGGGGCGCCTCCGTGCCGGTTGTCGAGGAAGCCGGGCTGCCTCCGTGAGGATCAGTGGCCGCGATGAAGCCGGGTGTGGGTGGCCGGCACCGAGCCGGTCTGCGCAGCGGCCTGGGCGGCCGCCAGCTGCTTCTCGTGGTCCTCGTGGTCGATCGCCATGAAGCGGTACATGTCCCACTTCGTGGTGCCCTCGCTGAACATGCCGGAGGGGGCCTTGTAGCTGTAGATCTCCCGCGCCGATTGGGCCTGGGCCGACGGGATGGAGGCGGTGGTGGCGGCGAGAAGCGTCGCACCGGCGATGAGCAGGGTCGTCTTCGTCATGGTCGATCTCGTTGGTTGGTCGCGGCCGCCGACGGTGTCGCGGCGCCGGATGCCGTGGTATCTAAGTCTCGACAGCCGAATTCATTGTGCGATTCCGCACATGCCAATGAGACGGCGCTGGAATCGAGGGATTAAAATCTGTTTGCCAGCTTAGTATTTACTGGAATGGGCAATTTTCTGTCTTCGAATGCGTTGAAAAATGTAAAAATATTCTATTATCGGCGATCGGCCTGACGGGCCGGCCGGGACCCGGACGACGGATCGGAGGCGCCGGCTCGGGCCTGTGGCGCCCCACAAAAAGCCATGCTCGCCTGTCTGTATGGCCTCACCTGACGTCTGCCCGAGAGCGAACCCCGATGATGCAGATTGCCGCCTTCCTGGTGTTCCTGGCCATGGGCGTGACCAACCTCCTGGCGGTGCAGGCCGGGCTGACCGCGGCCCTGGGCGTGCCGGTCCTGATCGCCCTCGTGGTCGCGGTGCCGGTATTCTACTTCCGCTTCGTCGGCTCGGCGGCGGGCATC
>NZ_LABX01000353.1 GCF_001043915.1 Methylobacterium aquaticum | reverse complement strand
CACGCAGTGGCAGCGCGATCTATCGATCAGTCACGACAAGATCGGCGACGTTCTGGTGTCGCAGGGTGATGGGGCGGGAGCCCTGGCGGCGTACCAGTCCGGGCTGGCCATCGCCCTGAGCCTCGCCCAGCGCGATCCTGCCAACACGGAGTGGCAGCGCGATCTCGTGGTGTCCAACGTGAAATTGTCGACCGTCGTTGAGACAGGAAAGCGCGCCCATCTCGCACGCGCCCTCCAGATCGTGCGGAACCTCCATGAGACGAAGCGCCTCGCCCCGGTCGATGCCTGGATGCTGGATGAGTTCTCCCGCCGCCTCGCCGCGCTCCCGGACGAGTAGGCGGCCGATGGTGCGGATGGGGTGCAGCCCGCCATCCAGCGCAGACCAATCCCCGCCCGCCGGAGCCGTGCCGGCGAGCCACGCGCCGACCCATCCCGCCCGGGGCAGAGGTCCGACCTCCTTGCCCATCCGTCGTCTCCCCGAGCGCCTGCGGCGTTCTTCGGGCCTGCGGCGGCGTCATGGGACGGGCCGGTCAAGCGCCGGGATGGGTCGGAGGCGAAGGCGAAAAGGAAACGCGACCGTCCCGTAGCCGCGCGGCGACAGGACGGCCCACTCTCACACCTCCTCCACCCGGGCCCAGCCATTCGGCATCAGCCGTTCCTGGGGGGTGAACTTGGCCTTGTACTGCATCTTGCGCGAGCCCTCGACCCAATAGCCCAGATACAGGTAGGGCAGGCCGAGGCTGCGGGCGCGCTCGATGTGGTCGAGGATCATGTAGGTGCCGAGGGAGCGCTCGGCCTCCGCCGGTTCGTAGAAGGAATAGACCATCGACAGCCCGTCGGAGAGCACGTCGGTGAGGCAGACGGCGATCGGGGCGCCGGTGCCGCGGCCGTTGATCGCGGTGTCGGGCCCGCGCTTGCGGTAGACCACCAGATGGGTCTCGACGTGGCTGTCCTCGACCATCATGGCGTAGTCGAGCACGGTCATGTCGACCATGCCGCCATCGCCGTGGCGGGCATCGAGGTAGCGGCGGAAGAGGGCGTATTGCTCCGAGGCCGGGCGGTTGGGCTGGGCCTGGCCGACGAGGTCGCGGTTGCGCTTCAGCACCCTTCGCTGGCTGTCGCTGGTCGCGAAGTCGCCGACCACGACGCGCACCGAGATGCAGGCCCGGCAGGTCTCGCAGGCCGGCCGGTAGGCGATGGTCTGCGAGCGGCGGAAGCCGCCCTGGGTCAGGATCTCGTTGAGGTCGCGGGCGCGCCGGCCGACCAGATGCGTGAACACCTTCCGCTCCTGCTGCCCAGGCAGGTAGGGGCATGGCGAGGGCGCCGTGAGATAGAACTGCGGTGCGTCCCGCGGATGGCTGGTCACGCTTCGTCGGTCTCGCAGGGGGGGCCGGCGCGGGCGCCGGGCGGGCCAGGATAGCACCGGCGCGGCGCGCCTCAACAGGCACGGACCGCGCCGGCGCAAAATCGTGACGGTTACGCGCGACCGCGGCCGAAGGTTGCGGCCCCCGGACGGAGGCCGCCTCGGCCTACGCCTCGCGGACCACCGCGAGGTCGAGGATCAGGTCGTGGCCCATGCGCCGGTCGGCCCGCAGCACGCCGATACCGATATCAAGGAGCCAGAGCAGGAAGGTCGACAGCGCGACATAGAACAGCAGCGCATGCACCGCGGCGGTGATCCAGTCGATCGGCCCGCCGGTCGTCGCCCGCACTGCCCGCAGGCCCATCATCCGCATGCCGAGCGTGCTCTGGCGCGGCCCGCCGACGGTGATCGCGCTGTAGAGGATCCCGCTCGCCGGCAGGATGGCGTAGAGCGCCCAGGCGACCCCGAAGGTGATGACCCCGAGGAACGAGATCGCCAGCCACAGGAGGCAGCTGAAGCCGAAGATGAACGCGATGTCGAGCAGATAGGCGATGAAGCGCCGCGACAGCGAGCCATGCGCCACCAGCACCGGCGGTCCGGCCCAGCCCGGCGGGGGCGCGTAGCCCTGCTGGGGGGAGTTGCCGGGATACGGACCGCCATAGGGTCCGCCCTGCCAGGAATTCGCCATCGCACCGTCTCCGCTCTGCACCCGACCGTTAGGTGGGCGCGGTCCCCGTCCGTCTCAAGAGCAAGCTGACCTTGGGGCTGCCGGGGATCGCCGCGACACTCGCCCTGATGGGGCACGCGGCGCTTCTGAGCGGCGAGGAGGGCACGCTTCGAACGGCACGCCTCGGCCAGCGCCGCCGTCGCCTTGGGGTTTGCCGCAGGCACCTCGGGGCTTGCCGCAGGCAGCTTGGCGCGTGCCGCCGGCAGAGGACGAGGTCGCTTTCGTCTCTCCACCGATCCGCGTCGCGATCGGGCCCACCTGAATGGACAATGCGCGCACGGAACGATCAGGGGACGTCGTCCTCATGATCAGTAGTGCTTCTTTAACGGGTCGACCGTTCGCTCGGCCACTCGGCAAGAAATGCAGCCCCATTTCGAGACGCAAAACGTGTCTGCGCGAAACGTCACCTTTACCGTAGCGGCGGCAATGTCTGGTGGTCAGTCGCGTAACCGGTGTTTGCCATGGCTTCCCCGCGTACCGCGGTCGCTGGCGCCGCCGCCCGGAATCAGGTCTCGCGTACCGGGCGAGTGGCGTCGGCGCCGCGGATGGGTCTCGTTACCCCCGCACAGCGTCTTCCCCTGAACGAAGTCATCCTCGGGGATTGCCTCACGGCCCTCGACAGGCTGCCGCCGTCCAGCGTCGACCTGGTCTTCGCGGATCCGCCCTACAACCTCCAGCTCGGTGCCGGCACCCTGCTGCGCCCGAACCAGAGCGCGGTCGATGCCGTCGACGACGACTGGGACCAGTTCGCCAGCTTCGACGCCTACGACACCTTCACCCGCGCCTGGCTTTCCGCCTGCCGCCGGGTGATGAAGCCGACCGCTACCCTCTGGGTGATTGGCTCCTACCACAACATCTTCCGTGTCGGGAGCGCGTTGCAGGATCTTGGTTTCTGGATCCTCAACGACATCGTGTGGCGCAAGGCCAACCCGATGCCGAATTTCCGCGGCAAGCGCTTCACCAACGCTCACGAGACCCTGATCTGGGCCTCGCGCAGCGACCAGAAGGGCTACACCTTCCATTACGAGGCGCTGAAGGGCGGCAACGACGACCTTCAGATGCGCTCGGACTGGTTCATCCCGCTCTGCACCGGCGACGAGCGCCTGAAGGGCGAGGACGGGCGGAAGCTGCACCCGACCCAGAAGCCCGAGGCCCTGCTCGCCCGCACCATCCTGTCGTCGTCGAATCCCGGCGACGTGGTGCTCGACCCGTTCTTCGGCACCGGCACCACCGGGGCGGTGGCCAAGCGGCTGGGCCGGCATTTCATCGGCATCGAGCAGGAGCCGGCTTATGCGGCGGCGGCGCGCGAGCGCATCGCCGGCATCGAGCCGCTGTCCCGCGCCGCCCTCCTCACCGCACCGACGAAGCGCGCCGAGCCGCGGGTGCCGTTCCTGAGCCTGCTGGAGGCCGGCCACGTCCGGGCCGGCGAGACGCTCACCGACGAGCGCCGCCGCCACAAGGCGCTGGTGCGGCCGGACGGCACGCTGGGGGTCGGTCCCGCCTCGGGCTCGATCCACAAGATCGGCGCCCTGGTCCAGGGCCTGCCGGCCTGCAACGGCTGGACCTTCTGGCACGCCGAGCGCGGCGGGCGGCTCGTCTGCATCGACGACTTCCGCGGCACGATGCGGGCCGGGATGGGCTCGGCGGCGTAAGGCAGCCCCTCATCGTCCCTTCGGCCGGCCGCGCCCGGTGGTCTTGACCACCGGAGCGGCCGAGGCCGGCCGGCGGGAGAGCACCTTCGGCAGCGGCGCCCGCCGCGGCGGCGGCTCGGGCTCCGGCAGGGTCGCGAGGTCGGGCTCTGGCCGGGGCGTGAGAGCGGGCGGCGGCGCCGCGAGCTTCTGCTCCAGGGCGTGGGCCAGCACCTTCTTCATCGCCCCGGGCAGCGGCTCGGCAGCGAGGCCGGCGCGCGGCGTGAAGCGCATCCCCTCGGGGGCCGGCATGCCGGCCCCGACCCGGGCGACGAACACCGTCAGTTCGAGCGGGAAATGCGTGAAGACGTGGCGCACGATCCCGGGCAGCCGCTTCCAGCGCGCATCGAGGGGCGCGTCGAGGAGCGCCTGGGCCGGGTCGTAATCGGCCCGCCACTCGCTCGTCGGCGGCTCGGCCATCGAGCCGAGGAGCCCCTCCGGCGGTCGTGTGCGGAGCAGCACCGCATCATCCCCGGCCCGCAAAACCACGAAGGCGGCGCCCCGGCGCAGCGCGCCCGCCACCTTCTTCACCTTGCGCGGAAACGTCTCCTGCAACCCGGCCGCCCGGGCGCGGCAGGGCTGCATCCACGGGCAGAGCGCGCAGGCCGGCCGCTTCGGGGTGCATAGCGTGGCGCCGAGATCCATCACGCCTTGCGCGAAATCGCCAGGGCGCTGAGCCGGCACGAGGTCTTCGGCGAGGCGGCGGATCTCCGGCCGCGCGGCGGGAATCGGCGTCTCGATCGCGTAGAGCCGCGACACCACCCGCTCGACATTGCCGTCCACCGCCGCGACTGGCCGGTCGAAGGCGATGGCCGCGATCGCGCCGGCCGTATAGGCGCCGATGCCCGGAAGCTTGCGCAGGCCCTCCACCGTGTCGGGAAAGCCGCCGGCCTCCGCCACCGCCTTCGCGCAGGCATGCAGGTTGCGGGCGCGGGAATAGTAGCCCAAGCCCGCCCAAGCGGCCATCACCGCCTCCTCCGGCGCCGCCGCCAGGGCCTCGACGGTCGGGAAACGCTCCAGGAAGCGAGCGAAATAGGGCTTCACCGCAGCGACGGTGGTCTGCTGCAGCATGATCTCGGACAGCCAGACCCGGTACGGATCGGGCGCGACGCCGGGGAGCGCGCGCCAGGGCAAGGCACGGCGATGGCGGTCGTACCAGACCAGGAGGTCGGCGGCATCCGGCCTTGAGTGCGACACGGCGGGCGCTACCATGCGGCACGCCTTAGCGGGTTTTCCGCGGTTGCGGGAGCGGGATTCCGGCGCCTTTCGTCGCCGGGCCCGGCTCTCGCCGCCGCGGGCCGGAGGGTTAAGTGTTCCCTTACACGAAGGCTCTATCTGTGGGGGCTTCACGCCGGACGCGGCGGTTTTTCAGGACGGACGGGCGATGGCGCGGCCCAAACCCTTGAGCGAGCTGATCGAGCGGTCCCTCGGCCCCGTCTTCGCGGCCCAGGGCTTCGCCTCGACCGACATCCTGGCCTCCTGGTCGGAGATCGTCGGCGAGCGTCTGGCCCGGGCGTGCCAGCCGGAGAAGCTCGAATGGCCGCGCCGGCGCGGCAGCGCGCGCGAGCAGCGGCCGGAGCCCGGCACCCTGACGGTGCGGGTCGAGGGCGCCTTCGCCCTCGAATTGCAGCACCTCGTGCCGCTGGTGATCGAGCGCATCAACCGCCATTACGGCTGGGCCTGCGTCGGCAAGATCCGCCTGCGCCAGGACCGGGTCGCCCAGGCCCGCCGAAGAACCGCCGCCCCGCCCCCCCTCGACCCGGTGCGCCGCGGCGAAGTGGCGCTCGCCGTCTCCACCGTGAGCGAGGCGGCCTTGCGCGAGGCCCTCGACCGCCTCGGCCTCGCGGTGCTGGGGGCGCAGCGCTCGCGCTGACCCCCGCCGCGTTGCTCGGGCTTTCGCGGCACAGCGGAAGTTGATGCGGCGGCGGCTTGCCACGAGGCGGCCGGGATTCTACCGCATCGACGACCGCGGACCCTCCCGCCAACCGCTCACGAGGATGCCTGCCATGCTCACCCGTCGCGAGGCCCTGACACTCACCGGCTCGGCCCTCGGCGCGGCCCTGCTCGCCCCGGCCCTGCCGTTCCGCGCTCTCAGCCAGGCTGCCCTGGCGCAGGGGCCGGTGGTGGACGGCCTGATGCAGCCCGGTCCCCTCGGCGATGTCTGGCTCGGGCCGGACAATGCCCGCTGCACCATCATCGAATATGCCTCGATGACCTGCTCGCACTGCGCCGGCTTCCACAAGACGACCTGGCCGGCGCTCAAGGAGCGCTGGATCGACACCGGCAAGGTCCGGTTCACCTTGCGGGAATTCCCCCTCGACCCGCTCGCCACCGCGGCCTTCATGCTGGCCCGGGCCGACAACGCGGCGCGCTACTACCCGATCACCGACATGCTGTTCGACCAGCAGCAGAGCTGGGCCTTCGTCCCGAAGCCCCTCGACGCCCTCGAGCAGATGATGCGCCAGGCCGGCTTCTCGAAGGAGAAGTTCGAGGCGACGCTGAAGGACCAGAAGCTCTACGAGGCCGTCAACACCGTGAAGGAGCGCGCGATGACGACCTTCAAGGTCAATGCCACGCCGACCTTCTTCATTAACGGCCAGAAGTACCAGGGCGAAATGACGATCGACGGCATGGAGAAGGTGATCAAGCCGATCGTCGGGGCGTAATTTTGTTGTCAAGCGCTGGGCAGTCCCGCTTCGCGTAAAACATGAAGCGTCTCCCCTCCCCATACGGGGAGGGGTTTGGGG
>NZ_LABX01000352.1 GCF_001043915.1 Methylobacterium aquaticum | reverse complement strand
ATCCGGGTGATCGAGCGGGTGCTGGAGGACGAGCGCTTCGCCACCCTGGTGCGCGAGCAGGCGCCGCTCGCCGACCTGTCGGTCGCGGGCCTCGCCCATCCGGAGAACTACGTCGCGGCGATCGCCGCCGTGGCGCCGGACGAAGGGCTGGTCGGCATCGATTCCGACACGGTGATGTCCCCCGGCTCCCTGGAGGCGGCACGCCGGGCGCTCGGGGCCGCGGTGCGGGCCGTCGACGAGGTGATGGGCGGCCACGTCGCCAACGCCTTCGCGGCGATGCGCCCGCCCGGCCACCACGCCGAGCGCGAGCGCGCCATGGGGTTCTGCCTGTTCAACACCGCGGCGGTGGCGGCGCGCCACGCGCGGAAGCACCACGGCGCCGCCCGGGTCGCCCTGGTCGATTGGGACGTCCATCACGGCAACGGCTCGCAGGACATCTTCTGGGACGATCCCAGCGTGCTCTACGCCTCGACCCACCAGATGCCGCTCTTCCCCGGCACCGGCGCGGCGTCCGAGCGGGGCGAGCACGACACCATCGTCAACGTGCCGCTTCATGCGGGCGACGACGGCGACACGTTCCGGGAGGCGTTCGCCCAGGGCGTGCTGCCGCGCCTCGATGCGTTCCAGCCCGATCTGATCGTGATCTCGGCCGGATTCGACGCGCATTGGCGCGATCCGCTCGCCAACCTCAAGCTCACCGAAGCGGACTTCGCCTGGGCGACCCGGGAGGTGATGCGCGTCGCCGATCGCCGCTGCGGCGGCCGCATCGTCTCGCTGCTCGAGGGCGGCTACGACCTCATCGGCCTGTCGAAGTCGGTCGCCGCCCATGTCGAGACCTTGATGGGCCGGTGACGGACGGGCCCGGGCCGGCACGACGTCCCGGCCCCTGTTCTGCTAAGATTCGACATCGTCGGCGCCTCATCTCTTTGACGGATGCGCGGACATCTTGCGCCATGCTACCGAGGATCCGGTCTCACACGCAACCATCCTGCCGGAGCGACCGTGCCGGGCCGCTTGGTCGCTCACCGGGAGGGACGCATGATCCGCATCGTGTCAGCCGCTCTGCTCTGGCTCGGCCTGTCGGCCGGGCCGGTCGTGGCCCAGATTGCCTGTGCGCTCTACGAGCACGACAATTACCGCGGGCACTCGCTCATCATCGGCGCCGGCCAGCGCTTCAGCAATGTCGGCGCGGGCTGGAACGACAAGGCGTCCTCGGTCCGGGTCGGGCCGGGCTGCACGCTCACGCTCTATCAGCACAGCAATTTCAGCGGCGACCAGCGGACGGTCACCGGCGACACCGCCTCGCTCGGCAACCTGTGGAACGACCAGACCTCCTCGGCGAGCTGCCAATGCACCCGCGGGGTCGACCGCTTCTGCCGGTTCTACGCGGACGTCAACTTCAACGGCGCGAATCGCGGCGTCGCCGAGAATACCAGCCTGCGCTATGTCGGCGACGCCTGGAACGACAAGATCTCGTCCGTGAAGGTGCCGCAGGGATGCAGCCTGCGGGTCTACCAGCACCGGGATTTCGGCGGCGATTCGCGGGTCTTCGCGGCGGGCGACTACGCCGCCGTGGGCGCGCTCTGGAACGATCAGGCGTCATCGCTCCAGTGCTCGTGCCGGTAAGGGTGGGGCGCGCCCCCTACCCTTCCGGCGCCTCGTCGGCGACGATCTCGATGCCGAAGCCCGACAGGCCGACATAGGAACGCGCCGCGCTCGAGATGTTGCGGATCGAGACCACGCCGAGATCGCGCAGGATCTGGGCGCCCAGGCCCACCTCGCGCCACTGGCGCACCCGCGCTGCCTCGGCCCCGTCCTCGCCGGCACCGTCGGGCAGTTGCGACAGCGGCACGCCGGCGGTGCCGTCGCGCAGGTAGACGAGCACGCCGCGGCCCTCCTGAGCGAAGCGGCGCATCACCGCCTCGATCGTGCGGCCGCCCTCGATCACGTCCGCCACCACGTTCGAGCGGTGCAGCCGCACCAGCACGTTCCGGCCCTCGCCGATGCGGCCGTGCACGAAGGCGAATTGCTGCATTGGCTCGAACGGCGTGGTGTAGGCGTAGCCGGTCAACTCGCCCCATTCGGTCTTGACCGGGAAGGTGCCGACCCGCTCGACCAGCTTCTCGCGCGCCTGGCGGTAGGCGATCAGCTCCGCCACCGAGATCTGCTTGAGGCCGTGCGCTTGCGCGAAGGCAGTGATCTGCGGCCCCTTCATCACGGTGCCGTCGTCATTGGCGAGTTCGCAGATCACGCCGACCGGCGGGAGCTTCGCCAGCCGGCACAGATCCACCGCCGCCTCGGTATGGCCGGAGCGCATCAGCACGCCGCCGTCCCGGGCGATCAGCGGGAAGACGTGGCCCGGGCGCACGAAGTCGGTCGCCCCCATGTTGCCGTTGGCGAGCGCCCGCACGGTGTTGCAGCGCTGCTCGGCCGAGATGCCGGTGGTGAGCCCGTGCTTGACGTCGACCGTGACCGTGAAGGCGGTGCCGAGCGGCGCGTCGTTCGAGGCCACCATCGGCTCGAGGCGCAAGCGCTTGGCCTCCGCGGCGGTGATCGGCGCGCAGACGATGCCGCAGGTGTTGCGGATGATGAACGCCATCTTCTCCGGCGTGCAGAGCGAGGCGGCGACGACGAGGTCGCCCTCGTTCTCGCGGTCGTCGTCGTCGGTGACGATCACGATCTCGCCGCGGGCATAGGCGTCGATGGCCTCGATGATGGATGCGTGGGTCACGGGCATCTCCTGTCCCCGGGCCTCGAGCCCCAGGAAGTCGTTGGGGGTGACGGCGCCGCCGGTCTCCCGCGCCACGGCGGCGGCGGTCTCCCGCGACAGCCATGGCGCGGGGTTGTTGCACAAGCCGGTCACCGCCGCGGGCGAGAGCCCGCAGCGCCGCGCGAAGTCGAGGCGGGTCACGCCCTGCTGCCGGAGCCAGTCGCCGAGTTTCACGCCTCCGTCATAGCCTGCCGGCCGTTTCAGTCAAACTGAAACCGTGATGCCTTTCACTCGGACTGAAAACCGGCCTTGGGCGGACCCTCGCCGTGGTCTCCGACCTGGCCCCGGTGGCGCAACCAATGGTCGGCGAGCACGCAGGCCATCATCGCCTCGCCCACCGGCACCGCCCGGATGCCGACGCAGGGATCGTGACGGCCCTTGGTCAGCACGTCGACCGGGCGGTTGTCGCGGGTGACGCTCGCCCGCGGGGTCAGGATCGAGGAGGTCGGCTTGACGGCGAACCGGCAGACCAGCGGCTGGCCGGTCGAGATGCCGCCGAGCACCCCGCCGGCATGGTTGGCAAGGAAGATCGGGCGCCCGTCATTGCCGGGTCGCATCTCGTCGGCATTGTCCTCGCCGCGCAGGGCCGCCGCCGCGAAACCGTCGCCGATCTCGACGCCCTTGACGGCATTGATCGACATCATGGCGGCGGCGAGGTCCGCGTCGAGCTTGCCGTAGACCGGGGCGCCGAGGCCCACGGGCACGCCCTCGGCCACCACCTCGATCACCGCGCCGACCGAGGAGCCCGCCTTGCGGATCCCGTCGAGATACGCCGCCCATTGCCCCGCCGCGACGGGGTCGGGGCAGAAGAAGGGGTTGTTGTGGACCTCGTCCCAGTCGAAACGGGCACGGTCGATCGCATGCGGGCCGATCTGCACCAGGGCGCCGCGGATCGTCACGCCCGGGAGCACCTTGCGGGCGATCGCCCCCGCCGCCACCCGGGCGGCGGTCTCGCGGGCCGAGGAGCGCCCGCCGCCGCGATAGTCGCGGATGCCGTACTTGGCATCGTAGGCGTAATCGGCGTGGCCGGGCCGGTAGCTGTCGCGGATCTCCGAATAATCCTTCGAGCGCTGGTCGACATTCTCGATCATCAGCGCGATCGGCGTGCCGGTGGTGAGCGCCCGCCCGCCCGTGCGCTCGTCGGCAAAGACGCCCGAGAGGATGCGGACCTGGTCCGGCTCCTGGCGCTGGGTGGTGAAGCGCGACTGGCCGGGCCGGCGGCGATCAAGCTCGGCCTGGATCTCCGCCGCCTCGAGCGGAATCAGCGGCGGGCAGCCATCGACGACGCAGCCGAGGGCCGGGCCATGGCTCTCGCCGAAGGTGGTGACGCGGAAGAGGTGACCGAAGCTGTTGTGGGACATGGCGGCTATGCGAGAGGACGGGGCCGCTCTAGAGCATTTTGCTCCGGACGGGAAATGGTCTCGCGGACCGCTCCATCCGCCTGCGGACCCGGGGACCGGACACCCCGTCGGTCCGCCTTGCCGTTCGCCCTTGCCGCTCGCCGGCGGCTTGACATCGCAGCTTGGCGGCTCCTACACCCCCTAGCTTTGTCCAATGTGAGAGAAATATTACTTTTGGAGACCCAACCATGAAATGGATATACTGGCAATTAGTGCCAGTCCAGCACAGCATGAGCATCATATTCCGTCATTGATTTTGGAACGAGCCGGCACGAGCGAGGACCGAGATGAATATTTTCAAGTTATTGCGGCGTGGTGAGCGCAAGAAAGATGCCGATCTCGATGTAAGGTTCTACAGGGATTACTACGCCGACCTGCATCATGCAACGGATGAGGAGATCATTCGACATTGGGAGGAGTTCGGGCGGAATGAAGGCCGCTTCGGGAACGAATTGCAGGCCCGCGCCGCGGCCGCGGCCAGCGCCGGGCTTCCGCAGGATTTCGACGTCGGAAACTATCTGCGTCTCAATCCGGACGTGGCGGCCACGATCAGGTGGGATTTCCAGGCGATCTTCCACTATCTCGAGCATGGCAAGGCGGAGAAGCGCCCCTATTCCGGCTCGCCGCTCCCCGAAGCGGCCCGAAGCGGCCTGCCCCGGGGATTCAACCTCGCGAGCTACGTCGCCTGCAACCCGGACATCGGACGGGCGATCACCTCCAATGCCGCGCGCGTGACGCATTACTTCGATCACGGCCGCGCCGAGGACCGTCATTACGTCCCGCTCTTCTACGATCCCGCCTTCATCGCCCACCTCTATGGCGTGAGGGTCCCGCCGGGCCTCACGCCCGAGGATGCGGTCGTCGCCGTCAAGCAGCACTTGCGGGCGCCGGACGACCATCTCGTCTATTTCAACGAAGATGAAATTGCATGCGTCCACGGCATCAACATCCCCTACTTTTCTAAATATTTCGACCACAATTTCTATCAGCACAAATACATCAAGCAGCGCGGAAAATTCCTCAACAGGGCCGAATGCATTCGGCATTTCTGTGAGATTGGCCAGCACGAGCAGTTCGACATCTCGCTCGACGGCGCGTTCGACGACGCCTTCTTCCAGGCCGAGCACGGCGACGACGACACCAGCGGGTCGTCACGGCGGGAGCGGTACGCGCGCTGGCTGAGGAGCGACGCGAGCGAGCCGTTCTGGCCGAACCTGAAGGTGTTCGTCCAAGTGACCCACGGGGCACGACTGTCACGCGCGCTCGAGGCCAGAATCACGGCACGCCTCGGGCAGCCGTCGAACGGGACCGCCCCGGTGACACCGAGCCGGATCGTGAGGGACCTGATCGAGTGGCGCTGGGACCTGAACGAGCCCGCAGCGGCCAGCTTCTTCGCCGAGGTGGCCGACGCCCGCGCGCTCCAGGGCAAGGATGTCGAGGCCGCCGAGCTGTATGCGCGCAGCCTGATCCACCATCCCGAGCAATCGCGCGCCCTCAACCATCGCGCCGACATGATCGAGCGCGGCGGCAACGTCGCCCTGGCCACCCGCCTGCGCCAGCACATCGTCGCGCGCGATGCCAGCAACGAATGGACCTTCCGTCACCTGGCTCATGGCCTGCTGACGCTCGGCGAGCCGAAGGCCGCGGAACGCGCCATGGCGGCGGGCGTGGCGAAATACCCGGCTGACGTCGGCCTGCGCCTCAAACTGCGCGAGACACGGGAAAAATATTTCTACGACGTCTGGGAGAAGAGCGCGGACGTTGCCCTTGAGTCAGGCTACGACGAGGCGCGCGCGCGGGTGACCGAGGCCGCCCGCTGCCTCGCAGGGGGCGAGGAAGCGCCGGTGATCGGCACCGGTCCCGTCCGCCGCGTCGCCGTCTACGCCAATTGCGATCTGCCGCAATGCCGGTTCTACCGCGTCGATCAGCGCGCCGAGCAGCTCGTCGCCGCCGGATACGATGTCACGATCTACGATTATACCAAAGATCACAATAAATACATGTCCGATCTCATGCAGATCGACTATACGATCTTCTATCGAGTCCCCGCGTTTCCGAACGTCGTCGATGCCATCTCCCGGACGGCCGAGCTGGGCATCGTGACGATCTATGACATCGACGACCTGGTCTTCGATTCGGCTTATTTTCCGCCGGGGCTCGACACCTATGTCGGCCTGATCGATGCCCGCCAGCATGCGTCGATGGCATGCGGCGTCAGCCTGTTCGCCGAGGCCGCCGCCTTGTGCGAGTACGGCATGGCCTCGACGCCGAGCCTCGCCCGGCACCTGGAGCGCCGGGTACGGACGGGAACGGTGTTCCACCAGCCGAATGCCCTGAGCAGCGCGCATGTCGTCAGCATGCAGGGGCGGGCGAGGCCGCGCGGCGACACCGTCACGATCTTCTACGGCTCCGGCACCAAGGCCCACAAGCTCGATTTCGAGCAACTGATCGAGCCGGCGCTGGCGCGCCTGTTCGAGACCCACGGCAGCCGGATCCGCGTCGTGGTGATCGGCGAGGTCACGGTCTCGGACCTGCTGCGGCCCTGGGCCGACTACATCATCACCTCGCGGCCGATCGCCAACGTGGCCTCGTACTGGGACCTCCTGCGCGAGGCCGACATCAACATCTCGGTGCTGGTGCCGGACACGTTCAACGACTGCAAGAGCGAGATCAAGTGGATGGAGGCCGCGATGTTCGGCATTCCGTCCGTGGTGAGCGGCACGCAGACGCACCGCGAGGTGATCGTCGAGGGGGAGACCGGCTTCCTGTGCGACTCGAGCGCGGCGTTCCACGCCGCCCTCGACCGCCTGGTCCGCTCGCCCGACGAGCGGCGGCAGATCGGCGAGGCGGCCAAGCAGGTCGTGCTCGACCGCTACGGGATCGAGCGGCAGGCGAAGGGCCTCGCCGCACTCATCGACCGGTCTACGGCGCGCCAGCTCGCCCCGCGCAAGAGGCTCGTCATCGTCAACGTGTTCTACCCGCCCCAGGCCATCGGCGGCGCCACCCGGGTCGTCCACGACAACGTCCGCTCGCTGCGCCGGATCCTGGGGGCCGAGTGGCAGATCGACGTGATCTGCACCCTCGAAGGCGGGCCGGTGCCCTATGCCCTCGACTGGTACGTGCGCGAGGGCGTGCGGGTGTTCTGCATCACCGCCGCCGATCACCCCGACATCGACAACCTGGTCGAGGATCCCGAAATGGGGCGGGTCTTCGACCGCGTCCTCGACCGGATCGGCCCGGACCTGATCCATTTCCACTGCATCCAGCGGCTGACCACGAGCTGCGTCACCGCGGCGATCCGGCGCCGCATCCCCTACCTGATCACGATGCATGACGGCTGGTGGATCTCGCCGCACCAGTTCCTGATCAACGGCAACCGGGTGGTCGAGACCTACGACTTCAGTGGCACGGCCTCGCTCGACGCCTATATGGGCGAGGACTATGTCCGGGCCCGCACCCTGCTGCGCTGCGTCAACAGCGCCGCGCGCATCCTGACCGTGTCGCGGCCGTTCGGCGAGCTGTGCCGCCGCGTCGGCCTCGACCGGATCGAGGTGGTGGAGAACGGCGTGTCGCGGCTGCCCGAGGTCGTCCGGACCGCGAGCCCGACCGGCCGGGTCCGCCTCGGCTTCATCGGGGGCCTCGCCGACCACAAGGGCTACGGCCTGATCCGCACCGTGATCCTCAACGAGCCGTTCCGGAACCTGAGCCTGCTGCTGATCGACCACGCCATGCACCCGAGCGAGCGGGTGACCGAGGAATGGGGGAGCGTGCCCGTCGAGATCCGGGGCAAATTCCCGCAATCGAGCATCGGCGGGCTCTATGCCCATATCGACGTGCTGCTCGCCCCCTCGGTCTGGCCGGAGAGCTACGGCCTCGTGACCCGGGAGGCGGTCGCCGCGGGCTGCTGGGTCGTCGCCTCCGACCGGGGCGCGGTGGCCGATTGCGTCGTCGAGGGCCGCAACGGCTACGTCGTCGACGTGGCGGACGAGGCCGGCCTCCTCACCGCACTCCGCTTCATCGACGAGAACCCGGCGATCCACCTGCGCTCGCCCGATCACAACGCCCCGATCCGGACCGCCGACCAGCAGGCGGAGGAGCTGGCGGTCATCTACGGCACCGTCCTCGACGCCGACCGGGCGGCGCGGGCCTGACCTGCGCCCCGCGCCGGCAGCGGCCGGGGCTCCGGGCGCGGATCCCCGCTCCGACGGCGCTCCGGCACCGAGGCCGGCCCGTCGGTCCAAAACCTCCGGGCACCGCCGCACTCCCGACGCAGAAAGCCCCGGCATCGATCAGACGATGCCGGGGCGTCATCACGCGACGACGATGGACCGACGGCGTCCTGTCCGGCCCAGTGCGGGAGCGCCGGCCTCAGCGCCGCGGCTGGAACAGCGGCTGAGCGAGAGCCTCGGCCCGGGCCATCCACAGGTCGCGTTCGGCGCGGAGTTCCTCGGCCCGGTCGATCTCCTGCTGAACATGGGCGCGTAAGGAGCGCAGCTCCTCGGCCAGCAGCGCCTGAAGCTCGTCGTAGCGCCCATGTTCCTGACGCAGCCGCGCCTTGAGCACCATGTTCTCGGCCATCAGCGCGGCGAGGTCGTCCTGCTCGCCGCCGGCCGCCGGCGGGGCCTCGGCCTCCATCGGCTCGTTGGGGGCGACGATGCGCGGCTCCCAGGCCGGCTGGGTCTCGGCCGGCCGGCGCGGCGCGGCGCGCGCCTGATCGGCGGCGTCGATCCGCGACAGCGTGGCGAGCCAGTCCTGAAGCGGTCCGGAGGGCTGCCGCGCCGCGGCGGTGGTCTGCGTCTTCAAGGCGGGATCGGACACGCCGCATCTCCTGCGAATCTTGACCTCATGTAACCCCCCGCATGGTTAAGAAGCCGTAAATGGGCGCGCTGTGCGGAACAGGCGGGCTTCCGGAATTGACAACGCGGGCCCGGGAGGTTAGGCCCCGCCCTCTCAAGACGAGGTCTCGTCTCGACGCCGACCGGCCCGTGAGGCCGGAGGTCAACGCCCGACAGCGCGATGCGCCCTCGGGCGCGACTGGCGTTGCGCATGGCCTCGCGATCCGTCACCCGATGGGTGGCACGCAGGAGACCGGATGACCAGGACCGACACCACGCCGCTGCGCATCGAGGACGCCGTCAACGCGCTCTGCCCCTGGTCGGGCAAGCCGATCGCCGCCGACTCGCTGACGCTCTACAACGGCGCGGTCGTGGGCTTCTGCAATCCCGATTGCCGCGACACGTTCGAGCGGGCGCTCACCCATTTCGAGGGCGCCCTCCAGGCCCGGCGCGCCGCCTCCGCGGGCCTTGACGAATAACCCCCGGAGACTGACCGCATGTTCGAAGGCCTCTCCGACCGTCTCTCCGGCATCCTGTCCGGGCTGACCCGCCGCGGCGCCCTGACCGAGGCCGACGTCACCGCCGCCCTGCGCGAGGTGCGCCGCGCCCTGCTGGAGGCGGATGTCGCCCTCGAGGTCGTGCGCTCCTTCACCGAGAAGGTGCGAGAGCAGGCAGTCGGCGCCGTCGTGCTGAAGTCGGTGACGCCCGGCCAGATGGTCGTGAAGATCGTCAACGACCAGCTCGTGGCGATGCTGGGCGGCGAGGCCGGGATCATCGACCTCAACGCGCCGGCGCCCGTCGGCATCCTGATGGTCGGCCTCCAGGGCTCGGGCAAGACCACCACCACGGCGAAGATCGCCCGCCGGCTGACCCAGCGCGACAAGCGCCGGGTGCTGCTCGCCTCCCTCGACACCCGCCGCCCCGCCGCGATGGAGCAGCTCGCGGTTCTCGCGGGCCAAGTCGGCGTCGAGTCGCTGCCGATCGTCGCCGGCCAGTCGGCGGTGCAGATCGCCAAGCGCGCCATGGAGGCCGCCCGCCTCGGCGGCTTCGACGTGGTGATGCTCGACACCGCCGGCCGCGTCACCCTCGACGAGGCGCTGATGCAGGAGGCCGCCGACGTCAAGGCGGCCACCAAGCCCCACGAGGTCCTGCTCGTCGCCGATGCGCTGACCGGCCAGGACGCGGTCAACACCGCCCGCGCCTTCGACGGACGCCTGGGCGTGACCGGCATCGTGCTGACCCGCATGGACGGCGATTCCCGCGGCGGCGCGGCACTCTCGATGCGGGCGGTGACCGGCAAGCCGATCAAGCTCGTCGGCACCGGCGAGAAGGTCGACGCACTGGAGGAATTCCACCCGGCCCGCGTCGCCAACCGCATCCTCGGCATGGGCGATATCGTCTCGCTCGTCGAGAAGGCGGCCGAGACCATCGACCAGGAACAGGCCCTGCGCGTCGCCGAGAAGATGCGCAAGGGCAAGTTCGACCTCGACGACCTGTCGATGCAGCTCGCCCAGATGGAGAAGATGGGCGGCATCGGCGGCCTGATGGGCATGCTGCCCGGCATGGGCCAGATCAAGAAGCAGGTCGAGGGCGCCAACCTCGACGAGAAGATGTTCAAGCGCCAGCGCGCCATCATCTCGTCGATGACCCCCGAGGAGCGCCGCAACCCGGACATCCTCAAAGCCTCACGCAAGAAGCGCATCGCCAAGGGTTCCGGCGTCGACGTCTCGGAGATCAACAAGCTCCTCAAGATGCACCGCACCATGGCCGACATGATGAAGGCCATGGGATCGGGCAAGCGCGGCATCGGCCAGGCCCTCGGCAGCATGTTCGGCCTGGGCGGCGGCATGGGCGGCGGCGGCATGGGCGGTGGAATGGGGGGATTGGGCAAGATGATGGGCGGCCTGCCCCAGCCCACCCCCGAGATGCTCGCCGAGTTGCAGAAATC
>NZ_LABX01000351.1 GCF_001043915.1 Methylobacterium aquaticum | reverse complement strand
GCGGCACGGCGACGACCGAAGGCGCGCGCTCCCTGTCGGATGCCGACATCAAGGCGCTGGCGCATTACCTGGCGGTGCTGCCGTGAGTGGGCCACCTATTCCGCCTCCTCCCGCATGAACCGCGCGAAGCGCGGATCGCCCAAATACGCCACGTTGACCCGCATCATCGGCGGGCCGGCCGGCCCCTCGGGGAGGAAGATCCCGCCGGGCGCGATCAGGATGCCGTGTGCGGCGGCGCGGCGCGACAAGGCGTCGAGGTCGGTCGTCTCCGGCAGCCCGCACCAGAGATAGTACCCGCCCCGCGGCTCGCCGAAGACCGGAAGGCCGAGCCCGTGCAGGACCGCCCTCCCCTGCAACGCGGCCGCCTCGATCCGTCCGCCGAGGCGGCGCAGGTGGCGGCGGTAGCGCCCGCTCTCGATCAGGTCGTGGATGATCCGCTCGACGAAGCCGGAGCTGTTGACGCTCGTCACCATCTTGAGGTCGCGCAGCGCCTCGACGGCGTCGGCCCGCGCCGCGACGTAGCCGCAGCGCAGGCTGGCCGAGAGGGTCTTGGCGAAGGTGCCGACATAGATCACGCGCTCGAGCTGGTCGAGGGCGGCGAGCCGGGCCTGCGCCGCCGGCAGCACGTCGGCGAAGGGGTCGCTCTCGACGATGCGCAGGTCGAGGGCGGCGGCACGCTGGAGCAACCGGTGGGCGACCGGCAGGGTGAGCGAGCAGCCGGTCGGGTTGTGGGCCAGCGACTGGGTGAAGAACAGCCGCGCCCCGCTCTGCCGGGCCAGGGCGTCGAGCTGGGCGACGTCCGGCCCGTCCGGGTTGCGCCGCACCCCAAGGATCCGGGCCTTGGCGAGCCTGAGCTTGCCGAAGAGCGGGTAGTAGCCGGGAGAATCGACCAGCACCGGCTCTCCCGGCGCCACGAACTGGCGGATGATCAGGTCGAGGGCGTGGTTGGCCCCGGCGGTGAGGAGCACGCCACCGGGCCCGACCTGGATCGACCGTTCGGCGAGGCGCAGCGAGAGGCTGCGGCGCAGGGGCAGATAGCCGTCCGGGCTGCCGTAGCTCTCGCTCGCGGCGCCCAGCGATGGGCGCAGGTGGCGGCCGATTTCGGAACTCTCCATCCAGGCAGGCGGCGGCCGCCCGTCACCGACGCGCACGTCGTAGTGCCGGTCCAGCTGCTCGCGCAGCAGCCAGACGCTGTCCACCGCCGCGACCGGGACGGGCCCCGGCGTGACGGCGGGAACCGGGCGCAAGACCCGACCCTGCGCCGAGACGTAGAAGCCCGAGCCCGGCCGGCTCTCGACCCGGCCCGAGGCGACAAGACGCTCATAGGCCTCGACCACGGTGTTCTTCGACACCGCGAAACTGATCGCCGCCGCCCGGATCGAGGGCAGGCGCTCGCCGGCGCGCAGGAGCCCGCCATCGATCCGTTCGCTCAGCCCGGCGACCACCTGCTCGACCCGGGTGCGGGGCTCTGGCCTGCCGATCGTATCCATGCCGCGAAGGGTACGGTCCTTACCGGAAAGGCGCAAAGCGTTCCTTGTGGGTGGGGCACGGACGGGTACGGTGCGGGCAACGAGCAGGATCTGACACGCCCGGACGAGGGAGGAACGCCACGGTGGCCGCGGTTGCGGCCGCCCTCGTCCGGCGCGCGCGGACCCGCCCGAACGAAGCGGCAGCAGGCATCATGCAAGATACATCCCGGGCGAACCGCACCTCGCGCATCGCCGGCTTCCACAAGAAGACCCCGCGCGAGCGCCTGGACCTCGTCGCCGCCTTCGCCGATCTCTCTCCGTCAGAGGTCGCGCATCTCGCCGAGTTCGGCAATCTCGTCCCCGACCTTGCCGACCGGCTGATCGAGAACGTGATCGGCACGATGAATGTGCCGGTCGGCATCGCCACCAACATGCGGATCGACGGCGAGGACGTGCTGATCCCGATGGCGACCGAGGAATCCTCGGTGGTGGCGGCGGTCTGCAACGCAGGCCGCCAGGTCTACGAGGACGGCTTCACCACCTCGGTCTCCGGCAACCTGATGATCGCGCAGGTGCAAGTCGTCGGGGTGGGCGACCCCCATGCGGCACGCCTGCGCATCCTGGAACAGCGCGAGCCCCTGCGGGCCCTGTGCGACGCCTGCGACCCGGTGCTGGTGCGCCTCGGCGGGGGTCTTCGCGATGTCGAGGTGCGGGTGCTCGACACACTCGGCGGCCCGATGGTGGTGACGCATCTCATCGTCGATACCCGTGACGCCATGGGGGCGAACGCCGTCAACACCATGGCGGAGGCGGTGGCGCCCCACATCGCCGGTTGGAGCGGCGGCCGCGTCACCCTGCGCATCCTGTCGAACCTCGCCGACCGGCGCCTCGCCCGGGCGCACGCGGTCTGGCGCACGGAGGCGATCGGCGGGCCGGAAGTGCGGGACGGGATCGTCAGTGCCTACCACCTCGCCGAGGCCGATCCCTACCGGGCCGCGACCCACAACAAGGGGATCATGAACGGCATCGATGCCGTGGTGCTCGCCACCGGCAACGACACGCGGGCGATCGAGGCCGGCGCCCATGCCTATGCGGCACGGTCGGGCCGCTACACCAGCCTCACCCGCTACGAGGTCACGGCGTCGGGCGACCTCAGTGCCTCGATCGAGCTGCCGCTCGCGGTCGGCCTCGTCGGCGGAGCGACCAAGCTCCACCCGACCGCGCAGGCATGCCTGAAGATTCTCGGCGCGACGACGGCGGAGCGCCTGGCCCGGATCATCGCGGCGGTGGGGCTGGCGCAGAATTTCTCCGCCCTCAAGGCGCTGGCCACCACCGGCATCCAGAAGGGCCACATGGCGCTCCACGCCCAGAACATCGCCATGATGGCCGGGGCTCTGGGCGAGGAGATCGAGGCGGTGGCCCGCGTGCTGGTCGAGCGGCGCCTGGTGCGGCTCGACGTGGCGCAGGAGGTCCTGGGGGAGATGCGCGGGAGGTGAACGCTGTCCGCGACAGCGTTGCCGCCCTCCATGTCATCCCGGGGCCGCGCAACGGAACTCGGGATCCATAACTGGCAAGGTGCCGACAGAAACGGAACGCTCCCCGACTTATCCCGGGACGTCAGCGGTCATGAATCCGGGATTCTCAGCCACGCCGAGCCCCGTATGACGTAGAGATTTGCCAACTCAGGCAACCAATCGATTGGTTCCTGCCGTCGATATGCGACCTAAAACAACATGCAATAACGATTTCCCGGGAGGAAAACCATGCCGACATTCACCTGCACCGCCCGCCTCGCCACCCGCCTGCTCGTCGGCGCCGCCCTCGTCGTCGCCGCCGGCACCGCCCGGGCCGAGGTGACGCGCCTGAAGCTCGGGGTGCTCACCGATCTCAGCGGCTTCGCCGCCGATTCCACCGGCGAGGGCTCGGTGGTCGCGGCCCGGCTCGCGGTCGAGGATTTTCGCAAGGAGACCCCGGCGATCACGGTCGAGGTGATCCAGTCCGACCACCAGAACAAGCCCGATATCGGCTCCGCCACCGCCCGGCGCTGGATCGCCGAGGGTCAGGTCGATGCCATCCTCGACGTGCCGTTCTCCTCGGTGGCGTTGGCCGTGCAGGAGGTGGTGCGGGATTCGAAGGCCGCCTTCATCGCGTCCGGCCCCGGCACCTCGGACCTGACCGGCCCGAAATGCTCGGCCAACACCGTGCATTGGACCTACGACACCTGGGCGCTCGCCCACGGCACCGCGCTGGCGCTGGTGCGCGCCGGCAAGACGAAGTGGTTCTTCCTCACCGCCGATTACGCCTTCGGCCACGCGCTCGAAGCCGACGCGGCGAGCGTGGTCAAGCAGGAGGGCGGCCAGGTCGTGGGCAACGTGCGCCACCCGACCGCAGCGGCCGACTTCTCGTCGTTCCTGCTCCAGGCGCAAGCGAGCCGCGCCCAGGTGATCGCGCTCGCCAATGCGGTCGGCGACACGGTCAACTCGGTCAAGCAGGCGGCGGAGTTCGGCATCACCGGCGGCGGCCAGGACCTGGCGGCGCTGCTGATGCAGCTCTCCGACGTCCACGCGATCGGCCTCAAGGACGCGCAGGGCCTCTACCTGACGGAGGGGTTCTACTGGGACGCCAATCCCGGCACCCGCGCCTTCGCCGACCGCTTCGCCGCGCAGATGAAGGGCCGCCGCCCCACCGCCAACCAAGCCGGCGTCTATGCCGGCGCCTTGGCCTACCTCCGCGCCGCGGCGCTCGCCGGCAGCACCGACGGGCGGACCGTCGTCGCCCGGATGAAGGCGGGGCCGACGAACGATCCGCTTTTCGGCGAAGGCACGGTGCGGGCGGATGGCCGGCACGTCCACCCGATGTACCTGTTCCAGGTGAAGAGCCCGGCCGACTCGAAGGGGCCGTATGACTATTACAAGCTCGTCCAGACGATCCCCGCCGCCGAGGCGTTCCGCCCGCTGGCGGACGGGCGCTGCCCGCTGGTGAAGACGCCGTGAGCCCCCTCCCCTCCCGGGTGCGGATCGTCGAGGTCGGTCCCCGCGACGGGCTCCAGAACGAGCCCGTCACCGTGCCGACCGCCGTGAAGGTCGAGCTGATCGAGCGGCTGCTGGCCGCCGGCTTGACCGCAATCGAGGTCGGCAGCTTCGTCTCGGCCCGATGGGTGCCGCAGATGGCCGACACCGCCGCGGTTCTGGCCCGGCTGCCGCCGAACCCCGCCGGGCGCTACGCCGTGCTGGTGCCGAACCTCAGGGGGTTCGAGGCGGCCAAGGAGGCGGGCGCCGGCGAGGTCGCGGTCTTCGCCTCCGCCTCCGAGGCGTTCTCGCGGGCCAACATCAACTGCTCGATCGCCGAGAGCCTGGAGCGCTTCCGGCCGGTGGCGCAGGCCGCCCGCGCCGCCGGGATCCCGCTCCGGGGCTACGTCTCCTGCGTGCTCGGCTGCCCCTACGAGGGAACAGTGACGCCGGAGGCGGTGGCGGATGTCGCCCGCCGCCTCGCCGAGATGGGCTGCTACGAGGTCTCCCTCGGCGACACGATCGGGGCCGGGATGCCGGACACGGCCCGGGCCTGCATCGCGGCGGTGGCGGAGACGATCCCGCGCGAGCGCATCGCGCTGCATTTCCACGATACCCGGGGGTTGGCGCTCGCCAATCTCCGCGCCTGCCTCGATCTCGGGGTGTCGGTGATCGATGCCGCCGTTGCCGGGCTGGGCGGCTGCCCCTACGCCAAGGGCGCCCCCGGCAACGTCGCCACCGAGGCGGTGGTGGCCGAACTCGACCGGCTCGGCATCGCGAGCGGGATCGATCCCGGCCGCCTCGCCGAGGCTGGCCGCTTCATCACCGGGGCGCTCGGGCGTGTCCCGGAGTGAGGGTCAGCGCAGCCGCTCCGCCGCCCAGGCGATGTGGTCGTCCATGAAGGTCGAGATGAAGAAGTAGGAGTGGTCGTAGCCCTCGCGCATGTTCAGCGTGAGCCCGATCCCGGCCTTCTGGCACGCCTCCTCCAGCAGCCAGGGGCGCAGGCCGTCATTGAGGAAGGAATCGGCCGTGCCCTGGTCGACCAGGAATTCGGGGAAGCGGTGGCCGTCCTCGATCAGCGCGGTGGCGTCGTGGCGGCGCCACGCGGCCTCGTCCGCGCCGAGATACTTGGTCAGCGCCGGCTTCGACCAGCCCGCGGTCGAGGGCTGGACGATCGGCGCGAAGGCGCTGCACGAGCGGAAGCGCTCCGGGTGGTTCAGCGCGATGGTGAGCGCGCCGTGGCCGCCCATCGAGTGCCCGAAGATGCCCTGGCGCTCCATGTCCACCGGGAACTCGCGGGCGACGAGGGCCGGCAGTTCCTCGGTGACGTAGGACCACATGCGGTAGTTGCGGTCGTAGGGCGCCTGGGTGGCGTCGACGTAGAAGCCGGCGCCGCAGCCGAACTGCCAGTTGTCGGGCTCGTCCGGCACGTCCGGCCCGCGCGGGCTGGTATCGGGGGCGACGATGGCGATGCCGTGCTTCGCGGCGGCGCGGCGGTACTCGCCCTTGTCCATCACGTTGGCATGGGTGCAGGTCAGGCCGGACAGGTACCACAGCACCGGCACCTTTCCGGCTTCCGCCTGGGGCGGCAGGTAGACCGCGAAGGTCATCGGGCAGCGCGTCGTCTCGGCCTCGTGCCGGTACACGCCCTGGATGCCGCCATGCGAGCGGGCCTTCGAGATGGTGTCCATGTCGCCGTGATCCCCGGGTTTCGTATCCGTGCCCGGCGGTACGCGTCCCGCACCGCCGGCTCAACCGACCTTTTATGCCAATGGCCCAAGATGCTGACGCATCGATTCGATCTCGGGCAAGCCCGAGATCGACGGGGCCATTGATCCATCTCGAATTTTCGACGCCCAGCCGGAGGCTTGGCGAAGTTCGAGAACGGAATCAAAGGTCGTTTCAACGACCGTTGATATTAGAACACCACGACCGAGCGGATCGACTTGCCCTCGTGCATCAGGTCGAAGCCGTAGTTGATCTCCTCCAGCGGCATGGTGTGGGTGATCAGGTCGTCGATGTTGATCTTCCCCTCCATGTACCAGTCGACGATCTTCGGCACGTCGGTGCGGCCGCGGGCGCCGCCGAAGGCCGAGCCCCTCCAGACGCGGCCGGTGACGAGCTGGAACGGCCGGGTCGAGATCTCGCGGCCGGCCTCGGCCACGCCGATGACGATCGACTCGCCCCAGCCGCGGTGGCAGCATTCGAGCGCCTGGCGCATCACGTTCACGTTGCCGGTGCAGTCGAACGAGAAGTCCGCGCCGCCGCCGGTCACGTCGAGGATCGCCTGCACCACCTTGTCGGTGCCGACCTCGTTCGGGTTGATGAAGTGGGTCATGCCGAACTTTTCGGCCATCGCACGCTTGTCGGGATTGATGTCGACGCCGATGATCTTGTCGGCGCCGACCATGCGGGCGCCCTGAATCACGTTGAGGCCGATGCCGCCCAGCCCGAACACCACCACGTTGGCGCCCGGCCACACCTTGGCGGTGTAGATCACCGCGCCGAGGCCGGTGGTGACGCCGCAGCCGATGTAGCAGATCTTGTCGAAGGGGGCGTCCTCGCGCACCTTGGCGAGCGCGATCTCGGGCAGCACGGTGAAGTTCGAGAAGGTCGAGCAGCCCATGTAGTGATACACGGTGTTGGCGCCCGGGCTGGCGCCGGTGGAGTCGCAGCGGAAGCGGCTGGTGCCGTCCGGCATCACGCCCTGCCCCTGCGTCGAGCGGATCGCCGTGCACAGGTTGGTGCGCTGCGACAGGCAGGACTTACAGTTGCGGCATTCCGGGGTGTAGAGCGGGATGACGTGGTCGCCGGGTTTCAGCGTCGTCACGCCGGCCCCGACCTCGCGCACGATGCCGGCGCCCTCGTGGCCCAGGATCGCCGGGAACTTGCCCTCGGAATCGAGGCCCGACAGGGTATAGGCGTCGGTGTGGCAGATGCCGGTGGCCATCACCTCGACCAGCACCTCGCCGGGCTTGGGACCCTCGAGATCGATGGTTTCGATGGTGAGGGGCTTCTTGGCTTCCCAGGCAACGGCGGCGCGCGTCTTCATGGTGTCTCCAACCGGATCATTGTCGCGTGAGAGCGCGGCACCCCGCATCGGCGGCAGGGCTGCGGCCCGGGCCGCTCGCTGAATGGCCCGTCTCTGCTGCGATTTGATGAAGGCCGCAACGGCGCGGCGCAACACACTTTAGTCCAACCCGGCAGTCGATCCGAGGCGCATCGCCGGTTGCCACAGTCGTCGAGCCCCGACTGTCACATCGATGCTTCATGTTATAGTGTTACGAACCGTGGATGACGACGGGATTATCGTGAGACCGACCCGTCGGGCGATCCTGTCCGCAGCGGCGACAGGTCGAGCCACCCTCTCCTGTCGCGAGAGGATCGAGGCCAAGACTGGCAGGACGAGTCTACCCCTTATCACCGCCGCAGGATCGGAACCGGTCAGGGCCAGTCGCGAGCGCGGTCCCATCATCGGCCGGCGGCTGGCATGACGCAGGACATCACATGCACGACTCATACCAACGGTCGAAAGAAAACGACCTTTGGTTCCGTTCTCCAATTTTCGCTCAGCCTTTGGCTGAGTATCGAAAATTCGAGATGGTTCATCGGCCCGATGCGTCAGCATCGTGGGCCGATGGTATCATCCTGCGATGCGACCGTCAGGGCGCCTCGAAGCAGGGTTCCAGAAATCTGGAGCGACCTGGGACATGATCCCTGGAGCCCTCCTTCGAGGCCGCGGGCGCCACCTCAGGTTGGGGGTGGGAGAGGCTGGCGGCGCATGGGAACGGTCCTGTCGTGGACCACAGGACCGGCCTTCGGGTCGGCAAGACCCCTGCGGCCTCGGTGTGCTGGCCCCATCCCGGCTCGGTCCCGATGCCCCGGCTCAGCCCCGCCCCTGCCGGTACGTCGCCAGCAGCTCGGGCAGGCGCTCGGCGAGATAATCGGCAAAGCCCGGCTCCGCCTTCTCGTCCAGCGTCACCCGCATCCCGTCGGTGCTGCGCTCGATGCGGGCGAATTTCACGCCCCTGGCATCCTTGACGGTCTCGGCCCGGGGCTTGGCCTTGCGCGGCGGCTGGGCGGCGAGCGCGGCCAGCACCACGGCGAAGCGTTCGTCGGAGGTCTTCCCCGCCAGATCGGCCGAGGCGAGTGCGGCTTCGATCCGCTCCGGCGCCGCCGCCTTGATCCGGTCGGCGAGGGTGAGCCAGCGCGGGCGGCCGATCTTGGGCGCCGGGCCGATTGCGGCGAGGACGGCGGCGGGGATCGCCTCGGCCACCGCGAGATAGTTCGCGAGGTCGGGGCGGTGCACGCCCATGGCCTTCAGGATCACCTCGCGGGCGATGCCGGCCTGCTCCATGTTGCGGGCGAAATGCGCCCGCTCGATGTAGCTCAGATCCTCGCGGGCCAGGTTCTCGGAGCCCTGCGCCACCACCAGCTCGGCATCGCTGAGATCGCGCAGGACCGCCCGCACCGGCTTGCCGATCGCCTTCGCTGCCCGCGTCCGGCGCCGGCCATAGGCGATCTCGTAATGGCCGTCCTGCCGGGGGTGCCGCCGGACCAGGATCGGCGTATGCTGGCCTTCCTCGCGGATCTGCGCCACGAAGGCGTCGAAGGCCGCATCCGTGGCATCGGGCACCCGGTCGGCGATCGCGGAGGGCAGGCACAGGTCGGGATCGAGTTCGATCACCGCGCCGTCCGTCTCCGCCGGGCCGGGCCGTGACGCCGCCCACATGGCCGCCATCGATCGGGCCGCGGTCGGGCGCTTCTCGGGTGCGGGCGGCGGCGTAGCACCTGCTACAGGGGTGTAACCCGTTGGAATTCCAGGGGCGGGCGGGGTCGGGGCGTCCGGCTGGACCGGCGTGCCCATGATGGCGCTGAGACGCTTCTTCTGGTTCATGGTCTGGCTCATGCACGGCCCCATGCGCGGGCGATCAGCCCCTCGATCTCGCCGTTGACGGCGTCGAGCGCATCGAGCGCCCGGCGATAGGTCGATCCCGT
>NZ_LABX01000350.1 GCF_001043915.1 Methylobacterium aquaticum | reverse complement strand
ATCCTTCCAGCGGCAGCCGCACTTGATGACGTGCAGGATGCCCGACAGGATCGTGCGGTCGTCCTTGCGCCGAGCGCCGGGCTGGTTGGTGGGCATGAACGGCGCCATCGCCTGCCATTGCTCGTCCGACAGCCAGAACAGCTCTGCCATTGCCTCCTCCTTCTGGGAGGCGCTTCGAATCACATTTCATTCATCATTGCAATACCTTGAATGGGTTTTGACCCTAGGGCGACGTAGACGGTGATGCCAGTCGTGCTCGCCGTCTCCTTGAGGATGCTCGTCATGATGAGCGGGGCGAACGCCCCCCCGGCGGCGAGGCTGCCGAACGTGTAGGCGATCGAAGAACCGGTGTAGCGGACCCGCGGGGTGAACTGCTCCGTGATGAAGGCGCCTTGCGCCGCGTACATCGAGGCGTGCACGATCATTCCGGCGCCAATGACGAGGAAGATCAGCACGGGGCTGCGCGTGTCGACGGCCGGGAAGAAGAGCGCCGCGAGACCAAGGGCTGCGACGAGACCGGCGCCGTAGACGGGGCGTCGGCCGACCCGGTCGGTCATGGCCCCGAACAGCGGCGTCGCGACCGCATTCAGGGCGGCCCCCACAAGAAGCGCTCCGAGAGCCAGGGAGCGCGGGAGGCCGAGCGTCTGCGTGAGATAGCTCACGCTGAAGACAACGAGGAGCGCGTAGACGACATCGGGCCCGATGCGCGCCGCCCCTCCGATCAGGAGCGCGCGCCAATGATGCCGGAGCACCTCACCGACGGGCGCCTTCGCCGTTTCCTCCTGCGCTTGCATCTGCTTGAACAGCGGTGTCTCGTCGACGGCGAGGCGGATCCAGAGGCCGAAGGCCACGAGCATGGCGCTCAGAGCGAAGGGGATACGCCATCCCCACTCCAGGAAGGTCTGGTCCGACAGCGCGGCCGTGACGACGGCGATCACCAGCGAGGACAGCAGGGTGCCGGCGGCCGGCCCGACCTGAGCCCACGAGGCATTCAAGCCACGCTGGTCCGGGCGGCCGTGCTCGACGGTCAGGAGAACGGCACCGGCCCACTCGCCTCCGAGCGCCAGCCCTTGCAGAAAGCGCAGCGCGACCAAGAGGATCGGGCTTGCCAGTCCGATCGCCTGAAACGTCGGCAGCAACGCCATCGCCGCCGTCGTCACGCCCATGAGAACGAGCGTGAGGACGAGGACGGCTCGCCGACCGAGCTTATCGCCGAGACGGCCGAAGATCACTCCGCCGAGCGGGCGTGATAAATAGCCAACGGCATAGGTCGAGAATGCGAGCAGCATCCCGACCATGGGATCGAGCGAAGGGAAGAATATTTTGTTGAACACCAGCGCCGACATGGTGTTGTAGATCATGAAATCGTACCACTCGAGCGCAGTGCCGACCATGCTCGCAGCGGCCAAGCGCCCCGCTGGGCTTTTGAGGCTCTCGGAGTGGGTCAGGCTCGCCGCGGCGATTTCCGCCGGCCGTATGACGTCGTTGCTCATGGGCGCGCTCCCTCTGTCAGGCGCCGAATGGCCGACCTGAACTCGGATATTCTTTGTGATATCCACGCCAATTCGATCGTGGATCGAGCCGATCGTAACTGTGCTTGAGCCCCGGCTCAAACGCGAAGATCAGATACACTCCGATCATAATTCCTGATCCGAGAGGGATCGGATGTCGGTGGGATGGTCCTCGCTCGCGCAGTAGGCGGCGACTTGCTGTTCTGCGTGCTCGACAATCAGGTCGTGGAGGCGGCTGGATAAGCCCGGCCTGTAGCTCGCGTAGAGACGAAGGGGTGCGAGCGGGACGTCGGTGTCGATGAGGGAGAGGGAGCCGGCTGCGAGTTCCTGACGAATGGCAGCGATCGGCAGGGACGCGACACCCAGGCCGGCGCGGACGAACCGCACGATGGCCGCGATGGATGTCACGCAATGCAGCCGGTTCGGCACTGTGCCCACTCGCCGGAACGCGTCCTCGACGGCAGCGTAGGGTTGGGACCCACGGGGAAAGGTGATGATCGGCTCGCGCGCGAGGTCGCAGAGTGAGATCCGTCCGATGTCCGCGGACGCGATCCAGCCCATGCGGTACTCGCACAGCGGCTTGTTGATCGTACCGGGATCGAGGACTGGCTCGGTCTGAAAGGCGATGTCGATGCCACCGCGGCGGAGGTGCTCGCGCAGGTTCTCGGACGGCTCGGCCGTGAGTTCCAGGTCGAGCGCCGGAAAGTGCTGTTGCAACGCCTCGACGAACGGGACGAGGAGCGTGTGGACGACCGTCTCGATGCTGCCGATGCGCACTGTTCCGGTCACCGCCGAGTTGCGGGCCAGCGCGTCGCGCATCTCGCGATGCGCCTCGAGGATCCGTTCGGCATGTTGCACCAGCAGGCGGCCGGAGGTCGTCAGCCGGATCTCGCGGGTGCTGCGCTCGAAGAGCCGGCAATCGAGCTCCATCTCGAGCGTCGCGATCCGAGACGAGATGCCGGACTGGCTGATGTTCAGCTTCTCGCCGGCGCCGTGGAAGCTTCCCAGGCGCGCGACCCACAGGAAGGCTTCGAGGAAGCGCAGGTTCATACCGGCCCTCCATCTGGAGCGGGTGGGTCAGGGTCGAGCAGGCCGGTGATTGATGCCGATCGCGGCGGCCCTTAGCAGCGGGCGATCGCCCGCGGAAAGGTCGTGAGCAGTTCGGGCCCCCGCTCGGTCACGAGAACCATGTCACCGATCGCCGCGGCTCCGGCATCCCGCAGGAAGAGGTTGGGGTGCAGTTCGAAGAGCATGCCGGGCTCGATGACCCGCATCGGAACCTGGGGACCGGGATCGTAGGGCTGCGGGAACTCGGCTGTTCCGATCGGATCCTCGTAACTGTGACCGAGCGCATGGCCGGACCGGAACTGAAAGACATCGCGACCGCCGGGCGCGCGTCCCGCGGCGCCGACCTCGCGCAAGTCGCGCCCGGGCCGGAGGCGCTCCAGCATGGCAGCGTGCATGTCCTGGACCTCGGCGAAGGCGCGCTCCGCGGCGGGCGTCGGCGTGCCGAGCGCGCCAGTCCGGATTGCGTGTCCCCAATGGCCGTGCAGGAGGAGCATGATGCCGAGCAGGAATTGGTCCCCCTCCGTCGGAATGCGGCCGTTCTCGCTCACGAGGTAGCGGCAACGGTCCGGCACGGGCGCGACCGTCAGCCACGTCTGGCAGAACTCGCAGCCCATGCCGCGCGCGAGCGCCTCGAGTTCGGCCTGCACGGCGTAGACGGGCCTCCCCGTCCGCAACGCCGCGCCGACCCGCGCAAACAGAGCGTCACAGATCCGGGCCGCCTCCCGGTGATAGGCGATGGCCGTCTGGTCCTTGATGGTACGGCGGCGGGCGAGTTCGTGCTCCACGCTCGGCCACGCGTCCGCACCGGCTGCGGCGAGGCGCTCCCAGACCAGCAACGGCATTTCGTCACGGCCTGCCAGGGCAATCGGTCCGTCGGCCCCGCCGGCCAGTTCCAGCACGTGGCGCGCGAACGCCTCTCCCTGTCCGAAGCAAACCTCGGCGAAGCGGTGCGACTCGCGCGCGCGCATCGCCGCGAACACGTTCGAGACGACGAGCGACGGACGGTCGTCAGACCGGACCACGAGTGCCGAGTCCGCATTATCGCCGTCCCAATTTGCCAGGAAACGCAAATTTCCATGGCTGCGCGTCGCCGTTCCGAGGGCATGCCCTCGACCGAAGACGACGAGTGATGCAAGTCCCTGACGGCTCATCCAATCCTGGAGCGAAGCAAGCCGTGCGTTCAGGGCCTCTTGAGGTACGGTCTGATGGGGATCGACCATGATCGTCCTATTTTTTGCGAGATAGACTGTGTTGACTTCACTCCGAAGGATCAGATTTCTGGCGCAGGACGCAATGATGGCTTGCAACGTCGCATGGTAAAATCGCATCCGGCATTGCAATGTACACATTGGCTACAATTACCGCTCGCGCTTCAAAGAAGATCTACATCATCAAGTATCTTATTTGATACATACCAAGTAGATACATCGATCCGGAAGATGGATTGAAGTGGAGCAGTCATGTTGGCCAGCTATATAACTACGATTTCAGCTTGTTACGTATCTTCAGTAAATTAAATAAATAGGACGACAGAATTTCAAAACACAAATCTTCGAGTCTTTACTACAGATGACTCAGTCGCCTCATGTATCGAGAGCGACTGAGCGCGACACCTTTCCCAGATCGGAGGGAACTCAAACCACCGCTGAGCCGATGGCGGGAGTCAATGTCAATCGAAAGACAGTTTCATCATCACGCCTCCCTCACCCGAGAGGCGAGCGATTTTTCGAGACTCTCTATCTGGCGCGCACATCTGCCCGCTCATTGAGGTCAGATATGGGAGTACTTGGCGATATCTCGTGAACCGTCAGGACCCGCTCTCGCGGGACTGCGGCGGCTCGATAGGTCCCCGAACCATGCTGGGCAGGGTGCCGCTGAAAGTCAAGTGATATTGTACTGAAATTTCAGACGGCGGGCCGATCCTCCGCCTGTCCCGTCCGTCCCCCATTCGGACGAGGCTCTCGGACGACGGGGGTCGTAACCGGCTCGCAGGGAGGGGCCGGACCATGACGCGATTGAGCTTTGTTCCCCCCTGTCGGGTGTCGCGAACAGCGCAGGAGATTCTAGTAATCGGGCATGTGAATGTTGCTGATCGGCCTCGGCCCGAGATCGTCGCTCGACGCATGCTGGTCGGGCAAAAAGGTCGGTCGACGCGATATGATCCAGGCTGAAGGTGCGACCAAGCCTCTGTTTCGGTTGAAACACGCCCGTTCGATCGGCGAAATGAAACGGTAACATACTTGTTGTGTAATTTTATCGATGCCCTTGATGCAGTAAATTCAAAAAATACTTGATATAAGGAGAATGTTATGGCGCATATCTCATTATACACTTTTGGAATTATTAAGGACTCTTATCGTTCCGAAGCAATGAAAGAATTTTCGCGATCTGCATCCGCTGTTTTCGCGGCGGCAGCAACGGCGGAAGGGTTTGTCGCTCATGCAGGGCAATCACGACCTGATCTTCGCGGAGCCGTCGAGATCGGACAGGATTACGGCCCTTGGGGCTCATATGTGGTTCCGCGCTTCTTCGACAGGTCGCGCGAGGCGGATGGCGCTAGCAGGGTCCAGACACTCTCACTCTGGCGCGATGTCGAAGTCGCTCGCAAGTTCTCCTACAGCGGGTTGCATCGTGCGACTCTGAAGCGCCGATCAGAGTGGTTCGAACGCCCACAATGGCCAGGTTACGTACTCTGGTGGGTCTCGGACGAAATCATTCCGACATGGTCCGATGGCGTTCGCAGGCTTGAAATGCTGGCAGACGAAGGCCCTACCGCATCCGGCTTCGATTTCGCGCATCCGCACGACAGCGAAGGTCATCCGCAAATGACGAATTGATATTCGTACTCATTCTGCCAAAGCTAGTTTTCCACTCATCTTTAGATGATGACAAGCCGCCCCGGCACGGTCTTGTCTGCACGCGTGCAAGCGAAGCCCGCCCCGCCGAGGCGGTGCGTGTCAGGGCGACCATGCACCACCCGAAAGCCTGAATGCCAGTGCCTTTCTCGACCATCGAACGCACGCGTGAGGCACTCGCAGCTTTGCAAATCGCGTCCTTGACGCCGTACATCATGACTTGCGCGATCTGATGACGGCGCACAATTCCTGAAATCGACATCTGAGGTGCCTATCTTAAGAAAATTACCAAATGATGACACATGAGAGTAAGACGAAATCGATAGTGTCATGTCGATGCGTGTCGCGTTAGACAAATCAAAATCGGTAGCAAACTTCGTATTAATTGATCTGTCGTGCCATTTTGATGCGACTTCGCGATCCCTGGCGGCTGAGACCTGCCCGAGAGGTCCCGCCGCCGAGGCTAGCCTGATTGCTAAGGTTATATTGTGCTTCACATCGGCTTTCGGTCGAACCACGTGGATAAGATGACAGGTGCATCGACCCGCCGCTTTTCATTCAGAACGAATGGTTTCTGTCTGGCCGGCTCGTCCGCGCTCCGCAGGCAGAGCTGTCTCGATGACCAGTAAGCCCCGAGCCTTGCCGGACGCCATGTCGACCGTCGCGACCGCACGCCACAAGCGCTCGCTTTCGACAAGGACGGGCCGATAGTCTCCGTTCACGTCGCAGACGAACACGAGGTCCTTGTCCGGCAAGTAGCCGAGGATCGGCGAGAAGTGCCCAGCTCCCCGGCCGAATAACGGACCTCGGTGAAAGTTGACGATCAGCCGCTTGCCGGGATCGTTGCCGCTTGCCAATGCCTCCCGGAAGGCGGGCAGCGAGAGATCACGCACGACGCGGACCTGACGATCGAGCCGGACTCGTATCAGCTCTGCCAGATCCTCCAGCGTCAGGCCGTTCACAAGGATGCCGAACCAGGGCTGGAAAGGGGTCCCGCGAAGCACCTCGGCTTGCGAGAAGTCTACGCCAAGAGAGCGCAGCAAGTTCGCCACGCTGGCAGGGCCGCAGAAGCTCGGATTGCTTTGATATTCGTAGGGGCGGCGTCGATAGACAGCAGCGACCGGTCGGGCCCAGGCACGGGCCAGGAGCGCAGGATCGTGAAAATCGGATCGGGCCTCGATCGACACCACGGATTTGTAGGCGTTCGGTCTGAGACGATGAGAATCGAGGCTTGCTGCGCCGGCGAGTCCGACGGCGAGCACGATCGCTCCGACGAGAGCCGGCCGATGGCGCTTCCAGCTCCGGCCTCGTCGCACCTGTTCGGCACTCATACCGCAAGCCTTCTGGCCGGAATGGGATCGCACGCGGCCGCGACGGGTCCAGCCGCAGGGCCCATGGGCGCAGGACGGCGTGCGCCGCGCCCGGGTCCCGTGGCGGTACTCCGCGGCTCGCCGGACGCCGCCCTCTGCACGACGGCCAGCGAGATCAGGCTGGTCGCGACGTCCAGGCGGGACAGGGTCGCACGACCTGCAGAGGGCGGCGCCCGAGGCGACACGTCGAAGCCAAACCCCTGCTGGCGCTACGCGACCACCCGAAGCGCATCGATGCGGCGGATGCCGCCATGGCCCCGGATAACAGGCACCGCACCCGTGAGGCGCAGTCGCGGGGCGAGGCGCGCCAGGGCGCCGAGTCCCTCCTCCAGTTCGACCCGGGCCAGGGCCTCGCCGATTCACCGGTGCGCGCCGCCGCCGAAGATCGGATGCTGGCGCGGGAGGTCGGCGCGCCGGATATCGAACGCATCGGGCCGCATGTAGGCGGCTTCGTCTCGCAGCGCCGACAGCGTCGAAAGCATCATCAGGCTTCCGGCCGGCACGACGTGGCCATCGAGCGCGATATCCTCACGGGCGACCCGCGCGGCGGAACCGACGTTCGGCTCGCAGCGAAGGGCTTCCGCAACCGCAGCCGGAATCAGGCCGGCATCGCCGCGCACCGCCGCCCATTGCTCGGGATGCTGCAGCAACAACGCCACCTGCATGGCGCCCGCGACACGGGTGGTGTCGGTGCCGCTGATGATCACCTGCACGAGCTGGATCGTCACCTCCTGCGGGGTGAGTTCGCCCGTTGCGTCGGCCTCCGCCAAGAAACGCGACAGGAAGTCGTCCTGGGGCGCAGCCCGGCGCGCCTCGAGGATCGCGCGCACGTAATCCTGCAGCGCGACGGCCGCCGCCTCGAGATCCGGAATGTCCTCCGGCCCGAACATGAAGCTCAGCACGCGTGAGACCTCGTAGGCGAGGTGGGTGAAGCGCGGGACGTCTTCCTGCGGCAGACCCAGGATGCCGGCGATGGTCCGCGCCGGGATCTGGGCAGCGTAACGCGCAACGAGGTCAACCTCGATGTCCGGCAGCCAGTCCCGCACGAGGCCCTCTGCAGCCGCACGGATGCCGGGGCGCAGCCCTTCGATCATGCGCGCCGCGAATGTGCGGGTGAAGGGCGAGCGGCGCCGGCGATGGACCGGGCCGTTGGCGATCAGCATCCCGTGAGCGAAGATGTCGAACAACGCGCCTTCCGGAATTCCGCGCGTCCGCGGGCTGAGCGTCTCCGTCGCCTGGGCGCGGGGATCCCGCATCAGCCGATCGACGTCGCGGGCGCGGAGCACGACGAAGCCCGCGATCTCATGGCGGACGAGGGGCAGCCGGGGGCGCCAGGCGCGGAACACCCCGTGCGGATCGGCCTCCAGTTCGCCGACCGTCAGCATCGGGACGGCCTTGGGCGGCCTGAGAGCCTGTTTGATTGGTTGATCTTACTCTGGCTTGTTGAGAGCGTTGAGAGCGATCAGGCAGGCAACGAAGGAGAGGCGTCCGGTCGCGACGTCGAGGCGCCCGGCGCGCTCGCGCAGCAACCCACCCCAATGGCTGAACCATCCGAGGGTGCGCTCGACCAGCCAGCGCCGCTCGAGGACGACGAAGCCCTTCTGGTCCGGCTCCTTCTCGACGACGCGATGGCGCATGCCGTGCCAGTGACACCACTCCTGGCAGCGTTCGGCCGTGAAGGCCCCATCCAGGAGCGCCAGGCGCAGGCTCGGCCAACTGCTCCTTGCCGGCATCCAGCGCCGGCAGCGTGTCACGATCCTGCACGTTGGCCGGTACGACCGACAGCGCCAGGATGTGCCCTTGGGCATCCACCATCAGCACGCGCTTGCGCCCGACCACCTTCTTGGCCCCGTCGTAGCCCCGCGGTCCGCGCACCCCGATACATTTGACGCTCTGCGTGTCGATGATCGCCAGACGCGGCTGCGGACGGCGACCGCAGCGCCGCCGCTGGCGATGAGCCAGGGCCCGCATCAGGATCTCGAACAGCCCTTTCTGGACCCAG
>NZ_LABX01000035.1 GCF_001043915.1 Methylobacterium aquaticum | reverse complement strand
CCATGGCGTATCGCTCTCAACGAGAGGTTCTGGCAGGCTCGACACCCGCCTCGATACGCCGCCTTCATCCAAACCGCGTCACCCATTCTCCCGCATAGCTCCGGCTCACCGGCCCGCTCCCTGAACAGGGGTCGGTCGCGTGTTCCCCGATGGGCTCGGCGTTGTTGACCCCGTTCCCTGTGCATCCGTCTCCCGAGAAAGAAGGGAGCCGCTTGGGCGCGATGAAACGCATGACCCATCGCCATATACCCTACCAGGGTTCAGTTCCCGGACTTCGCTCACGAACCCGGATCCTTGTATCCTGGCTGCCGTGGCGGCGAACCGCAGGAGCATGCCGATGCAACTGCTCTCTGGGAGGGAAACCCGCAGTGCGTCAAACCGTCCCTTTCGGGAGCCGCGATGAAACGGAGCCACGCATCGGGTGTTATGTTTGTCTACCCTCTAGGGGTATGCACCATCGCGCATCACCGCCAGGTCGTCACCCCATTCTTGGCTTATCGGCAGGAGGACACGCTTCATGACGCATCGCCCGCACCATCAAGCCCCTGCGAACGACCAGGACATCCAGGAGAGTTTCGGCGATTACCGCCTGTATATCGGCGGGCACGGCCACGACGCCTATTCCGGCACCGGCCAGATGGACATCGCGTTCGGGCGGAACGGGAGCGACTACCTCTCCGGTCGAGGTCAGGACGACGACCTTCAGGGCGGCAAGGGTAGCGATGTCCTCCTGGGCGGCGACGGCATGGACCACCTCGATGGCGGCAAAGGCAACGACGTCCTGATCGCCGGCGGGGCGGCCGACGCGTTGCGGGGCGCCGAGGGGAACGACTACCTCGAAGAGGGCGGGGGGCACGGCGACCTCGAAGGAGGTCCAGGCAACGACGTCCTGACCGGCGGTCCCGGCGGCGACGCTTTCGTCGTCTCGCCCAATAGCGGCGACGACGTCCTCACGGATTTCTCCGCCGGTCCCGGCATGCTGGACCACCTTGCGGTGCGGGGGCTCGACCCAGAGGACCTGAGGTTTGAGGACACCTTCGCTGGCGTGAAGATCAGTTGGGACGTCGCCGGCGGCGAGGGCTCGGTCCTGCTTGCGGGCGTCCAGAAGACGGACTTGGCGCAGGACGACTTCATGTTCACGGACGACAGGATGGTCATCCAGCCGACGAGCGCGGACGCGGACCACGTCACGGCCGTGAGTTACGCCAAGGACGAGGGCTTCAACCTCGGCGCCCCCAACCCGGGGGGTGACACCGGTTCCGAGGACACGTTCCGCTTCGACGAGTTCAACGTGAGAGAAGGATCAGGTCAGGCCGACACGTTCCAGGGCACCGGCGACAGGGACTACTACTTCGGCCTGGGCGGGAACGACCGCCTGTTCGGGAGGGCGGGCGACGACGACCTTCGCGGTGACGCCGGAAACGACGTCCTCGACGGCGGGGCGGGCCAGGACGACCTCAGGGGCGGCGCCGGCTCGGATCGGCTGTACGGCGGCGACCAGGCCGACAACGTCATGGGCGAGGACGGCGACGACAAGCTCTTCGCAGGCGCCGGCCATGACATGCTCGACGGCGGCAGGGGCAATGACGAGTTGAACGGAGGCGACGGCGCCGACGCTTTCATCGTGGGCCCGGACACCGGGAACGACGTGGTCACAGGCGGCTTCGACGCCGGCCCGGGCGCCTTCGACCACATCGCGCTCCGGGACATCCAACCCGGTCGGGTCACTGTCGCCGACGGGGTGTCGGCGCACGATGATGGGCACACCGGCGTCCTCGTCAGCTGGACGACGGCCGAGGGCAGCGGGTCGATCTTCCTTGAGGGCCTGACGAAGAGCCAGATGGTACAGGACGATTTCATGTTCAACGCCGACGACGGCAGGCAAGGCGGCTTCGTGAACGATCCTGCGGTCACGTCGGTCGGCTCGCAATACATCTTCCAAGACCCAGCGAGTTCGGCGGCAGGTGATCCGAACCACAGCTACGTGGCCTAAGTGACGCCTGCGCCCGCGGTCCTTCTGCGGGCGCTCCCATGGACGGCCGGGCTGGCCGTCTTCCCGACGATCCCCCGGGCCGCAGGGACGTGCCGCCCGAGGGCCTCTCCGCCGTCAGGGCCGTCGAGATGAGCCACGTCAAGAGTTTGTCGAACCTATCCGGTGACGAAGCGGGTATGGAGGAGGGCGGCCTACCGAGCGGGGCCGGAACTGCGCTCCTTGCCATCGGCCTGCTGAGCGCCCTCGTAAACGTCCTCTATCTGACCGGCTCGTTGTTCATGCTGGAGGTGTACGACCGCGTGCTGCCGAGCCACAGCGTCCCCACGCTGCTCGGCCTAGCGACCATTGCGCTCGCGCTCTATGCATTCCAGGGCCTGTTCGACGTTCTGCGCAACCGGCTGCTAGTCCGAGTTGGCGCGACCGTAGAGCGGTCCCTCGGACGACGCACCTACGAGGCCGTCGTGCAAGCGCCGCTGACCACAGCACAGCAGGGCGACGGCCTGCAGCCGCTCCGCGACCTCGACCAAGTCCGGGCCTTCCTGTCGAGCCCGGGTCCCGCCGCCCTGTTCGACCTGCCCTGGATCCCCCTTTACCTCCTGCTCTGCTTCGCCTTCCACGCCTGGATCGGGTCGGCCGTGCTCGGCGGCGCGCTCCTCCTAGTGGTGATCACTCTAGTGACGGACCTCCTGATGCGGCGGCCTTCAAAGGCCGCAGCCGCCGCGGCGAGCCAACGCAACGCTCTAGCGGAGGCCGGGCGGCGCAATGCCGAGGTGTTGCGCGCCATGGGCATGGCGGCGCACACGGGCGACGTCTGGGATGAGGCAAGCGAGCGCCACCTCGTCGCCCAGCGCCGCGCTTCCGATGTCTCGGGCGGCCTCGGCGCCATGACCAAGGTCGCGCGCCTCACGCTGCAGTCACTGGTGCTCGGCATCGGCGCCTACCTCGTGATAGCGGGAGAAGCGACGGGTGGCATCATGATCGCCAGTTCCGTCCTCGTCGGCCGGGCGCTCGCACCGGTGGAACTGGCCGTCGCCCACTGGAAGGGACTCGTGGCCGCGCGCCAGGGCTGGACGCGCCTGAAGGCATTCCTCTCCCTTTTCCCGCGTCGCGCCGTGGGCGTCGCCTTGCCGCCGCCCCGCGAAAGCGTCCGCGTGGAGACCCTGACCGCGGCGGCCCCTGGGTCGGACCGTCCCCTCGTCCGCGACGTCACGTTCGCCCTCCGGGCCGGCGAGGGCCTCAGCATCATCGGCGCGAGCGGTTCGGGCAAGTCTTCGCTCGTCCGCGCGCTGGTTGGGGTCTGGCGCCCCCTGCGCGGCTGCATCCGCCTCGACGGCGCCACCCTTGATCAGTGGACGCCGGAGGCGCTCGGCCGGCATGTCGGCTACCTGCCGCAGGACGTCGAGCTCTTCGCCGGCACCGTCGCCCAGAACATCGCACGGTTCGACCCGGGCGCATCCTCGGAGGACATCATCTCGGCCGCGCGCCAGGCTGGTGCCCACGACCTCGTGTGTTCCCTGCCGGATGGCTATGACACTCCCATCGGGGAGGGCGGGGCCGCCCTTTCGGGTGGGCAGCGCCAGCGCGTCGCGCTCGCCCGCGCCGTCTACGGCAACCCGTTTCTCGTCGTGCTCGACGAGCCCAACTCCAACCTCGATGCCGAAGGCGAGGACGCGCTGACCGGCGCGATCAGGGGCGTCCGCTCCCGCGGCGGCATCGTGGTCGTCGTCGCGCACCGACCCAGCGGCCTAGCGGGCGTGGATCACGTGCTCCTCATGGCGGAAGGACGCGCCCAAGCCTTCGGGCCGAAGGAGCAGGTCCTGTCCGTGCTCAAGCGGCCGCCCGCCCGCGCGCCATCGGGGCAGCCCAGGCTGCCCCGGGTCGAAGCCGGAGAACTCGCCTCGGTCGGAGAGCGGCCGGTGCCGCTGAGGGTGGTGGCCGGCGCGGACGCCACGCAGGAAGAGGAGGCCACGGCGTGAGAGCGTCACCCACCTGGGACATCCGCCGCTCCGTACGGCGCCACGTCCTCCTGAGCCTTTCGGCCGCGACGCTCCTGACCGGCGGCCTCGGGGGATGGGCGGCGACCACCGAACTCGCCGGCGCCGTCGTCGCGCCGGGCACGCTCGTGGTCGACTCCTTCGTCAAGAAGGTGCAGCACCCCACCGGCGGCGTCGTGGGCGAGCTGCGCGTCCGGGACGGGGACGTGGTACGAGCCGGGCAGGTCGTCCTTCGCCTGGACGAGACGGTCACCAGGGCGAACCTATCGGCCATCGACAAGAGCCTCATCGAGATGACCGCGCGGCAGGGGCGCCTAGAGACCGAGCGCGACGGGGTCGCTCAGGCCAAGTTCCCGGCCGCCCTGCGGGAGCGGGGCCGCACCGAGCCCGAGGCCGGCAAGGTCGTGGCCGGCGAGATCCGGCTGTTCGAGCTTCGTCGGGAAGCCCGTACAGGACAGAAGGCGCAGTTGAGGGAAAGGACAGGGCAGCTTCGCGAGGAGATCCAGGGCCTGACGGGGCAGGTCGCCGCCAAGAAGCGCGAGATCGACCTGATCAACCGCGAGCTCGAAGGCGTGCGCGAGCTCTGGCGCAAGAACCTCGTCCCGATCCAGCGCGTGACGGCCCTCGAACGCGACGCCGCCCGCCTGGAGGGCGAATACGGGCAGCTCGTCGCCTCCATCGCGCAGGCAAAGGGAAAGATCTCGGAGACCGAGCTCCAGGTGATCCAGGTCGACCAGAACCTGCGCAGCGAGGTGGCCAAGGAGCTGGGCGAGGTGCAGGGGAAGATCGCCGAACTCGGCGAGAAGCGGGTGGCGGCCGAGGACCAGCTGAAGCGCACCGACATCCGGGCCCCCCAGGACGGGGTGGTCCACCAACTCGCCGTCCACACCGTCGGCGGGGTGATCAACCCGGGAGAGCCGATCATGCTGGTCGTGCCGCGGGCCGACACCCTCGTCATCGAGGCCAAGGTGACCCCGAGGGACATCGACCAAGTGCAGCGCGGGCAGGCGGCGATGCTCAGGCTGACGGCGTTCAACCAGAGGACCACCCCGGAGGTCGAGGGCACCGTCAGCCTCGTCGCCGCCGACCAGATCACGGACGAGAAATCGGGTACGAGCTACTTCAAGGTCCACGTCACGCCCAGGCCCGAGGCGCTCGCGCGGCTCCAGGGCGTGAGGCTCGTGCCGGGAATGCCGGCTGAGGTGTTCATTCGGACCGGCGAGCGGACTATGCTATCCTACCTGACGAAACCGCTCAACGACCAAATCAGGAGAGCTTTCAAGGAGGATTGACGCTGGCGTCCCGGGCGCCACGGCGACGTGGCTCCCGGATGTGAGGGAGAGCCCTGGGCGGGAGCCGCTGGAAGGAGAGGCGGATGGAGCGGATGACGGCGCAAAGCCCGGTCCTCGGTGACTTCGGTTTCGTAGCCCTGGTGCTGGTCATGGCCGTAGGCCTCGCGTTGCTGGCGGCTGCCGCGCTCGCGCGAGCGCCGGCTCGGACCGTCCACGCTCCCCCGGCCTGGGCGCAGTTCCGTTTCGGCTACGCGGTCTACGCACTCATCTTCCTCGCCTTCGACATGGAGATGATCTTCATGTACCCATGGGCGGTCGTCTTCGCCGATATCGGCGTGAGCGCCTTCCTCGACATGCTGGTCTTCATCGTGCTCCTGTCGGCGGGCATCGCCTACGCCTGGGGCATGGGTGGGCTGCGATGGGAATAGCGGCTGCCCTGGCGGTCCTCGCCGCCCTGCTCGGGGGTACCGCCCTGACTCACGTGGTCGAGCGCGCTTTCGGTCGCGCCGGCCAGGATCCCGGCCCAGCGCAGGGGGCCGACTTGCAGCACGCCCTCGAATTGCCCAACGCCGACCGGTTGCTGCTGCCGGCCGGCCCGGTCGTGGCGCTCGCGGGTGTCGCGCTCGCAATGGTGGTGCTGCCGCTCGGCCCCGGGCTGGTCGGACGTGATCTCGGCCTCGGCCTCTTCTACGTCATCGTGGTCGTGGATTTCGTGGTGCTCGGCCTGGCGCTCGCCGGCTGGGGTGCGAACACCCCCGATGGGGTCGAGGCCTGCTACCGCATCGTCGCCCAGCTCGTCGCGTACGTCGTGCCGCTCGGGCTCGCCTACGTTGGCGTAATCATGATGGCCCGCTCGCTATCGACCGTGGCGGTGGTCGATGCACAGCGCGGCCTGTGGTTCGTCGTCCTGCAGCCCCTGGGCTTCCTGCTCTACGTCGCCACTGGGCTGATGCAATCGTACCGCGCTCCGTTTCTGGAGCCGTTCGCGGCCTCGCTGGGTGGCGGCGTGCTCGGCGTCGCGGGCGGCTGGTCCGCGCTCGTATGGCGGGTCTCGCTCGCCGGCGTCCTCCTGGTCGTGGCCGCGGTCGGGGCCGTGCTCTACCTCGGAGGACCGTCGGGTCCCTGGCTCCCGGGATGGGCCTGGATGCTGGCCAAGACCTACGGCCTGATGGCGCTGATGCTGGGCCTCGGGCGCCTCGTCCGCCCGCTCTCGACGGCGGAGATGCTGGCGCTCTCCTGGAAGGTCCTCATCCCGCTCGGCCTCGTCAACGTGCTCCTGGTCGGCGGCCTGATCCTCCTCGGAGTGGGGTCCGGCGCATGATGGCCGCCTTCGAGCTCCTCGCCTTCACGACCTGCTCCTTCGTCGCCATCGCCGGCGCGCTCGGCATGGCGACGACCATGAGCATGTTCCGCTCCGGCATCTTCTTGATGGCATCGTTCATCGGCGTCGCCGGCCTGTTCATCCTGCTGTCGGCCGACCTGATCGGGCTGCTCCAGATCATGATGTACGTCGGCGGCTTCCTCGTCATGATCCTGTTCATGGTGCTGGTCATGCACGATCCCGGCGGGGCGATGATGGCCGGCATGGACCTGTCCCCGCTGGAGCGCTGGTTCAGCAAGGGCTTGACGCCGCGCGGGGCCGCGGACGCGGGACAGGGTGGTCATGGGCACTGCGAGGGCCGCCGTGACGACGGAAATCGGCACGACGGCCACGCCATGGCGCACGGCGAGGGGCGGCACGGCCACACGCAGGACCATTCGGGCGGGGCCATGCCGCACGGGGCCTCCGATGGACATGCGGGTCACGGATACGCTCATGCCGAACAGGGGCACGGGCACGGCGGCATGGACACGTCCATGGTGACGCCCGTGCGCCCGCTCGCGGCGTGGCTCGCCGTCGCCGCCGGAACGGTCCTCGTGGGCATGCTGGTCCTGCGGCCGGCCTGGCCCGTGAGCGACGCGGTCCCGGATCCCGATTCGGCCCGGCGGGTCGGCCACCTGCTCATGGACAAGTACATGGTTGCGTTCGAGGGCGCAGGGTTCCTGATCCTGATCGGCATCTTCGGCGCCGTGCTGCTTGCCCGGCCTTCGGCACACCCGGACGACGCCTCGCGCGCCGCAAGGGTCGCGCTCGATGCGAAGCCCGAGGCGGTCCGCAAAGACCGCTTGGCACCGCTCGCGGGGTCGGGCGGTGCGGCAGTCGAGCCGGGCCAGCATGGGGGCGACCACGCACACGAGGGTCACGTCCGATGACAGTACCGCTCACCGCCTACCTCGTCGTCGCCGCGCTCCTGTTCGCCATCGGCGTCTACACCGTCGTCGCCCAGCGCTCGGCGATCATGGTCCTGATGGGGGTCGAGGTGCTCCTCAACGCCATTGGCCTGAATGCCATCGCGTTCTGGCGCTTCACCGCGCCGGACGACTACTCCGCGCAGATCCTGGCCATCCTGGTCGTCACCGTGGGAGCCGTCGAGATGGCCATCGGGCTGGCCCTCGTGCAACTCCTCTACCGGCAGCGCCGGACGGTCGAGGTCGACGCCTACGCCGATTTGAATGGATGACGGCGCTTCTCGTCATCCCCCTCCTGCCGCTCCTGGCGGCCGGCACGGCCTTCGCCGCCGGCCGGCGCCTGCCCTGGGGCGGCGGCGAACTCGTGACCTCCGGGCTGGCCCTCTCCCTTGTGGCGCTTGCGCTCGTCCCGACCGGGACATCCATGTCCGCGACTTGGTTCGAGAGCGGCGGTCTCCGTTTGACGGTCGGGCTCACGGCGACTCCGCTCACCCGGTTCGTCGCGGCCGTCGTGGCCGGCGTCGCCCTGTGCGTCATCACCTACGCCATCGGCTACACGGCCGGTCGCCGCGACCGGCCCCGCTTCTTCGCCGAGCTTGGAATCTTCGTTGGCGCCATGCTGGCCCTCGTCCTGGCGAACTCCCTCGTTCTCCTGTTCGCAGCCTGGGAGATGGTCGGATTGGCGTCCTTCCTGCTGATCGGCTTCGAGCACGCATCTCCCGGAGCGTCGGCAGCCGCCGCCAAGGCGTTCCTGATGACGAGGATCGGCGACGTCGGCCTCCTGCTCGGATGGCTGCTGGCGCTCACCGCCGTCGGCACCACCGACATCGACGCCGTCACCGGGGCCGTCAAGGCCGGACGGGTCGAGCCCGGCGTTGTGACCGCCATGGCGCTCCTCATGCTCGCTGGCGCGGCCGGAAAGAGCGCCCAGCTGCCGCTCTCCGCATGGCTCCCCGACGCCATGGTCGGGCCCACGCCGGTCTCGGCCTTGCTGCACTCTGCCACCATGGTCGCCGCTGGCGTGTTCCTCGTCCTGCGCCTCGACGCGGTCTTCGTGGCGGCCCCGCCCGCGATGGCTGCCCTGTTCTGGGTCGGTGCGGCCACGGCGGCCTTCGCGGCGCTCGTCGCGACCGCCGAGACCGACCTCAAGCGGGTGCTCGCGTGGTCCACCTGCTCGCAACTCGGCGAAATGATGGTCGCGCTCGGCCTTGGCGGCGCCCGCGCCGCGGCCTTCCACCTCGCGGTGCACGCGGCCTTCAAGTCCACCCTGTTCCTCGCGGCGGGCATCGTGCAGGAGCAGGCGGGCACGCGCTCGCTCGACCGCCTCGGCGGACTGATCCGCGCCCTGCCCTTGGCGGGAGCCGCCTTCCTCGTCGCGGCCCTCGCGCTCGCCGGCGTTCCGCCGCTCTCCGGGTTCTGGAGCGAGGAGGAGATCCTTGCCGTCGCGTCGCGACACGGTCCTGGGGCAGGGGTACTCGTCGTGTTGCTCATCCTTCTCGGTGGGACCTACATCGGTCGCGCGGGGGCCGCGGCCTTCCTCGGCCCGCGCCGCGGTCCGACGGAGCCCGGCAAGCCCGCCTGGACGATGCGCGCGGGCACGCTCGCGCTGGCGCTCGCCGCAGCGGGACTCGGATGGCTGCTGGCCGGCCACCTCGACGCATTCCTGCCCTTCGGGGCAAGCCCCGGGGCCGAGGTCGCCTGGAGGAACCTTGGTATCGCGGCCGGCCTCCTGGGCCTCGGCATCGGTGCTGTCAGGGGAAGGGACGGATCGCCGGCGCTCGGGCCGTGGCCCGGCCGTCTCGCCGCCGGGCTGTCGGCGATCACGACGGCCCCGGTGCGCTGGACAACGCGGCTCGCACGGCGCCTCGGGTCGGTGGAGGATGCGCTCGACGTGGCGGCCCGAGGCGTCGCCGGCTGGGCCTGGAGCGCCGGCGAGGCGGCCGGTCGCGTCGAAGCGGGTTTCGCGCGCCTGGGGGACGGGCTTGCGGCTTGGCTGGCCGCCGGGGGCGAGCGGCTCCGCGCACTTCAGGCCGGCCGCCTCTACCTCTACACGCTCGGCCTGTTCGCCTGGGCCACGGCCGCCCTCGCGGCCGGCGCCCTCCTGCTCTGGCTCTGAACCCGGGTTGACCCGATGCTCACGGCGACGATCCTCCTTCCGCTCATGACAGGCCTCGTCGTGCTGGCGCTGCCGCGCGACCGCCCGGGTCTCGCACGTATCGTCGCGCTCGGCGGCGCGGTCCTGACTCTCGCCGCGGCGCTGACGCTTTGGGCCGGCTTCGAGCCGGGGGGCGGCGACCTGCAATGGCGGACGACCTTGCCTTGGATCCCGTCCGTCGGGGCGGCCTACGACGTCGCCGTCGGCGGTCTCTCCCTGTCGCTGATCCTGCTCACCGCGGTCCTGCTCACGACGGTGATGGTCTACACGCTGCCCGGGCGCGACCGGGCGCACGCCCACGCCTTCCTGTTCCTGCTGCTCGCGACCGGGCTCATCGGCCTGTTCGCGGCCCGGGACCTGCTGCTGTTCTACCTGTTCTTCGAGGTCGGCCTGGTGCCGATGTACTTCATCGTCGGCATCTGGGGCGGGGAGCGGAGGCGCTACGCGGCGCTCAAGTTCTTCCTCTACACGCGGGCCGGTAGCCTGGCGATGCTGCTGGGCTTCCTCGCCCTCTACTTGGCGATGGAGCCGCACACCTTCTCGCTGCAGGCCATCGCGCGCGCGAAGCCGCTGGACGGCCCCTCGCTCGCCGGAAGCCTCGCCTTCCTGGCGCTGCTCGCGGGCTTCGGCGTCAAGCTCCCAGTCGTGCCGCTGCACAATTGGCTGCCCGACGCTCACGTGGAGGCGCCGACGGAGGGCAGCGTCGTCCTCGCGGGCCTGCAGCTCAAGATGGGCGGCTACGGGATGCTCGCCGTCCTGCTGCCGGTCCTGCCGGAAACCACATCCCGGTTCGGCTGGCTTCTCGTCGCGCTGGCGTTGGCCTCGCTCCTCTACGGCGCCTTGGCGGCGCTGGCTCAGACGGACATGAAGCGGCTCGTCGCGTACACCTCGGTCAATCACATGGGCTTCGTCACGCTCGGCGTCGCGGTCATGGCTATGGCCGGAGGGGAGGGCGCCCGGCAGCTGGCCTTCAACGGAGCCGCCGCGCAGATGGTTAGCCACGGCCTCCTCACCGGTGGCATGTTCCTGATGGTGGGCATGCTCCAGCACCGCGCCGGCACAAGGGAACTCGACCGCTTCGGAGGGCTGATAGGCGCGATGCCGGCCTTCAGCGGCCTGCTCGGCCTGCTGGCCTTCGGGTCGCTCGGGCTCCCCGGGCTGTCCGGCTTCATCGCCGAGTTCCAGGCCATCGGCGCCGCGCTGCAGCTCTCCGCGTGGGTCGCCGGCATTGCGGTCTTGGCCGTCGTCGTGACGACCGCGGTCTACCTGAGGCTGGTCACCGGCCTGCTGATGGGGCGCGCGCCCCCGGACGCGCCGCCGCTGGCGCCCCTGACGGCGAGCGAGGCATGGTCGGCGGGCGGGCTCGCGGCGCTGTCGCTCGGCGTCGGAACCCTGCCGGCCGTCCTCCTCACGCTGCTGGACAGCACGACCGCAGCGCTGGCGCACCTCCCGTGACCGGTGGGCAGACGATGGGCAGCTGCATGGACCTCGGCGCCGTCGCGCCCGAGATGGTCCTGGCCGGGACCGCACTCGCGCTGGTCCCGGTTGCCGGCTGGGTCCGGGGCCGGTGGCGCTGCCTGCCCGCCGCCATCGCGCTCCTCGCCCTCCTCGTCGCGATGGGCCTGACTGCGCCGATGTTGACGTCCACGCCGCGGGAGGCCTTCTGCGGCACCTACGCCGTCGATCCGTTCCGGGGCTTCTACCAGTTGGTCGTCGAGGCCGGCGCCCTGGTGAGCCTGCTCTCACTCGCCTCCCACTTCCGCGCGAGCGAGCAGGAACCGCACCACCCGGTCGCGCTCCTCATGGCGACCGCCGGCGGCATGGGGCTCGTGGCGGCCACCGACCTCGGCCTGATCATCCTGTTCCTGCAGATGGTGAGCTTTCCCTCATACCTGCTCGTGCTGCTCGTGCGTAGCGACGGGCCGGCGCAGGAGGCGGCGCTCAAGTATTTCCTGTACGGCGCCGCCGCACTCGCGGTGATGGCCTACGGCCTCACCTTCCTGTTCGGCCTCACCGGCAGCCTGAACCTGCGGGCCATCGGGGCGGGCCTGGCCGGTGCCGACCGGGCCTGGGTCGCACTGGCCTTCGGCCTGGTCGTCGTCGGTTACGGGTTCGAGATGACGCTGGTGCCCTTCCACGTCTGGGCCCCCGACGTTTTCCAGGGCGGGGCGGCCCCGGTCTCCGGTTTCGTCTCGGTCGTGCCGAAAGTGGCCGCCTTCGCCGGCCTGCTCCGCTTCCTTCTGGAGGCGCTGCCAAGCGGCCTCTCCGCCTGGCCGACCGTGCTCTCGCTCCTGGCCGCCGCGACGATGACCTTCGGCAACTTGCTAGCGCTCCGCCAGGATAGCCTGAAACGCCTGCTGGCCTATTCGAGCATTGCCCAGGCCGGCTACATGCTGATGGCCGTGGCGGTGGCCGGCCAAGTCCCCGGTGCCCTCCCGGCCGTCGGCTACTACCTCGTTGCCTATCTCCTGATGAACCTCGCGGCTTTCACGGTGGTCGCGCAGGTCGAGCGCATGATCGGGGGCGACGGCTTCGCCGCGGTCCGCGGCCTCGGACGGCGAGCGCCATGGCCAGGGGCGGCGCTGGCACTCGCGCTTTTGTCGCTTGCCGGCGTCCCGCCGCTGGCAGGCTTCGCCGGCAAGGTCTTCCTGCTCGTGGCTGCCATCGAGGGGGGGCTCGCCTGGCTTGCCGTGGTGGCCGCCACCAACATGGCGGTGGCGCTCTTCTACTACGCAGCCGTGATCGCGGAGATGTATTTCAAGGAACCGGAACGCCCGGAGGGCCTGGCTCCCGGCGCCGGCTACGCATGGGCGCTTGGTTTATGCACGGCGGGGACGCTGGGCTTCGGCATCGCGCCGGGTCTGGCGCGCGGTCTGGCACAACTCGGCTCGACGCTGCTGCGGTAGGAGTGGTTCTGCTGGGTTGTCCAGGCCGGCGGAGGAGGGGCCGGAGGCAGCGCCCTCGGCGGGACCGGGCTCATTTGCGAAACACTCCGCCGCAGCACCCGGTAGTGCTCAGGCGGCCTCGAACGAGCGGTCGCGTGCCGGCTCTACGTCGCGCGGTTCACCTGCACGATCAGGCCGAGGGCGTTAGTGATCTCCTCGAACCGGGCGCTCGCGTCCGACCAGTCCTGGGCGAAATCGAACAGCTCGCGCATGGCCGGTGAAATCTCCTTGTAGGCCGCCAGGGCGGCGACGAGGGCACCGAGCGAGAGCTGGCCCTGGACGACGAGGTAGCCGCCAACCGAGAAGAAGAAGAATGGTGTGAGGTTTGAGGTGTAGTTGTACAATCCCTTGAGCCGGCCATTGAGGTCGTTGATTTCGATCCGCACCCTTTCGAGCTCCCGCGCTCGGTGCATCTGCCGGTACACGATCGATGGCCAGCGGGTCCCGCCCGACGTCCGTTCCGACCCGGGATCGGTAAAGAGGCCCCCCAATGCCCGCGTGGCATGGACCCGCTGGCGAACCTTCGCATTCAATCGCGCCTGCAACCGCGGGAGGATGGTCAGCTGAACTGGCAGCATGATGAGAGCCGCGAGCGCCAGGGTGGCGTTCTGCATGAGGAGGAAGACGACGCTGGTCACGAGCGTGCCGCCTTGGACAAGCGGCACCACCACCAAGCTACCCCCAAAGTAGCCGATGGGCTCGACCTCCTGAACGGCGATCGCGGCCAATGTCGCCCGCCGCTCGGGCAAGCATTCGCCCCGTGCGCGCCGGGCGACGGCGAGGCGCAGGCGCCGCACGAGGCGCTCGTTCACGCGCCCACGGACTCGATTGACGGCGTATTTGGCGAGACCGCTGAGCGTGAGCACGGCCAGATAGCTGGCGCAAAGCGCGAACAGCAGCTCGAGGCGGCCCAAAGCGAAGCCGAGGAAAGTCATTCTCGGTTGACTGTCGCCCAACGCGTCGGCGAGGGCGTGGTTGATGATGTGCTTGGGGATCTCAAGAAGGAGCCAGGCCGCCGGGAGTGTCAGGATGGACAGCAGCACGAGGCGGAACTGCAGCCGCGATGTCGCACGCACAACGTAGGCTTCCAGCCCCACGGCCATGCGCTTGCGGGGTTCGGGCGATCCCACCGCGTCAATGGATGCAGGGCTGCGCAACGGGACCACCCCTCGCATTCGGCCGCGGTCCACCCGAACGAATGCACAGCGCAGGCCGAATCTGAATGCGAGCCAGGCGGTCCAGGCAGGCGCCACAATGAGGACCAGCACCGTCACAAGATCGATCCACCAGTGAGCGTGAGGATGGTCGAGGGGCATCGCCCGATGGATTAGGTCGTGGATGAAAGGCGGTGTCAGCAATGGGTACTCCTGGCGATGTCTCTAGCGCCCCGGAGGGGAACGTCCCGGCGCCTCCGGAGGAGCCTCCGGGCCCCCAACAAGTCCGTCCCGGTGAGTTCCACCCACTCCCGAGAGTTGCCCTTCCGACCGCATGGGCATGCAGCGGCCCCCTAGGAGCGCGGGCGGCGCGCCGCACGACGCGCTCGACGGCGTTCGGCCGGGTCCTCCGAACGCCCAACGCTCCGGCCAGATCCGGAGTAGGCACGGCGATCCCATACCAACGTCCACCCTACATTCCGGCGCGCGCGTAGCGCGGCGTTCCCGGCCGGAACCTTATCCGCAACGACCGAACCCGAGTGCGTATGCGTCGTCCGCGACGTGGCGGGCGAAGGCGAGCGCATCGCGTCGCCGCTCGGCGGGCGTCGTGTATAGGGAGGCCACCTTGGGCTCCCTGCGAATACGCAGGGCCTCGTCGATGATGCGGTGCCACTCCCGCTGGAAGGTGATCAGCCCGTACAGGCCGGCGTCGCTCTTCGAGGGCACCACCCTAGTCGAAAATATGTAATGGAGCCTACACATGCCGAGCACGGTCCGTTCGATGACTTCGGTGGCGGGCTGTTCCTCATCGCTTCCCGGGTCGGTTTCGAGCAACGAACTCCGGCGTTCGTCGATGCGGCCCAGGGCCCATCGCTCCAGGTACGCCGGCCCGCGCCAGAGCCCCGTGCCCGCGCAGAGCGGCCCGCGCACCGTCACGGCGCTGGCTCCCAAGACGCTCCAGGTGAGGGGATGCCTATTGTGACACCCGGACGAGAGGAAGCGGCCCTGCTTGACGCAGGGTCCGTCCGGGATGGCAAGCGGACCGGCCTGCAGATCGTCCCAGGTCAGATATATGCCGTCGAGCGCCGGGATCTCCCGGTCGAGCGCGAGGCCGGCATGGACCTTCGCGAGGGCAGCCGTGTCCCCGGCCCCCGGTCGGCCCGGGGACACGACTACGAAATCCACGTCGCTGAGGGGCGGCCGGAAGTCGCCCATGGCGGCGGAACCGACGAGGTACAAGGCCTCGACGAACCCCGGGACGGCGGCATCGACCAAGCCGAGGTAGGCGTCCGCGACGCTCAGTGCAAGCGGGTGGGTGGTCATGGTCTCGCCAGGCTCGTGCAGTTGATTAGGAAGGGAGGCTGGCGTCTCTTCAGGTTGGACCGCGCCGGGCTCCCGCCGGGACGGGGCAGGTGGGGCTCGAGGGCGGCGGGCTCGGCACGGCCGCGACTCAGCCGATCCGTGCCGCGCGCAGGCGCAGGGCGTTGCCGATCACGCTCACCGACGAGAGGGCCATCGCGGCGGCTGCGATGATCGGCGAGAGGAGGATGCCGAGGAACGGATAGAGCAGCCCGGCGGCCACCGGTACGCCCAGCGCGTTGTAGATGAAGGCGAAGAACAGGTTCTGGCGGATGTTGCGCATCGTTGCCTGGGACAGGCGGCGAGCCCGGACGATGCCGACCAGGTCCCCGCGGAGCAGCGTCACGCCGGCACTCTCGATGGCGACGTCGGTGCCGCCGCCCGTCGCGATGCCGACATCAGCTGCGGCGAGCGCCGGCGCGTCGTTGATCCCGTCGCCGGCCATCGCCACGACAGCGCCGTCGCCCTGGAGCGCCCTGACCGCTTCCGCCTTCCGGTCGGGCAGGACCTCGGCCTTGACCTCGTCTATGCCGAGAGACCTGGCGACGAACTCGGCCGTTGACCGATTGTCGCCGGTCAGCATGACGATGCGCAAGCCTGCCTCCCGCAGCCTTCGCACGGCCTTGAACGTGCTCGTCTTGACGGGGTCTTGGATAGCGATGACGCCGGCCGGCTTCCCGCCCATGGCGACCAGGACCGCCATGGTACCGCGTGCCCGCATCTCTTCGGCCTTTGCGTGAAGCGCCGCCGCGTCGACCCCTTGCTCCTCCAGGAAGCGCCCGTTGCCAACGGCCACGCGGCGGCCCTCGACCGTGCCGAGCGCCCCCTTGCCGGTCGGAGCCTCGAAATCGGTAGCAACGGCACTCGGGATGCCGCGCTCTTCCGCGGCCCGGACGACGGCGAGTGCCAGGGGGTGCTCGCTGGCGCGTTCGACCGCGGCGGCGAGGTGCAGCACTTCGGCGTCCGTGAAGCCGGGTGCCGGGAGCACCGCGGTGACCTTGGGCTTGCCCTCCGTGAGTGTTCCGGTCTTGTCGACGACGAGCGTGTCGATCTTCTCCATCCGCTCCAGCGCCTCGGCATTCTTGACCAGTACCCCGTTCTGCGCGCCACGTCCGACTCCCACTATGATCGACATCGGCGTCGCTAAGCCGAGGGCGCAGGGGCAAGCGATGATGAGGACGGCGACAGCAGCGAGGAGGGCATAGGTGAGCCTTGGCTCCGGGCCGACGGCCATCCAGGCGAGGAAGGCGAGCGCCGCGACGGCGATGACCATGGGGACGAACCAGGCCGCCGCGTCATCCACCACGCGCTGGACGGGCGCGCGAGAGCGCTGGGCCTCGGCGGCCATCGCGACGATGCGGGCCAGGGTGGTCTCAGACCCGACCCGCGTCGCGCGCATGACGAAGCCACCGGTCGTGTTCAGGCTTCCGCCAACCACGGAGGAGCCGGGTTCCTTCGAGACAGGGACGGGCTCGCCGCTGATCATTGCCTCGTCCACCGCCGAGCGCCCCTCGACGACCTCGCCGTCGACCGGCACCTTCTCGCCGGGGCGGACGCGCAAGCGGTCCCCGACCGCCACCTCCGAGACGAGCACCTCCTCGTCGATCCCTTCCATCCCGAGACGCAGTGCCTTCTGCGGCGCGAGGTCGAGCAGCGCCCGGATCGCCTCCGAGGTGTGCTCGCGGGCCCCGAGTTCCAGCACCTGCCCGAGCAGCACCAGGACGGTGATGACCGCTGCGGCTTCAAAGTAGGCTGGAACCGCGCCGTCGTGGCCGCGGAGCCCTTCGGGGAAGAGCCCCGGCGCCACGCTCGCGGCGACGCTGTAGAGATAGGCCGCGCCGGTTCGGAGGGCGATAAGGGTGAACATGTTAAGTCGGCGCGTCACCAGCGACTGCCAGCACCGCTCGAAGAACGGCCAACCCGCCCAGAGGACGACCGGAGAGCGGGAACTGGACCCAGTTCGAGGTTTGCAGGCCGAGGTGGTCGACGAGACCCGTAAGGTATCCTCCCATCTCCAGGGCGAAGACGGGGAGGGTGAGGACGAGGCCGAACCGGAAGCGGCGATTCATGTCTTTGAGCTCGGCGTTCTCGACCGGGCCGCTCGTCGGCGTGAGCGGCTCCAGCCCCATCCCGCAGATAGGACAGCTGCCGGGTTGGTCGCGGCGGATCTCCGGGTGCATTGGACAGGTGTAGACCGCCCCGACCAGCCCTTCCGACGGCCGCTTGTCCGCCGACAGGTACCGTGCGGGATCGGCCACGAACTTCGAGCGGCACCCAGCCGAGCAGAAGTGATAGGTCGCTTGACCGTGCTCGGCGTGGTAGGTCGTGGTTCCCGGGTCGACCCGCATGCCGCAGACGGGATCTGTCGCGGACGCGCCGGCCGCCGGCGCTGCACCGTGACTATCACGATGCCTGTGGGCATGAGGCTCGGAGTGAGCGTGGTCCATGGGGTCGGGCCTCCAAGCTGCTGCGGGCCGGGGCATGCCCGGCGAGGCGGACGTGCGTTTCGTCGGCGGGGGAACCGGGCTGAGTGGGACGTCCAAAGGTCGTCCTCCGCCATGACCTCAGCCGCCACCCATGATGCGGTCGATGCGCGCCCCAATGCTGCGAATTCGGGCGGCATGCTCGGCCCACAGACGGCGCGCGACGGCTGATCGGGCATCCCGACCGGCGGACGGTGATGCAGGAACCGCACGGCCGCTCCGGTCGGGAGCGGGCAGGGCAGTGCCGGCGAGAGGGAAGCCGGTCGCGGCGAGGCGGACGCGGACCCGCTGACAGTAGGTTACGGAGCGTGGACTCATCCGCTCCTCGCCGTGGCCCGCCCTGTACTTCATCAGCGTGCGGCAGAGATCGCCCTGCGCGAGCTTCCAAGCTTGTGCGAGGTAGGCGACGCCGAAGCGGATATTGGTCGCGGGATCGAGGAGGGCACCGGCGGAACCCGTGTGGCCGAGCATGGCCGCGGTTGCCGGCCGGACCTGCATCAGCCCGAGCTCACCGACCCCGCCGACCACGCCGGCATCGTACCCGCTCTCCACGTACGCGACAGCATCGGCAACGGCCGGGGGCAATCCGTGCGCCTCGGCCTCGCGCGCGAGCATGCGCCGATAGTCGACCTGCCGCGCCACCCCTTCCGCTCGATTGCCAGATGACATAGGCGCGGCAGGGGTCGGCGAGTTCGTAGGACCATCCCCGGCAGCGTCGGCTGGAGCCGGAAGGAGCAGTGCCGCGCATAGGACGAGGAGCAGCCGAGGACGAGGGGGTACGGGCGCGCCCAGCGGCCTGCCTTGCGCGCCAGCGGTCGCTCCCCTGGTTGAGGCTGCCGCCCTCGTCAAGAACTGCTGTCTCATCGCGCTTTCCGGAAGCGCGCGACCGCGGAAAGCGGCATCTCCGTCTCGGCCGTCGAGCACATGCTGGTCGAGGTCATCCGTGAGTTTCCTTTGAGGCCTAGTCCGGCGGCGAGCTGGGATTGGTTACAGGGGCGGCGCATCATCGCCCTCCCGTGTCGCGCCTGCCGCCCATGCCGGGCATGTTCATGCCGGGCATCCGGGAGTGGTCCATGCCCTCCATGCCGCCCGAGCCTGGCTTCGGCGTCACCGCGCGGTTGAGTTCGCGCCAATCCTTGGGATCGACCACGTCGTAGCGCGCCACGCCGGCGGTGACCGCGGAGTAGTGCGGCGCGCGCACGGCGACCGCGGGGTTGGCGGGCAGGACG
>NZ_LABX01000349.1 GCF_001043915.1 Methylobacterium aquaticum | reverse complement strand
CAGGGCAATCGCTTCAGCCCTGGCGCGGGTTTGAGCTGCGCGGGGATGAGGATCGTGGTTCAGGAGGGGCTTGTCGCTCTGTGAGGCCCCCATGCCATCATCGCTGTCGATCCTCGACCATTTCTCAGCTCTGGAAGACCCGCGCCAGCATTGGCGGGTGATCTACCCGCTGCCCGAGATCCTGCTGCTGGTGTTGTGCGCCACGCTCTGCGGCATGGACGACTTCGTCGAGATCCGGCTGTGGGGTGACCAGCGCCTGGACTTCCTGCGTCGCTTTCTGCCTTACGCGCGCGGCTTGCCCGCTCACGATACCCTCAACGATGTCATCAAAGCGCTCGACGCCGACCTCTTCAAGACCTGCTTCACCACCTGGGTCGAGAGCCTGCGCGAGGCCGAACCCGACCTCATCGCCGTCGACGGCAAGACCTCCCGGCGCTGCCACGCCAAGACCAAGGGCCGGGCCGCCCTGCACACCGTCTCAGCCTGGGCCGCCCGTCAGCGCCTCGTGCTCGGCCAGGAGGCGGTGGCCGACAAGAGCAACGAGATCACCGCCATCCCGTGCCTTCTGGAACGGCTCGAACTCCGGGGCGCCCTCGTCACCATCGACGCGATGGGCACCCAGACCGCCATCGCCGAGACCATCGTGGCCCGAGGCGGCGACTATCTGCTCGCGCTCAAGGCCAACCGCCCCGCCACCCACGACGACGTCGTGCGCGTCTTCGCCGATCCCGGTGACCTGATCGTGGACACCCACGAGACGCTCGACAACGATCATGGTCGCCTCGAACGCCGCCGTGCCAGCGTATGCCACGACGTGAGCTGGCTCACCTCGGATCGCCGCTACCCCGATGAGCCGCATATGCCTCATCTGGCCATGATCGGCCTGATCGAGACGCGGGTCGAACGCGCCGGTCGGGTCGAACACGAGAGGCGCTACTACCTCTCGTCTGCCAAGCTCGACGCCAAGACCTTCGCGGCCGCCGTGCGGGCGCACTGGCAGATTGAGAACCGCCTGCACTGGGTGCTCGACGTCGTCTTCCACGACGATCTCGTGCGGCTGCGGACGGGATCAGGCCCACAGAACATGGCGGTGGTGCGCCATATGGCCATCAACCTCGTGCGCGCACCGCACGATCGCCACAGCCTCAAGGCCCGCAGAAAGCTCGCCAACCTCAATCCCGACTACCTCGAAGCCCTGCTCCGACATGCCCCAGCAGACCCGGCAAAAAGCTGAAGCGATTCCCCT
>NZ_LABX01000348.1 GCF_001043915.1 Methylobacterium aquaticum | reverse complement strand
GCTGGGACGTGGTCCTGTGGGTGTCGTTCGGGCCGCTCGCGGTGGCGGTCGCGGCGCTCTGCCTCGCAGCGGCGTCGCGGCCCGCCCCGGCGGCGGGCTGATCATCGCCGCCGCGCCGGCTCGCGGCTCAGGTTCCGGGCCGCCAGCTCCTCCTCGTAGCGGGCAAACCGCGTCGCCTGCTCCTCGCCGAGGCGGCGCAGGAAATCGAAGGCGTAGAGGCCGGTATCGTGCATGTCGTCGAAGGTGAGCTTGACCGCGTAGTTGCCGACCGGCGCCACCGCCAGGATCTGGACCTCGCGCTTGCCCGGGATCCACTGGCGCTCGGACGGGGCGTGGCCCTGGACCTCGGCCGAGGGGCTCTCGACCCGCAGGTACTCCGCCGGCAGGGCGTAGGCCGCGCCGCTGGCATACGTCACGTGGAGCGTGCGCTTGTCGCGCGACAGCCGGATCTCGGTCGGCCAGTCTACCGGCTCGGTCATGGGTTGCGTCTCCATGGGTTGCGTCTTCCTGCGCCTCAGGCACAACTTGCCCGCGGTCTCACGAGCGCTCATATGCAGGCCGACACCCGGCCGCCAGAGCCCTAAGTCCCGCCGAGGAAATTGAAGCGCATGTGGGGTCCCCGTACCGACGATCCGATGCCGGCCGCGTCCGTGCCGGCC
>NZ_LABX01000347.1 GCF_001043915.1 Methylobacterium aquaticum | reverse complement strand
CCGCCCTGGCCAGGGCGGTGCAGCGCGGCCTGCGGGGCCTGTGAGAACCGGGCCCGTGCGAACCGGGCCTTGCTGAGCGTCAGGAGCCTGAAGACCCATGCCGAGCCCCTTCCACGAGGTGCGCTTCCCGCTCGCCCTGTCCTACGGCTCCCGCGGCGGGCCGGAGCGGCGCACCGAGATCGTCACCCTCGGCTCCGGCGACGAGGAGAGGAACAGCCTCTGGCGCCATTCCCGCCGTACCTACAATGCCGGGCCGGCCCTGCGCCGGGCCGAGGACGTGGCCGTGCTGATCGCCTTCTTCGAGGAGCGGCGCGGTCCCCTCTACGGCTTCCGCTGGCGCGACCCCTTCGACCATGCCTCCGCGCCGCCGGGCCGGGAGCCGGCGCCCACCGACCAGGCGCTCGGGACCGGCGACGGCACCACCCGGGTGTTCCCGCTCGCCAAGACCTATGGCGGTGCCTTCGCGCCCTATGCCCGGCCGATCACCAAGCCGGTCGCCGGCTCGGTCACGGTCGCGGTCGGCGGCGTGGCGCTCGCGCCTGCCGCCTTCACGGTGGATGCCACCACCGGCCTCGTCACCCTGGCGGCGGCGCCCGGCCTCGGGGCCGTGGTGACGGCGGGCTTCACCTTCGACGTGCCGGTGCGCTTCGCCACCGACCGCATCGAGATCGACCACCAGGCCCTGCGCGCCGGAGTGGTCGCCGATATCCCGATCCTCGAAATCCGGCGGTGACCGCATGAAGACCCTGCCGCCCGGCCTCGCCGCGAGCCTCGCCAGCGGCGTCACCACCCTGTGCCAGTGCTGGATCGTCACCCGCACCGACGGGCTGCGCCTCGGCTTCACCGATCACGACGAGGACCTCACCGTCGACGGCGTGACCTGCTCGGCCGAGAGCGGCGCCACCGGCACCGCGCTCGAACAGGGCACCGGGCTGTCCGCCGACAGCCTGGAGATCGTCGGCGCCCTCACCAGCGGGCGCCTGGCCGAGGCGGAACTGGCCCGCGGCCTGTTCGACGGCGCCGCGGTCGCGGTCTGGCGAGTCGACTGGGCGAGCCCGGCCGACCGGGTGCTGGTCCTCTCCGGCACGATCGGCGAGGTCGCGCGCGGGCCCACCGCCTTCACGGCGGAGGTGCGCGGCCTCGCCGATCGGCTCAACCAGCCCCGCGGCCGGGTCTATCAACGCTCCTGCGACGCGCTCCTCGGCGATGCCCGCTGCCGGGTCGACGCCACCGCCCCGGCGATGCGCGGCAGCGGCACGGTGGCGACGGTGCGGAGCGCCCGCAGCCTGATCGCCTCCGGGCTTGCCGCCTATGCGAGCCGTTGGTTCGAGGCCGGCCGGCTGGTCTGGACCTCCGGCGCCAATGCCGGGGCGGCTTGCGAGGTGCAGGCGCATGTCCGTCTCGGCCCGCTCGCCATCCTCGACCTGTGGGAGCCGATGCCGGCCCCGATCGTGGCCGGCGATGCGTTCCAGGTCGTCGCCGGCTGCGACAAGTCCCTGGCGAGCTGCCGCGACAAGTTCGCCAACGTCCTCAACTTCCGCGGCTTCCCGGATCTGCCGGGCAACGATTACGCCGTGGCCTACGCCGTCCAGGGAGCCGACAATGATGGAGGCCGCCTCGGCTGAGACCCGCACGCGCGTCGTCGCGCTGGCGCGGACCTGGCTCGGCACGCCCTACCACCATCAGGCGAGCCTGCGGGGCGCGGGCTGCGACTGCCTCGGCCTGCTGCGGGGCGTCTATGCCGAGCTCACCGGCGCCGAGCCGGAGGTGCCGCCGCCCTACTCGCCGAGCTGGGCCGAGGACCGGGGCGCGGAGACCCTGCGGGACGGTGCCGCCCGGCATCTCGTGCCGCTCGCGCCCGATGCGGCCGAGCCCGGCGACGTGCTGCTGTTCCGCTGGCGCGACCGCCTGCCGGCCAAGCATTGCGGGATCCTCACCGGGCCCTGCCGCATGATCCACGCCTATGACGGCCACGCCGTGGTCGAGACCTGGCTCCCGCCGGCCTGGTCCCGGCGGATCGCCTACGCCTTCCGGTTCCCCGAACCCTCGCCTGTGATCCTGCCGGAGCCCCCGCGATGAGCACGCTCGTCCTCTCGGCCGTCGGCCAGGCAGCCGGCTCGGCCCTCGGCGGCCCGATCGGCGGCGCTCTCGGCCAGGCGCTCGGCGCCGGCGGCGGCAGCGTGATCGACCGCGCCCTGTTCGGCTCGCGCGCCAAGCCGCAGATCAACATCGGCCCGCGCCTGACGGACCTGCACGTCACCGCCTCGACCGAGGGCGCCGCGATCACCCGCGTCTTCGGCCGCGTCCGCATCGGCGGTCAGATCATCTGGGCGACCCGCATCAAGGAGACGCAATCGGTCGAGAAGGTGAAGTCTCCCGGCGGCAAGGGCGGGGGAGGGCAGAAGGCGTTCAACGTCACCTATTCCTACAGCGTCAGCGTGGCGATCGCCCTGTGCGAAGGCCCGATCGTCGCCGTCGGCCAGGTCTATGCGGACGGCAAGCCGATCGCGCTCGCGGCTTACGGGGCCCGGGTCTATCTCGGCGACGAGGCGCAGGGGCCGGATCCGAAGATCTCGGCCATCGAGGGCGCCGACAGCGCCCCGGCCTATCGCGGGCTCGCTTACATCGTGTTCGAGGATCTGCCGCTCGCCGCCTTCGGCAACCGGGTCCCGGTCATCACCGCCGAGGTGATCCGGCGGGCGCCCAACGCCTCCGGCCGGCCGGCGCTCGAAGATCTCGTGACCGCCGTGACCATGATCCCGAGCATGGGCGAGTTCACCTATGCCACCGTGCCGGTCAACGCATCGACCTTCGGCGGGCTCGAAGGGCAGAACACGGTCTCGGGCGGGGTCGATGTTGTGAAGGCCCTCGACCAGCTCGCCGTCGAGGCGCCGCGCTGCCGGCACGTCTCCCTCGTGGTCGCCTGGCACGGCACCGACCTGCGGCTGTCGGATTGCCGCATCGTCCCGAAGGCCGAGACGGCCGTGAAGACCACCACGCCGGAATGGCTCGCCGGGGGGATCGACCGGGCGGCGGCTTCCATCGTCAGCCGCGACGCGCTCGGGGCGCCGCTCCTCGGCGGCGCCCCCTCCGACCTGTCGGTGGTGCAGCTCGTCCAGGCGCTGAAGGCACGGGGCTACGCCGTCACGCTCTACCCGTTCGTGATGATGGACATCGCCCCCGGCAACGGCCTGCCCGATCCCTATGGCGGGGCGGAGCAGGCGGCGTTCCCCTGGCGCGGGCGCGTGACCTGCCATCCGGCGCCCGGCCGGCCCGGCACCGTCGACAAGACCGCCGCCGCGGCCGATCAGGTCGCGGCGTTCTTCGGCACCGTGGCGCCGGCGGACCTGGCGTGGAACGGCAAGACGGTCACGTCGACCAAGGCGGAATTCTCGTTCCGGCGCTTCATCCTGCATTGCGCGCGGCTGGCGCAAGCCGCGGGCGGGGTCGACACATTCCTGATCGGCTCGGAGATGATCGGGCTCACCACGGTGCGCTCGGGGGCCGCGACCTATCCGGCGGTGGAACAGTTCGTCGGCCTCGTGGCCGACGCGCGCGCGATCCTGGGGAGCGGCACGAAGCTCGGTTACTCGGCCGACTGGACGGAATACGCGAACCATCGTCCGGCCGACGGCTCGAACGACGTGTATTTCCATCTCGATCCGCTGTGGTCGAACCCGAATATCGACTTCGTCGGGATCGACAATTACATGCCGCTCGCCGATTGGCGCGACGGGTTCAACCATCGCGACGCCAAGGCGGGCACGTTCACCGGCGGCGGGCCCTCGCCCTACGATCCGGGCTATCTCGCCGGCAACGTCGCGGCCGGCGAGCTGTACGACTGGTCCTATCCGACCTCCGCCGACCGCGACGCCCAGAACCGGGTGCCGATCGCCGACACGGCGCACAGTGAGCACTGGGTGTTCCGCCCCAAGGACCTGCGCGCCTGGTGGGCGAACCCGCATCGCGACCGGCCGGGCGGGGTGCGCCAGGCGACGGCGACGGGGTGGGTGCCGCAGGGCAAACCAATCCGCTTCATCGAACTGGGCTGCCCGGCAGTCGACAAGGGCATGAACCAGCCCAACGTCTTCGTCGACCCGAAGTCGTCGGAGTCGTTCCTGCCCTACTATTCCAACGGACGGCGGGATCCGGCGGCGCAGCGGGCCTACCTCGAAGCCACCCTGGCCTATTGGCAGGGCGCTGCCGGCAATCCGGTCTCCGCCGTCTATGGCGGCCGGATGGTCGATCCCGAGCGGCTGTTCGTCTGGACCTGGGATGCAAGGCCCTATCCGGACTTCCCGCGCCAATCCTCCGTCTGGAGCGACGGGCCGAACTACCGGCTCGGCCACTGGATCAACGGGCGGCTCGGCCTGTCGCCGATCGCCGACGTGGTGGCGGAGCTGTGCGGCGGCCTCGGGGTTCCGATCGATGTCGGCCAGCTCTACGGCCTCGTCGAGGGCTACGCCGTCACCGAGGTGCAGACGCCGCGGGCCTCGCTCGACAGCTTGCGGACGTGCTTCTTCTTCGACGCGGCCGAGTCGGCCGGGCGGCTGGTCTTCGCGCCGCTGGCGCGGGCGCCGGCGGCCTCGCTGACGGCCGACGATCTGGTGGCGCGGGAGGGCAGCGGCGGCGATTACCGGCGCACGCGCGGCGAAGAGACGGCGCTGCCGGGGGTGGTGGCGCTGACCTACATCGATCCGCAGCGCGGCTACCAGTCGGCCTCAGTCGAGGCGCGCCGCTCCGACGGCCGGGCCAACGCCGTGCAGCGGGTCTCCGTGCCGCTCTGTCTCGACGAGGGCGCGGCGCGGGGCATCGCGCAGGCGCTGCTCTATCAGGGGGTGGTCGAGCGCGAGCAGGTCGGGGCCACCCTGCCGCCCTCCTGCCTGGCGCTCGATGCCGGCGACGTCGTCACCCTGTCGCTGGCCGGGAGCGGCACCGACTACCGGCTGACCCATCTCGGCCTGGAGGGGGGCCGGCCGGCGAGCGGCATCCGCACCGATCCCGCGGTGTTCGCCTACCGGGACGGCAGCGCGGCGCCGCGGCCAGCCGAGCCACCGGCGACGGTGGGTGTGGCGCTGTTCCAGTTCCTCGACCTGCCGCTCCTGCGCTCGGACGCGGTGGCTCATGCGCCCTACCTCGCCGCCTACACGGCGCCGTGGTCGCCCGTGGCGGTGCTGCGCGCGACCGCCGGCGGCGCCTTCGCGGACGACGCGACTTTGGGCGCCCGGTCGGTCATCGGGCGGCTGACGGCCGACCTCTCCCCGGGGCCGTGCGCGCGGTGGGACCGGGTGAACGGCGTCTTTGTCGAGGTGCCGCGCGGGGTCGAGCTGACGTCCGCCCCCGAGATCGACGTGCTCAACGGGGCCAACGTGGCGGCCCTGCTGACACCCTCGGGGGAATGGGAGGTGCTGCAATGGGCGCAAGCCACCTTGCTCGCGCCCGGGCGCTACCGCCTCGCGACGCTGCTGCGCGGCCAGCTCGGGACGGACTTCGCCTTGGGAAGCCCAACCCCGGCCGGTGCCCCGTTCGTGGTGCTGACGGACGCGCTGGTGCAGTCCGGGATGCCGCTGTCCCTGCGCACCCTGCCGCTCGCCTGGCGCTGGGGGCCGCTCGGCCGGCCGCCGGAGGATCCGTCCTTTGCCGGCGACACCCTGGCGTTCCGGGGCGTGGGCCTGCGCCCCTACGCGCCCGCGCAGGCCCGGATGGTGCGGGCGCAGACCGGCGACCTCGTCCTGTCGTGGATCCGGCGCACCCGGATCGACGGCGACCCGTGGGAGCAGGTCGAGGTGCCCTTAGGGGAAGAAACCGAAGCCTACGCCGTCGACGTGCTGTCGGGTTCCTCTGCCGGCTCCTCTGCCGGATCGACGGTGCTGCGCACGTTCGACCTGTCGGCGCCGGCCGTCACCTACACGGCCGCCCACCAGGCGGCCGATTTCGGCGGGCCGGTCACCGGCCTGTCCGTCGCCATCCACCAAGTCTCGGCAACCTATGGCCGCGGCGCGGCCCTGAGGGCGACCCTGCATGCCTGACGCCACCACCGCCAACCTCGCCCTGCCGCTCTTGCAGGCGGCGCAGGCGCAGAAGCACGTGACGCACAACGAGGCGTTGGTCGGCCTCGACACGCTGGTGCAGCTCGCGGTGCTCGACAAGGACCTGACCGCGCCGCCCGCCGGCCCGGCCGAGGGCGACCGCTACCTGATCGCGGGCGCGAGCCCCACCGGAGCGTGGTCGGGCTGGGCCGGCCGGGTGGTGCGCTACCAGGACGGGGCGTGGCGCTCCTTCGTGCCGCGCCCCGGCTGGCTCGCCTTCGTGGCGGACGAGGCCGACCTCTACACCTATGCCGGTGGGGCCTGGGCCTCGTTCCGCTCCACCCTGACGGCGTTCCAGAACCTGACGCGGCTCGGCCTCGGCACCACCGCCGACGCCACGAACCCCTTCGCCGCCAAGTTGAACAAGGCGCTCTGGACGGCGCTGACCACCGGCGAGGGCGGCACCGGGGACCTGCGCTATACCCTCAACAAGCAGGCCCCCGGCAATACCCTGTCGTTCCTGCTCCAGACCGGCTTCTCGGGCCGGGCCGAGATCGGGCTGACCGGCGACGACGACCTGCGCCTCAAGGTCTCGGCCGATGGCGGCACCTGGCGCGAGGCCCTGCGGGTCGACCGCTCGACCGGCGGCCTCGACCTCGCGGCGGCCGAGGTCTCCGCCGCCGTTGCCGCCACGGTCGACCTCGGCGGGCTCCCGTCGCTCAAGGTGGCGCTCACCGGCACCGGCACGGTCACCAGCTTCGGCACCGTCCCGAACCGGCTGCGCCTGCTGCGCTTCACCGGCACCGCGACGCTCACCCACAACGCCACGAGCCTGATCCTGCCGGGCGGCGCCACCCTCGTCACGGCGGCCGGCGACACCGCCGTCGCCACCTCGGACGGCTCGGGCAACTGGCGCGTGGTCGACTACGTCCGCGCCTCCGGCAAGCCGCTCGCCGGCCCGGCCGCGGCCGAGATCACGGATGCCGGCGCGACCGGCCGGGCGGTGCTGACGGCGGCCGATGCCGGCGCTGCCGCCGTCGCGCTCGGTCTCGGGCCGAGCTTCCGCAACCGCCTGCGCAATGCCGCCTTCGCAATCAACCAGCGCGCTCGCTCGGGAACGGTGACGCTGGCGGCAGGCGCCTATGGGCATGACGGCGTCAAGGCGGGCGCGTCCGGCGCGACCTATACTTTTGCGGTCAGTGGACTCGATACGGCGCTGACGATCTCCGCAGGCTCGCTCGTCCTGCCGATCGAAGCGGCAATGATCGAGGGCGGGATCTATACGCTGTCCCATGCCGGCACGGCGCAGGCGCGGGTGTGGCAAGGGGGCGGGGCAGCCGGCTCGGGCTCCTACGCCGCCTGCCCGTTGACCGTTGCCGGGTTGAGCGCCACCACACAAACCAATGTGGAGTTTTCCGCCGGCACGGTGCTGCGACCGCAATTCGAGCCGGGGACCGCATCGACCGTCTTCGAGCGCCGCCCCATCGACGCAGAACTGGCGCTGTGCCAGCGCTATTTCGAGACGAACTACAAGACGGGCATCGCTCCGGGATCGGCCGTCAACATAAACCCGGACATGTGTCAATATGCACACCCATCCGGCGGCTTTGGGCAATATATCACTTTCAACGTCCGGAAGCGTGCGGCCCCTTCACTGACTCTTTATGACGCCAACGGCGCATCCGGGAAAGTCACATATTACACAAATACGTGGAATAACGGCGGAGACATCTCCGCCGTAGGCATGAGCGAGGTAGGAATATACGTTCAGTCCAATATCAGCGGTGCGATGCAGACCGCACTCATGTTCGCCGTCAGCGCGGAGATTTGACGATGAGCTATGCCGCAATGGACGGGATGCCATTTGTCCTGCGCACGGCCGATGGCGCTTTCATCCCCGCTGATCCGGCCAATATCGATTGGCAGAGGTATCTCGCCTGGCTCGAGGCCGGCCACGAAGCGGCGCCGCTGCCGATCCCGGAGCAAGCGAAGGTGGCGCCGGCGGTTTCGGTGAGCGACCGGCAGTTCTTCCAGGCGCTCACCCTGGCCGGCACCATCACGCAGGACGAGGCGCTGGCGGCGGTGATGACCGGCACGCTGCCGGCGCGGATGGAGGCGGCGGTGGCGGGCCTGCCGGACGCCCAGCAATTTGCCGCCCGGATGCTGCTGTCGGGTGCCACCACGTTCGAGCGCGGCCACCCGATGGTGGCGCGGCTCGGCGCCGCGCTCGGTTACGATGCGGCGGCCCTGGACGCGCTGTGGCGCCAGGCTGCCACCCTCTGATCGCGGCCTGACAAACGCCAAGCAGGCTTGCGTTGGCAGGCCAACGCTTCGCCCGCCTAGGCTCTTGTTTTGTCGCAGATTTTTATCGCCGAACCGGTGACCACTTCGGCGAAATCTGCTTAGGGCCACCCGGCCCTCACCCGTGGCGGAGTTTGAGGACGAGCACCGTGCCGGCCAGGACCAGTGTGACGGCGTTGGCCGCCACAAGGGGTCTGTCGCCGAGCGCGAGGCCGTAGGTAAGCCACAGCGCCAGCCCGAGGTTGAGGACGACGAGCATCCCGACCGAGAGATCGCGGGTCGAGCGCGTGCGCCACGCCTGAATGACCTGGGGCAGGTAGGCTGCGGTCGTGCAGGCGGCTGCCGCATAGCCGCAGAAATCAATCCAGCTCATCTGCCCCCGCCCATCGGTGCGCGGCCGGTTCGACGGCCGTCCTGCCCACCCATGACCAAGGCTCCGGGGGCGTCAACCGCCACCGGCTCGGGCGGCGCGCCGTCACGCCCGGTCCCCACGCCACGCTGACAATCTGGAGATCCTGCATGTCCGCGACGACGTTCGAGCGGGCGCTTGCGCTCGTCCTGACACACGAGGGGGGATGGTCGGACGACCCGGCCGATCCCGGGGGAGCGACGAATCTCGGCGTCACCATCGGCACCCTGAGCCTGTGGCTCGGCCGGCCAGCGACGCGCGCCGAGGTGCGGGCACTGACGCCGGCCACGGTGGCGCCGCTCTACCGGCGCCGGTTCTGGGACGCGATCCAGGGCGACGCGCTGCCGGCCGGGCTCGACGTCGCGCTGTTCGACTTCGCGGTGAATAGCGGACCGAAGCGGGCGGTGATCGGTCTCCAGCGGGCGCTGGATGTGGCCGACGATGGACGGCTCGGCCCCGTGACGCTGGCGGCGCTGGCGGACCGCGACCGACCGGGGCTGATCGGCGCCGTGTGCGACGGGCGTCTGGCCTTCCTGCGGGCGCTCTCGACCTGGCCGCGCTTCGGCCGCGGCTGGACCCGGCGGGTCGAGGAGGTGCGGGTGGCCAGCCTCGCGCTCCACGCCACCCCCGATCGGCACGCCGCACCGAAGACCTGCCCGGCCTGCGGTCACTCCGTCGCGGCCTGACGCGGCCATTCCGGCTTTCACCAGGAGGATCCATGAACCAGGAACAGCTCACCACCCTGCTGCGCACCCTGCTCCAGTTCGGCGGCGGCATCGCCGTCGGGCGCGGCTGGATCGATGCCGATACCGCCACCACGCTGACCGGCGCGCTGGTCACGCTCATCGTGACCGTCTGGGGCCTCTACGTGCGGCGCAACGCCGGTCTCGTCGCCGCCGCGGCCGAAGTCCCCACCGTCACGGCGATCCTCGCCGACCCGACGACCGCCCGGGCGATCCCGAGCCCGAAGGTCCGGCCGCCCGCTTAGGCTCGGCAGAGGCGCCGCGGCCTCGGGCTCCGCCTTTTGAACGGATCCGGTGCCGATGCGATCACCCATAGGCGAGACACCAGCCCGGCCCGCGCAGCCAGCATCGGTCGTCCGGGAGTTCATCCGTGCGGTCGAGCCTCCGCACAGCCTCCTGGCCACCGGCCGCGAGGGCCCGCGCCAGGGCCCGCTCAGCCTCCGGATCGCGGGCACCGGCGCAAGGATAGATCAGGGTCGGGGAGAGGCAGCGTGCGGTGTAGTGGCCGTCGTCGCGACGCACGATCAGGAACACGGCACCTCGCGTGATCGGGGTGCCGGGCATCGGGCCGGCGGTGAGGGGCAGGATCAGGCGCCCGCCGGGCTTCAGCGCGTCGAGCCAGCATTCGGCCGGCCGCACCGCGCCGGCATTGACGAGGACGAGGTCGGCGGGGGGAAGCGGCATGGACGCACCGTCGCCGGCGACGATGCGGACCTGAGGCCGGCCGGCCAGCGCCTCGGCGGCAAAGGCCGCCAGGGCGGGATCGTGCTCGATGCCGAGCACATGGCCCTCCGCGCCCGCGAGATGGGCCAGCAGCGCCGTGTAGTAGCCGGTTCCCGTACCGACATGCACCGCATCCATCCCCCGGGCCGGCCCGCCCCGGGCGATGAGGCCGGTCACGAAGGAGGGCTGCCCGTTATTGAGGTGCCGCTCGGACCGGATCGCCACCGGCAGGTCCTGATAGAGATAGACCGGATCGTCATCGGGCGTCCGGGCATAGCCGCCGGACGAACGGGCCAAGTGCCAGGGTCCGGGCGGCAGGAAGCGCTCGCGGGGAACGGCGGCCAGGGCGGCCTCCAGGGCGCAGCGCAAACCGGCCTCGTCCGGAGCCGCCGCATGGGCAATGTGCCGGGCATAGATGTGCCGTGCGATGGCGGACCGTTCGTCTCGTGCCATGGTGCCTGCTTCCCTCTGCTCGCTCGCAGGCCGCGGCTGCGCGGCCATGGGTGCAGGCGCACGAGCGGGCCGGACGCGGACGACCTGTGCGGTGGAATTTTTCGTCCGTGCCTGTCCGCGGCCGGCGCGCCCGTGTGCATCACCGCGGAGGCGGTTGGACAGGGCGACGATGGAGACGGACAAGACGGAGCCACGCGACATCGCAGGGGCGATCCGCGGCCTGTCGGCCCTCGACCTCGCGCGCCTGCGGGCGCTCGCCCGGCTGCGGGCGCGGCGGCTTCCCGGCACCGACTGGCCGGACATCCTGCACGAGGCGATCGTGCGGGCACTCGACGGCACGCGGCGCTGGCCGAGGGGGGTGCCGGTCCTGGTCTTTCTGGCCGGCTGCATGCGCTCGATCGAGCACGACCTCCGGCGGCGGCAGACCTACGAGCGGCTGTCCCGGGCCCAGCTGTCCCGGGAGCACGATCCGGCGGACCGGGAGGGGAGCGATCCCGAGCGGGCCATCGCCGCCGCGCAGGCGCTCGGCGCGATCGTCTCGCTGTTCTCGGGTGACGAGACGGTGCTACGGATCATCGAAGGGCTTGGCCACGGCCGGTCCGCCGCCGAGATCCGCGCCCGGCACGGCCTGTCCCAGACGGATTACGACAGCGCCCGCAAGCGGCTGCGCCGCACCCTGCTGCGGCTCGATTCCGACGGAGGCCCGCGATGACCCAGTGGCGACCCGATCTGACGCTCGATCGCCTGACCGAGGCGCTCGAGGCCGAGATCCTGTCGGCGCCCGAGCCGGAGCTGCGGGCCGTCGTGGCGGATGGCGCGGGCGAGGCGGAGGCTCTGCGGCGCCTCGTACTGCGGATGGTCGACCGGGCCGAGGAAGGGATCGGCCTGCCGCCCGGGATGATCGGGAGGTTCCCGGCCCCGCGGCGGCCTTGATCCCCGGGCACGCGATCTCAGCCCAGCACCACCACCTGCGCGCCCACCGGCACCCGGGCATAGAGGTCGATCGCGTCCTGGTTGATCATCCGGATGCAGCCCGAGGAGACGCTGCGGCCGATGCTCTCCGGCTCGGTGGTGCCGTGGATGCGGTAGAGCGTGTCCTTGTTGTTCTGCCACAGGTAGAGGGCACGGGCGCCGAGCGGGTTGCGCGGGCCGCCGGGCACGCCGAGGCCGCTCTGCAACTTCGATACGCTGCGCGCCAGCGCCGGCTGGCGGGCGATCATCTCCTTGGGCGGGTACCAGTCCGGCCAAGCCTGCTTGGAGTTGATGGTGGCCGCCCCGTTCCAGGCAAAGCCCTGACGGCCGACGCCAACGCCATAGCGGCGCGCCCGGCCGCCCTCCTGGACGAGGTAGAGATGGTGCGCCCGCGGATCGACCACGATCGTGCCCGGTGCGTGACGGCCGCTATAGGCGACCTCCTGGCGCAGGAAGGACGGGTTGGCGCGGCGCCAGCGGAAGGCCGCGACCGGGAACGGCTCGGTCTCGAGGGCCGCATAGGCGCGGGCAAGGTCGATCGGGCCGTCATCGACCACCACCGTGGCGTTCGGATCGACCGTCCCCGGCTGCGGCTGCTCCGCGCGCCGCGGCGAGCTGCCCCAGAACGAATCCTCCTCCAGCGCCGGGGCGGGCGCCGGCTCGCTCCGGTAATACGGGTCCGCGGCTTGTCCCCGCGTGTCGTAGAACGCGCCGTCATCGGCCTGGACGGGATCGCGGGAACGCCGGCGCCGGACGGGGGCGAAATCCTGGTCCGTCCAGGCGAGGGCAGGGCGCGGGAACGCCCCCGCCAGCAGCGTCGAGGCGAGGCCGGCGGCCGTGCCGGCGACCAGGAAGCGGCGGTTCTTGTCGGTCATGGGAGGTCTTGGCGATCGTGCAGACAGGAACGCAACGCCGGATGGCGCAGTGCAGCAACAGCTAGGACATTTCCCCGCCGAGGGGAAACCGCC
>NZ_LABX01000346.1 GCF_001043915.1 Methylobacterium aquaticum | reverse complement strand
GGCCACCGCCTCCTGGCCGAGTACGAGGCGCTGACGGGCGGCCCAGGCCGAGACGGTGTGCAGGCCAGCCCGGCCCTTGGTCTTGGCGTGGCAGCGCCGGGAGGTCTTGCCGTCGACGGCGATGAGGTCGGGCTCGGCCTCGCGCAGGCTGTCGACCCAGGTGGTGAAGCAGGTCTTGAAGAGGTCGGCGTCGAGCGCGTTGATGACGTCGTTCAGGGTGTCGTGCGCCGGCAGGCCCCGCGCATAGGGCAGGAAACGACGCAGGAAGCTCAGGCGCTGCTCGCCCCACAGCCGGCGTCCATGCCGCACAGCGTGGCGCACAAGACCAACAGCAGGATCTCAGGAAGCGGGTAGATCACCCGCCACTGCTGGCGCGGATCCTCCAGGGCGGAGAAGTGCTCGAGGATCGAAAGCGATGACGGCATGGGGCCTCGCAGAACGCCAAGCCCCCGGTGAATCATGATCCTCCGCGTCGCGCAGCCCAAACCCGCACAAAGGCTGAAGCGATTGCCCTGGCACGCCGCGCGAGACGGCTTGACCCGCCCGTTGATGCCGGCGCACTCCTGCGCGTGATGCGACGTCGCACGCCCGCGCCGGCAGAGCGCAGAGTCGATTCTGAGCATCTGGGATTGGGCGCAGTGCTGCCCCGACACCAGCGTCGGGCCGGTGGATTGTCGCTGCGCCTGTCAGGGTGGTAGTCCCCGCGCCGATCGATGCTCGGCATCCATGTTCGGACCAGGCGCGCTATGCCACCAGAAACGCGAAAGAACGACAATCGAGAATCGCGCCGGCAGATCGTCGATGCCGCGACCGAGCTGTTCACGAAGACACCCTTCAGCGACGTGAATGTCGAGGATATCGCGCGATCGGCCGGGGTCGCGCATGGACTGGTGTTTCATTACTTCAAGAGCAAGGCGCGCTTGTACGAAGTCGTGAGCCAGGGAGCAGCCGATCGCCTCGATCGCCTCCACCGGGAGGCCCTGCAGCGGTCCGGAACGCCGGAGGTCAAGCTCACGGCCTTCCTGGAAAGTCACATGATGGCGGTCGAGCAGCGCCGCGCCGATTACGTTTTCCACTCGCGCGGCGGAGGCTCGCCGGCGATCCAGACGATCTGGGAGAGATCGCGCCGCAACGCTATCCATCTCATCCTGGAACTCTACGGCGTGGAAGCTCCGTCCGAGCCGCTCGTCGTGGCGACACGCGCGTGGCTCGGCTTCTTCGACGAACTGGTCCTCGAATGGGTCCAGGGCCGTCCCGTTCCTCGCGAGGGCGTGATTGCCGCTTCGCTGAGCTTGTTTCCGGCAGTCATGCGGCAGGCCCGGGTGCTGGGCGCGGAGGACGCGCCCACGCCGCGAGACCCCTCGTAGGTTCGAGATTGACTGGCAGTCAATAACCATGTTGACTGCCAGTCAATGGCGCCGCGGAGACGGCGCGCTGCCGGGAGGTGCCCGCATGTGGGCCGAAGTCGCGATCGTTGGGGCTGGTCCGGTGGGACTCACTGCGGCGCTTCTTCTCGGGCGCCTCGGCGTTCGAACGGTGGTTCTCGAGGCGGAACCTGGCACGTCGACCCACCCCCGTGGGCACGTCGTCAACGCCCGCAGCATGGAGATCTTCCGCTCCCTCGGCCTTGAGGACGCCATCAGGCGAGAGGGATTGCCGGCCGAGCGCAACCAGGGCGTCGCATTCCTGCGGCGCCTCATCGAGCCGGAGGTCGCCGTCCTGCGCACCCGAGGACTCGCGGCGCGCGACGCGGCCCATGCGGCAGCGAGCCCGAGCCACAAGGTCTCCTGCCCCCAGGACCGGCTCGAACCCGTTTTGCGGGCAGCCGTCGAACGGGAGCCCTTCGTCACAGTGCAATTTTCGACAGAGGTTCGCGACATCGCGGTGGAGCCGCATGGGGTGCGGCTCGCCTGTGCCGGCGCGGAGGTCCGTGCGCGTTTCCTCATCGGGGCTGACGGTGCCAGGAGCTTGGTGCGCGACCGGGCGGGCATCACCATGTCGGGTCTCGGCCGCATCGGGCGCCAGATCGGAATCCATTTCGAGGCGGACCTGTGGCGCCTCGTCGAGGACCGGCCCTATCTATTGTGGTGGATCTTCAATCTGAAGACGTGCGGCGTGCTGATCGCCCTCGATGGCCGCCATCGCTGGACCTACAATTTCGCCTTCGATCCCAAGCGGGAGACCGTCGCCGACTTCACGCCGGAGCGCTGCCTTGAGGTCGTTCGGTCCGTTCTTGGTACCGATGCGGCCGAGATCCGGATCCGCTCGATCATGCCCTGGCGGATGCAGGCGCGTCTGGCGGACCAATTCCGGGCCGGCCCGGTCTTCCTGGCAGGTGACGCCGCCCATCCTCTGCCCCCGACCGGCGGCCAGGGCATGAATACCGGCATCGCCGACGTCCACAACCTCGCCTGGAAACTCGCGCTCGTCCTGCGAGGCCGCGCCCCGGATGCTCTGCTGGACACCTACGAGACCGAGCGCCGTCCGGTAGCGCAGGTCAACATCGACCAGAGCGTCGCCAATGCCGTCAAGATGGCCGAGCTCGGCCTGTCGGGGATGGCGACCGCCGACAGCCCGATGGCCCGGCGCCTCGAAGGGTCGGATCGGCTCGCGGCCGAGGCGGAGCTGCGCGCGGTCGTGCCGGACCTCAGGGAGCATTTCGACTACCTCGGCCAGACGTTCGGGGCCGCCTACGCGGCCGGGGCCTTCCTCGACGACGCCGGCGAGAGCCCCGCCTTCTCCGTTCTCGACTACGCGCCCTCGGCGAGACCGGGCCACAGGGCTCCTCATCTCTGGCTCGAGCGGGACGACGCCCCGGTCTCGCCCATCGACCTCGTCGGCTCGGGTCGGTTCGTCCTGTTCGCGACGCCGGATTGCGCAACCTGGTGCGCGGCATTCGAGGACTTGATGGCGCGGGAGGGACTGTCCGGCAGCGCCTGGACGGTCGGGCCGGGGGGCCGCCTCGGCGATCCGAGCGAGGGCTTCCGCCGGGTCTACGGCCTAGAGCAGGGCGGGGCCGTCCTGGTCCGTCCCGACGGCTACGTCGGGTTCCGGATCACGCCGCCGGATGGATTGCGTCCCTCCGAGATGCTCGCGCAGGCGCTCGACGCCAACCTCGCCCGCGCGTCCGTTCTCGCCTGAGAACTGTCCCGAGCGTCGCCGCGATACGCTTCCGGGTGGGGCATCTTCGATCGAAGCAGGCCCGAAGTCTCAATTATTTGCCTGAGTATCGGCATCTTTTTTTGCAAGCCGGTCACGTCACGAACGCCAATACGAATAAAATATAATAGACTAGGGAGAAAAGCCCGTGCCGTTTCACTTCATCCACCGCGCTACCTCGTGCGCGCTCGTCTTCTTGATCGGCGCCTTCGGCAGCGGTACCGCTGCGGCGCAGTCCCGAGTCTCCCTTGCGCTGCCAGCACCCTCGCTCCTATTCGCGCCCGCCTACATCGCGCTTGAGCGCGGATACTTCCGGGAGCAGGGCATCGAGCCGAAGATCATCTATGTGGCGGGGCCGGGCGTCGTGCCGGCCCTGCTTGGCCGAAGCGCTGACTTTGCTCTCGTGTCCGGGGGCATTCAGATCGCCGCTGCCGTCCGCAACCAGAAGCTTGTCGCGCTGGCAAATCTTCAGGACCGCGTGACGACGGATATCGTCGTGCGCAAGGCGGTGGCCGAGCGCTTCGAGGCGGCCCGGCCGGGGGACACGGCGGCTCGGATGCGGGCGCTTAAGGGCCTGACGATCGGCATCGACGCGGTCAACGGCCTGCCGCACAGCTTCCTGCGCTACCTCGCCCACAAGACCGGGATGAACCCCGAAACCGACTTCACCATCACGGCGCTCCAGCCGCAGGCAATGGTCGCCGCCATGAAGCGCGGGACCATCGACGCCATGGTGTTCTCCCCGCCCTTCACGCTCGCCGCGGAGGCCGAGGGCGGCGCGAACTGGATCTCGGGTCCCGACGTCGACCTGCCGGAACTACGGAGCTTCCCCTATAACGTCGTGCTCGTGCGCCCCGATTACTGCCGCACCGAGGCGGCCCTGTGCCGGGGCTTCGTCGCCGCGTTGCGCAAGGCGATCGCGCTCATGCGGAGCGAGCCGGAGGCCGGGCTCGCGGCGCTGGCCAAGACCTTCGAGGCGATGGAGCCGGCGATCCTGCGCCGGTCCTACGCGCTGTTCGCTCATCACGCCCGGGCGGACGTCAGCCTAACCGAGGAGATGTACCGCAACGTCGTAGCATTCGACCGCATCGCCGGCCTCATCCCGCAGGACGCCGTCGTGCCGCCGATCGGCGAGCTGTACAGCCCCGGCATCGCGCCCTGAGCGGGAGGCGACCATGCGCGATCGCATCGTCATCGTGGCCGTCCTCGCCGTGGCGTGGCAGGTGGCAGGGACGTGGCTTGGGGCCGAGCAGGTCAGCTCGCCTCTCCTCGTCCTGACGCAGCTTTGGGCCTGGCTCTCGGGCGGCGTCCTCCTCGGCCATGCCGGATACACGCTGCTCGAGGCCCTGCTCGGGTTCGCCATCGGCGCGGTGCCCGGACTGCTCCTACCCCTCGCGCTGAGGCGGCAGCCCTTCCTCGCGGCCGTGCTCGACCCGTTCATCGTGCTGGGCTACGGCCTGCCAAAGGTCGCCTTCATTCCGCTGTTCATCGTCTGGTTCGGGATCGGCATCTGGAGCAAGGTCGCGCTCGTCGCGAGCGTGAGCTTCTTCATCGTCTTCTTTAGCACCACCGAGGGAGTGCGCGCCGTCGATCCTCGGCTCGTGCGCATGGCCCGGATCGCCGGGGCTAACGAGCGGCAGCTGCTCCGCACGGTGGTGCTTCCGGCCGCGACGCCGTTCATCGTCCAGGCGGTGCAGGTCGCACTGCCCCTCTCGATCGGCGGTGCGGCGATCGCCGAGCTGATCTCATCGAATCGCGGGCTCGGCTACCTGATCCAGTCCTCGGCCGGCAATTTCGAGATGACCGGTGCGCTCGCGGGCGTCGTGGCCCTGACCCTCATCGTCGCCGCCGCCAACGCCGCGGTCACGGCAGCGGAACGGCGCCTGATGTCCTGGCGCCCGACAGGTGCCGCTGCGCGCGCTCCAGGAGACCCGACATGAGCGACCAGCCGCTGCTCGAAGTGCGCGACCTCGGCAAGGCCTTCCCGGGCCGGGGGACCGAGCCCGGTCGCTGGGTCATCCAGGGATTGTCGTTCACGCTGCGGGAAGGCGAGTTCGTCACCGTGGTCGGGCCCTCGGGCTCCGGCAAGTCGACGCTCCTCAA
>NZ_LABX01000345.1 GCF_001043915.1 Methylobacterium aquaticum | reverse complement strand
CCGTCGCCGGCAACGCCACCTTCGCCCCGGGCTCCACCTTCCAGGTCGAGGCCAACGCCGCCGGCCAGTCCGACCGCCTCGCCGCCACCGGCTCCGCCACCATCCAGGGCGGCACCGTCCAGGTGCTGGCTCAGAACGGGAACTACAATCCCCGCACCCAATACACGGTGCTCTCGGCCAATAACGGCGTCACCGGCACCTTCGCGGGCGTCACCTCCAACCTCGCCTTCCTCACCCCGACGCTGCGCTACCAGCCCGCGGAAGTCGACCTGACGCTGACCCGCAACGACACCCCCTTCGCCACCATCGCCCAGACCCGCAACCAGGCGGCGGTCGCCACCGCCATCCAGGGCGCCGGCGCAGGCGCGGGCATCTACGCCCGCACCGTCGGGCTCACCACCCCGGAGGCGGTCACCGCCTTCCAGGCGCTCACCGGCGACATCCACGCGAGTTCCGTCTCGGCGGCCTACGAGACCGCGTTCTTCGTCCGCGAGGCGATCCTCGACCGCCTGCGCTGGTCGGGCGACGCCGGCCGCGACTACGGCACCCTGCCGGCCACCTACACCGCCGACCTCCCCAGCCGTGCCGCCCCGGTCGCCCCGGTGCCGGTGCGGGTGCTCGATCCCCGGGTGTTCGGCCTGTGGGGCCAGGGCTTCGGCAGCTTCGGCCAGGCGCGCAGCGACGGCAACGCCGTCACCCTCAACCGCGACACCGCCGGCTTCGTGCTCGGCGCCGATCTGCGGCTCGAGAACGGCATCAAGCTCGGCGTCGCCGGCGGCTATACCCGCACCACCCTCGACGCGCCGGGCCAGACGGCGAGCGGCACGATCGAGAGCGGGTTCGGCGGCGTCTATGGCGGCTACGAGGCCGGTCCCTTCGCCCTGCGCCTCGGCGCTTCTTACGCCGACAACAGCCTGCGGCTGCGCCGCTCCGTGGTCTTCCCCGGATTCTCCGAGACCGAGAGCGCGCGCTACGGCGGCTCGACGGTGCAGGGCTTCGGCGAGATCGGCTACCGGATCGCGCTTGGGGCGGGCGTGCTCGGCAAGGCGTCGCCGGTCACAGCGTCGTACATCGAGCCGTTCGTGGGCGGGGCCTATGTCGGCATCGACCGCAATCGGTTCACCGAAACCGGGGGGCGGGGGGGCGT
>NZ_LABX01000344.1 GCF_001043915.1 Methylobacterium aquaticum | reverse complement strand
CGAGCCGCCGCGCCAGCTGAGCCTGTTCTAGATGCGCCCCCGCACCATCCGGCTCGCCGCCGGTGCCGATCTGGAGGGGTTTCGCGCGGCGATCCGGCACCTCGTCGCGGCGGGTGTCCCGCCCGAGGCGGTGACCTGGGTCGCGGGCGACGCCGCTTCGCTGTTTCCCGAGGCGGAAGCAGCGGCACCCGGTTCGGCGCTCGCCCTGCCGCGGGCGGTGGCGGCCCTGATCCCGCCCGTCGTCATGCATCGCGATCGCGAGCGCTACGGCCTGCTCCACCGGTTGGTCTGGCGGGTGGCAGGAGGAGAGCGGCACCTCGCGGAGGTGGCGAGCGACCCCCTGGTCCATCGCCTCGCGCTGATGCGCAAGGCGGTGGCGCGCGACCTGCACAAGATGCACGCCTTCCTGCGCTTCCGTCGCGCAGGGGCGGGGGAGGCAGGGCGGGAGCGGTTCGCCGCCTGGTTCGAGCCCGAGCACCACATCCTGGCGGAGGCGGCGCCGTTCTTTTCCGCGCGCTTCCCCGCCTTCGACTGGTCGATCCTCACCCCGGACGGCTCGGCCCATTGGGATGGCCGCACCCTGACCTTCGGGCCGCCGGGCCGGCGCGACGACGTGCCGGATCGGGACGCCTTCGAGGCCGGCTGGACCGACTATTATGCGAGCACCTTCAACCCCGCCCGCACCAACCTCGCGG
>NZ_LABX01000343.1 GCF_001043915.1 Methylobacterium aquaticum | reverse complement strand
GGGAGGTGGGGTTGGGGGAGTGATCCCATCCCGGTCGGGCCATCCCGGTCGGGCAAGGGCGAGGCGCTCGCCGCATCCCTTGGCGGGCTCGGAGTGACGGGCGCGAACCGGCCGCCGGACGGCCTCGCCCGCCTCGTCCAGGGCAGGATCGACCAGTGGCGGCGGGCTCCATCACCCTGCGCGTGGACGGAGGGATCACACGGTCGGTATCGGGCGCCCCGTCGGCACAGGGTCGTCCACCGGCTCGATCCCGCTCCGGTCGAGCCGGGCCAGCGCCTGCATCACCGTCTCGCCGCCGATCATCAGGTCCGGGGCGATCTCGGCGAGCGGCACCAGCACGAAGGCGCGCTCGCGCAGGAAGCGGTGCGGCAGCACCAGGCGCTCGTCCGACACCGTGGCGCCGGCATAGTGCAGCACGTCGATATCGATGACCCGCGGGCCCCAGCGGCGTTCCCGCACCCGGCCGAGGCGTGTCTCGGCGGCAAGGCAGGCGTCCAGCAGGGCGTGGGGCGACAGCGTCGTCACGATGCCGACAGCCGCGTTGAGGAACCAGTCCTGGTCGGTGTCGCCCCAGGGCGGGGTGCGGTAGTCGCGCGAGCGGGCCGTGATCGCGATGCCGGGCGTCGCGGCGAGCGCCGCGATCGCCGCATCGAGCATCGCGGCCTTGTCGCCGAGATTGCTGCCGAGCCCGAGATAAGCGTCAGCCGACGATCCGTTAGGCACCGCGCGTCCTCGTGATCTCGACCGTCAGGCCGTCGAGCACCAGCGGCACCGGCGCGCCCGGCTTGTCGATCCGCACCGTCAGGGCCTGGAGCGCCGGGAAGGTGGCGAGGGCTTCCTGGGCGATGGTCTCGGCCAGGGCCTCGATCAGCCGGAAGCGGCGCTCGGTGGCGATGCGGTGGGCGAGGCCCGCGAGGTCGGCGTAGCTCACCGTGGCGGCGATGTCGTCGCTGCGGCCGGCCTCGCGCAGATCGAGGCGGGCTTCGAGCGTGAGGTAGAAGCGCTGGCCCAGCACCGCCTCCTCCGGCAGCAGGCCATGATGGGCGAAGACCGCGAGGCGGTGGATCAGGATGCGGTCCAACGGGCTCACCGAGGGGATCACCACGGGGATCAGGCTCCGGGGCGGGAGGCGGGACGCATGATCGCGTCGACCACCTGGCAAGCCTCGACATGCGGGCGCACGTCGTGGACCCGCACGATGTCGGCCCCGAGCGACGCGGCGGCGACATGGGCGGCGATCGAGCCGAACAGGCGATCGGCCGGGGCGGTGGCAGCGTTGTGGAGCCGCCCGAGCACCGATTTGCGCGACACGCCGACGAGGAGCGGGAACCCGAGAGACGTCAGCTCGGGCAGGCGCCGCAGGGCGTCCAGGTGCTGCTCCCAGCTCTTGCCGAAGCCGATGCCGGGATCGAGCACGATGTCGCGGTCGGGAATGCCGGCCCGGCGGGCGATTGTCAGCGAGCGCTCGAAGAAGGCCCGCATCTCGTCGACGATGTCGAGGCTCGGATCGACAGTCTCGCGGTTATGCATCACCACCACCGGGGCGCCGTGATGGGCGGCCACGGTCGCGATCTCCGGTTCCCGTTGCAGGCCCCAGACGTCGTTGACGATGCGGGCGCCGGCCTTGAGCGCGACCTCGGCGGTCGAGGCCTTGTAGGTGTCGATCGAGATCGGGACGGGGAGGGTGGGGCTGAGGGCCCGGATCGCCGGCAGCACCCGGGCCTGCTCCTCCTCGGCCGGGACAGGTTTGTGGCCCGGCCTCGTCGATTCACCGCCGATATCGAGGAGGGCGGCTCCTTCCTCGACCAGACGGGCGGCTTGGCTCCGCGCCGCGTCGAGTTCCTGGAAGCGGCCGCCATCCGAGAACGAATCGGGGGTGACGTTCAGGATGCCCATCACCAGGGTGCGGCGGCCGAGATCCGGCAGCAGGGCAGCGAGTGCAGACACGGAGCGACGATCCTCGAAGGCGACCACCCCGGGATAGGCCGGCCGGCGCCGGCACGCAACGGCACCCGGCCGATCACCATCCGGCGAGACGCACCCCGAAGCTGCGCCTGTTCAGGGACTTATCCTGGCGCCGGGCCCGGGCGTCCTCTACATTGGTCGGAGAGTTCAGAACGAGGCCCGTCAGGGCCCGCCTCCGGGAGAATGCGTCATGAGAGTGTCGCCGGCCTTCTGCGCCGTGTCGGTGGGCGTCTGGGCGGTCCTGGCCGGGCCGGCTGCGGCGCAGGACGAGCGTCCCGAGACCACCTGGAGCGAATTGCGCCCCAGCGTCGTGGGCGAGCGCCCGATCCGGGACGGCGCCGGGCTGGTGAGCCTGGAGGCGCCCAAGCGCGCCGAGGACGCCGCCATCGTCCCAGTGACGCTCCATATCGCGCTGCCGGAGGGCGATGCCCGCCGGGTCACGAGCCTGACCCTGGTGGTGGACGAGAACCCCTCGCCGGTGGTCGGCACGATCCGGTTCGCGCAAGGCCAACGCCGCTTCGACCTCTCCACCCGCATCCGGGTGAATTCCTACTCGTATGTCCGCGCCATCGCCGAGACCGAGGATGGCGGGCTCTACATGACCAAAGCCTACGTCAAGGCGGCGGGCGGCTGCTCGGCCCCGGCGGTGAAGGACCCGGCCGAGGCCCAGGCCCATCTCGGCGAGATGCGCTTCCGCACCTTCGCGGATCGCGGCGAGGCCCAGGTGCAGGTCCGCCACCCGAACTATTCCGGCTTGCAGATGGACCAGGTGACCCGGCTCTACACCCCGGCCTGGTTCGTCGAATCCCTCAGCGTGCGCCAGGGCGAGACGCCGCTCTTCTCGATGACCGGCGGCATCTCGATCAGTGAGGACCCGACCTTCCGCTTCTCCTTCACGGGCCATGCCGAGCCGGTGACGGTGGCGGCCAAGGACACCGAGGGCCGGGTGTTCACCCGGACTTTCCCGGCGGGCCATGGTAGCTGAGGGCGCAAGCTCCGGCGGGGCCGATTCGGCGATGCGGCTCGGCTATGTGATCCTCTACGTTCCCGACGTCGCGGCGAGCGTCGCGTTCTACGAGCGCGCCTTCGGGCTGGCGGCGCGCTTCGTCCACGAGAGCGGGCAGTATGCCGAGCTGGAGACCGGCGCGACGGCGCTCGCCTTTGCCGAGGAGGGATTCGTGGCGGAGACCTGTCCGGGCTTCCGCCTCAACCGCCGCGCCGAGGCGCCGGCCGGCTTCGAGGTCGGCCTGATCGCCGAGGATATCCCGGCGGCCTTCGCCCGGGCCGTGGCGGCGGGGGCGCTGCCGGTGGCGGAGCCGGTGACGAAGCCGTGGGGCCAGGTCGTCGCCTATGTCCGGGACGGGGACGGCGTGCTGGTGGAGTTGTGCAGCGCCATGGGCGGGTGATCCCTTCGCGAGAAGCGCAGGCCGCCGTCATGCAGGCCGCCGCCGCGGCCGCAGGTGCGTGCCGGCATAGAGCGCACCGACCGGGCAGCGCAGACCGAAACCCGGCAGATCCAGCGCATCGTCCGGGTCGGTGAGCCGCCGCTCGTCCCACCCGTCCGGTCCGCGCTCCCAGACCACGACCGCGATCCGGCGCTGCTCGATGACCAGGACCGCCCGACAGGCTTGGTGCGCCCGGTAGAGCCGCGTCTTCGCGTCGATCCACGACACTCCGCCCGGCAGGATCGGATCATCGTCGGTGCCCGACACCACCTCGGCCAGGAGATGGGCACGGTCGACGAAGCGGCGGCCGGCCACCGGCTCATAGTCGATCACCGCCACGTCCGGCTCCGGTCGGTACGCACCGGCAAAACCCAGTCCCTCCAACGCGGCGGGGCCGACCTCGATTTCGAGGCCGGGGCGCTGCACCGCCTCGCGGTCGGGATCGCAGAGCGCCAGGGCGTCGTTCAGCAGACGCTCGAGATTGCTGGCGATCCGATTGTGATCGATCAGCGGCGGCGGCGGCGTCATCATGACCGGCGTCCCATCGATCAGTTCCCAGCGCTCCTCGTCGGGCCGGCCGTCCTGAAACGCCCGGAACGCCGCCGGGGAGAGGCGGCTCGGCATCGTCATCCTCGCCTCCTCACGGGCCCGTCGGCCGCATCACCCCATCCGCGTCCCGCCGCAGCGGCGCGGGCTGCTGCGCCAGCGGCGCGCCCGGCACCGCATCGACGCTGACGCCGTGCGGCCAGCCTGCCGGCGCGATGGCGACGTAGCGGGCAAAGCCGCCGGTGCCGCCCAGCGGCTTGGCGAAGCCGATGGCGATCAAGGCGCCGGCCTCCGGCACCTGGTCGAGATTCGTCACCCCTTCGGCCTGCGCGAAGTTGTTGTGCATCAGCCACGCCTCGCCTTCGAGGGTCGGCGTCGTGTCGGTGTCCAGCGGCTCGTGGCCGTGGAACAGGATCTTGCGCTCCAGGTGCAGGACCTTGAGCGCCGCAAGGCTCACGCCGGGAAACGGCTTCTGCCGGAACCGCTCGGTCTCGGCCCAGCGCTTCGACCAGTCCGAACGCACCATCACCACGGCCCCGGCCGGGATGCGGCCGTGTTTCTCCTCGTAGGCGGCGATGTCGGCGACCTGGAGGTGGTAGCCCTCGTCGCGGGCGACCTTGGGCGAGATGTCGATCACCGCGAGGGGCCGCAGGGTGTAGGTCGCCGGCAGATCGCTGATCGTCGCGCCGCGCGGGTTCCAGTGCGCGGGCGGATCGAGCTGGGTGCCGTACTGGTCGGTCGGCAGATCGTAGGCGGTGGCGACGAAGCCGTGGGTCTCGTAGGTGAAGACGTCGCCCTCACGCGCGAACCCGTCGAGCGGGCGGCCGGCCCGGGCCGGCTTGAACCGGGCGCCGGAGAATCCCGGCCAGACCGGCTGCACCGGCGCGAAGGCGTGGGTGAGGTCGATGTATTTCGCCGAGCGAAGCGTCCGGTCGTAGAGCGCCCACAGGGACAGGTCGTCGGCAACCGCCGGGCGGACGAGACACTCCGCCGCCAGCACCATTCCGATGAGCCGCTTCATCGCGCATCCCCGCCAATCGAGAGGCGGCCAGAATGCCGGTCCGCGAGGGGGGCCGCAACCGCCTGGGCGGACCCCGCCGCCGCCCGGGGAAGGTCGGGCGATGCGCCGGACCCGCGGGGCGTCGACCCCGCTCGGGACATCGGCTACGCGGGCAGGACGACGGCGCGCGAGCCCGTCGGGACGCGGCGATACAGGTCGATAATGTCCTGGTTGAGCAACCGCACGCAGCCCGACGACACCATGGTGCCGATCGTTCCCGGCTCCGTCGTGCCGTGGAGCCGGTACAGCGTGTCCTGTCCGTTCCGGAAGAGGTAGAGTGCCCGCGGTCCGAGCGGGTTGCCCGGCCCGCCCGGCAGGCCGCCTGCGACGGGCCCGTAGCGCTCCGGCTCCCGGCGGATCATCGCGGGTGTCGGCGTCCAGCGCGGCCACTCCGCCTTGCGCGCAATGACCGCATCGCCGCGGAAGTTGAAAGCCTCGTTCTTGCCGACTCCCACCCCGTAGCGGATGGCCCGTCCGCCCTCGCGCACGAGGTAGGCGTAACGCGCAGCGGGGTCGACCACGATGGTCCCGGGCGGCTCCGACGTGGCGTAGGCGACCTCCCGGCGCAGGAAGCGCGGGTCGATCCCGGTCAGATCGATGGCCGGTACGGGGAACGGCTCGGTGTCGAGCGCCGCGTAAGTCGCGAGCGTGCCAGGATCGACCGGCGGGCGGTGATCGGCCACGAGGGGCGGCGCCGGATGGGTGATGCAGCCGGCGAGGAACAGGGGCGTGCCCGAGAGCAGGAAGCGGCGGGTCAGGATCATGGTCGGAAATTCAATCGATCAGGGGCCTTCAGGAAACGGCCATGCTTCCGCCCTGTCGATCGGTCATGCGGTGATCGGGCCCATAACCGGATGGCATCGATGGATCTTGCTCTCGCCCTGCGTGCCTTCCAGCGCACCGTCGATCGCGGCTCCATGACCGCCGCCGCCCGCGATCTCGCAGTGTCCCAGCCCGCGATCAGCAAGCACCTGCGCAACCTTGAGGCGCATGTCGGCGCACGCCTCCTGGAGCGCTCCGCGCGGCTCGTGCGACCGACGCCCCAAGGGCTGCGGCTCTACGCGGCGAGCCAGCCGGCCATCGCGGCGATCGACGCCGCGCTGGAGGACCTGCGTGCCGAGGGCGCGCAGGTCGAGGGCCGGCTGCGCCTGCACGCGCCGTCCTGCATCGGCGTCAGGCACCTGCATCCGATCGTGGCCGACTTCCAGGCGCAGCATCCGCGGGTCTCGATCGACCTCGTGCTGGAAGAGCGGGTGGTGGACCTCGTCCATGAGGATTACGACTTGGCGCTGCGCTACGGCCGGCCCGAGGGACAGGATCTGATCATCCGCCGGCTCGGCTGGTCGCACCGTATCCTGGTCGCAGCGCCCGCCTACCTGGCGCGGGCGGGCGAGATCGGCAGGCCCGAGCACTTGACCGCGTGCGACGTCGTCACGATCGCCTCCGCTGCCGTCTCGCGCACCCTGCTGACCCTCCAGGGCGACGGCGAGACGGTCGATGTCCCGGTTCGTCCAATCCTGCGGACCAACAACGCCGAGGTGCTGGTCCACGCTCTGCGCGAGGGACGCGGCATCGGGCCCGTGCAGCGTCTCCTGGTCGCCGAGGATCTGGCGGCCGGCCGCCTGGTGCACGTGCTCCCGGATTACACGCTCCGCTCGACGGAAGCCTTCCTGGTCTATCCATCGACGCGCCACATGCGACCGGCCGTCCGCGCCTTCACCGATTTCGCCGTGCCCCGCATCCGTGCCCTGGCGGGCATCGGTCCGACCCCGTAGGTGGGGGCTGCGCAGCGCTAAGCAGATTTCGCCGAAGTGGTCACCGGTTCGGCGAAATCTGCTTAGGCAACCCGGATCAGTTGGCGCTCGGCCGGTAGCAGCGGATCTCCGCCTCGGCCTGGGCCCGGCGCAATTCGGCGATCTTGTCGTCGAACATCTTGGTCGACCGGAACTCGTTGGCGCGCTGGCCGATGCCCTGGCGCATCCCGAGGATCGTCGAAGCCTGGACGTATTTGTCGTAAGGCAGGATCGCCGCGATGGCATCGATCGAGCAGGCGCATTTCGTCAGCGCCTCGCGGGTCTGGCCGTTGGCCGCCATGCAGCCGAACACGTAATCGGCCCGGGCCTCGGTCGGATAGTCGTTGTCGTCGGCCCGCGCGGAGACCGCTGCGGCCACGATCAGCAGGCCGCCCGCGAGGAGCGCCTTAGCCAGCATTCGGTTCATAGGTCAGGGTTTCCTGAAGCAGAAGTCCGCCCTCGGGGTTCGTCGCCCGGACATCGATCGAGACGATCTGGCCGGGCACCGTCGGGGAGACCACGAACGTGTAGGTCAGGCTGTCGAAGCCGCGCAGGCGGTCGCGCACCGGATCGTCCACGAAGGGCCGCGCCACCACGCGCCAGCCCGGCTCCGTCTTGCCGCCGACCTCGACCTCGGCCGGGGCCACGCTGGCGCTCTCGCGCAAGGCGCGCCGGATGCCGTTCTTGATGTAGCGCGGATTGCCCTTGAGCACCTTGGCGAGGTCCTCGAGGTGATGCTCGAGGAAGCGCACCAGAACCGGGTTGCCGGGGATGTCCTCGTAGGTCGCCGTCGGCATCCGGCGCTCGCCGGAGAACATCTCGACCTTGAGGTTCCGGGTCTCGGCGCGCGCGCCCGGCGCCACCTCCTCGCGGATGCGGTCCTCGACCGGAGGGCCGAAGGGGGCGCTCTCGATGCCGCTGAAGCGGGTATAGCGGTAGCTGATCGCTTGGCCCGGGGGAGCGTTGGCGAGTTGGTTGGTCTCGAACAGCAGCGCGGTGGCGTTCGGCGGCGTGCCCTGGGACGGCGGGCTCTGGGAGGGAGCGGCTTGCGGCGGCGCGGCCGGGGACGGCGTGCCTTGCGCGAGAGCCGGGCCGCCGAGGAGGGCGGACAGGAGACCAACCAGGACGAGACGGCTCACACGGGCGCTCCCTCGGGCACGGCGGCGCGGGGGGCGCCGCCGATGGTGCGGTACTGGTAGTCGGGCGCGGTTTCCAGCGCCGATTCGGCGATCGCCAGGGCCTGGACCTTGCCGTGGAGGGGCGAGAGCGAGCAGGCCGGATCGGTGGCGGCGGCGTCACCCGCCAGCGCCAGGGCCTGGCAGCGGCAGCCGCCCCAATCCTTCTCGCGCCGGTCGCAGGAGCGGCACGGCTCCTGCATCCAGTCAGTGCCGCGATAGGCCCGGAAGGCCGGCGAATCCGCCCAGATCTCGGCGAGCGCATGATCCTGGACGTGCCAGAAGGCGAGCCCGGGAATCGTCTCGGCGGCGTGGCAGGGCAGCACCTTGCCGGTCGGCGTGACGTTCATCAGCCGCCGGCCCCAGCCGCCGGCGCAGGCTTTGGGGTACTTGGCGTAGTAATCCGGCACCACGAGGTCGATGACGAGCTGGCCTTTCAGCCGCTCGCGCGCCTCCTCGACGGTGCGGATCGAGCGGTCGACATCGGCCTTGGCCGGCATCAGGGCGGCGCGGTTGACGTAGGCCCAGCCGTAATACTGGGTGTGGGCCACCTCCAGGCGCTTGGCGCCGAGGCGGACCGCCAGATCGATCAGCGCCGGCACCTCGGCGATGTTGCCGCGGTGGATCACGGCGTTCAGCGTCAGCGGCAGGCCCAGCGCCGTCACCCGTTCGGCGAAGGCGAACTTTTGCGGCTGCGCGTTCTTGAGGCCGCCGATCCGCTCGGCATTGGCCGCCTCGACCGCCTGAACCGAGAGCTGCACGTGGTCGAGGCCGACATCATAGAGCGCGTCGAGCTTGTCCAGCGCCCCCGCCACCCCGGAGGTGATCAGGTTCGAGTAGAGGCCCAACTCGGCGCAGGTACGGGTGATGTCGACGATGTCCTGCCGCGCCGTCGGCTCGCCGCCCGAGAGATGGACGTGAAGCACGCCTAAGCCCGCCGCCTCGGCCAGCACCCGCTGCCAGGTCGCCGTGTCGAGCTCGGCCGAGCGCCGGTCGAGTTCGAGCGGATTCGAGCAATAGGGACAGCGCAGCGGACAGCGATGCGTCAGCTCGGCGAGGAGCCCGATCGGGGCCGGCAGGGCAGGAAAGCTGGCAGGTGTGACGGCGTTCATGACTGTCCCTCCCGGACTGTCCCTCCTGGGGCCTTTACGCCGCCGGCACGGTCTCGAGCACGCGCTTGAGCAGCAGACCGTCCAGCATCGTGACGACGTCGGGCTCGATGACGGCGCGGTCGACCTCGTATTGCTGGCTCAACGCCTCGGCGATGGCCCGGATGCTCCGGGCACCGTCGACCAGGCTCAGGACCGCCACGGCGTTCTGGTCGAGGTCGAAGGTGCGTTCCGGGGCGAGCAGCACGTGGGCGTTGCGCACCGTGTCGTGCCGCAGCCGCACCCCGCGGGGCAGGCGCGGCACGCTGTCGGGGGTCAGGCTCATGCACCGGCCCCCGCGCCGACGAGCGTCGTGGTGGACGCCTCCGCCCGCAGGCCCTCGCCCGGGCGCCAGGCATCCGGCGGGATCGTCCCGGGGGACACGTAGGCGAAGGAGAGCGCGTCGAGCTGGGTCCACAGCACGCTGCACTTGAAGCGAAGGGCGTCGAGAGCCTGGGCCTGCTGCTCCGGCGTCACGGCGTGGCGCTTGACGTAGTCGAGGGCGAAATCGGCATCCCGCGGCGCCTGGGTCAGGCGCTTGTCGAAATAGGCCAGGGTCTCGCGGGTGATGAAGTCGTAGTTCTTCAGCATTCCGGCGACGCGCTCCGAGATGATGGTCGGCGAGAACATCTCGGTGAGCGAGGAGGCGATGGCCTCAAGCAGGGAGCGCTCGGCGACGAAATGCACGTAAGCCTCGACCGAGAAGCGGGTCGCGGCCAGGATGCCCTTGGTCGAGAGCACGTAGTCGCGGTCGAACCCAACGCCCTCGGCGAGCTTCAGCCAGCGCTCGATGCCGCCGTCACCCTCGTGGTCGCCGTCATGGTCGACGATGCGCTGGCGCCAGACCCGGCGAAGGTTCGCGTCCGGCAGGCGCGCCAGCAGGGTGGCATCCTTCACCGGGATCATCGCCTGGTAATAGTAGCGGTTGAGCGCCCAGGCCCGCACCTGATCCTTGTCGAGCTTGCCATCGTGCAGCAGGCGGTGGAACGGGTGCAGGTTGTGGTAGCGCCGCGCCCCGATGTCGCGGAGCGCCGCTTCCAGCTCGGCCGGGGAGAGCAGACGGTCGGCGGGCTCGGTCGGGCTGAAGGGCATGGCGAGGGAGGCGGTCATGGCGTCGGGCGTCCTGAAGGGTCCGGCTTCTTGGTTATCGGTTGTCCCGTGGGCGGGAATTTGATCTGGCGCAACGACGGGTCAAGGGCGACCAAAGTGCGTTGGGCGACGATGTCCCGATGGGATCCGCGCGTCGAGGCGACACCGCGTGATCCCGCTCTCGCCTGTGGCAGAGGAGTTCGGGGCGAGGGTGCCACGGTTCTGAGTCAGACTCGGCCGTCATGCCGCCAGCACCACGCTCAGCGCGTCATACCAAAGCGGCACGCCCTTACCCCTTCCCACTCCTCGCAGCGATCCC
>NZ_LABX01000342.1 GCF_001043915.1 Methylobacterium aquaticum | reverse complement strand
ACCTCGCCGCCGCGATCGAGGCCGGGCCCGCGCGCGACGGGCGGGCGAGCGCCGGCCCCTCAATCGTGGTGGAACACCTCCTCCATCGTCGCCCTCTCCCCGGCTCTCGAAGGGCCGCTGGCACGGGATGGTCAGAGTCCACCAGTCCTGGTTCTTCGCATCGGCCGCCATCTTCGCCATGTCGGCCTTGAAGTCGGTGCCGTGGTATTCCCAGGTGCCGAACAGCAGCTTCTCCGGCTCGCGCAGGAAGATCGTGTCGTTGCGGATGTTGCAGCGGCTGATCAGGTCCAGCACCTCCGGCCACACCGCCTCGTGCGCAGGCGCTTGTAGGTCGCGATCTGGTCCGGGGTCACGCCGATGACCATGCCCATGCGTTGCATCTCGGCCGCTCCTCAGCCTTGATCGAGCCGGTAGAAGGAGAGTGCGTTGCTGCCGAACACCGCGTCGTGATCGGCGGGCGGCACCAGGGTCCGGCAGTACCGGAGCCAGTCCTCGTAGGTCCCCGCGAGGGTGAGCACCGGCCAGTCGCTGCCCCATAGCACCCGGGCGGGACCGAACAGACCGAGGATCGTCTCGGCATAGGGGCGCACCGAGTCGGAACCGCCCTCCCCTGCCTCGGTCAGGAGGCCGGAGAGCTTGCACCAGACGTTCGGCCGGGCGGCCAAAGCCGCCAGGGCCTCCCGCCATCCGGGCGTGCCGCCGGCCGCGATCTCCGGCTTCGCGCCGTGGTCGACGACGATGCGCAAAGCGGGATGGCGCGCGGCGAAGGTCAGCAGAGCCGAGAGCTGGCGCGGACGCACCAGGGCGTCGAAGGCCAGGCCGTGGGCCACCATCGCGTCGATGGCCGGCGCGAGGACCGGGTCGGCGATCCAGGCGTCGTCCGGATGGTCCTGCACCATCGGGCGCAGGCCCTTCAGGTGCGGGTCGCCGGCGAGGCGGGCGATGCGCGCGGCCGCGTCCGGCGCCGTCAGGTCGGTCCAGCCGACGACCCCGCGGATGACCGGCGCACGGGCGGCGAGCGCCAGCATCGCCGCGGTCTCGGCCTCGTCCTCCAGGGTCTGGACCAGCACCGTGCCGTCGATGCCGCCCGCGGCGAGGAGTGGCGTCAGATCGTCGAGGGTGAAGTCGCGGTGGATAGCCGCGAGGTCCGGCGGCGGCCAGTGGCCGATCCGGTCGGCGAGACGCCAGAGATGGTGATGGGCGTCGATGGGCATGGCAGGCTCGAAACCGGGGGGCTCAGATCGGGGCGGCCTCGTCGATGAGGCCGCGTGCCTTCAGCCGGGCCCAGAAGCCGTCCGGGAGGGCATCCGCGAACCAGGTCGTGTTGGCCTCGACCTGCGCGGCGTTCCGGGTGCCGGTCACGACGGTGAGGGTCGCCGGGTGCAGGAGCGGGAATTGCAGCGCCGCCGCCTCCAGCCGCACCCCCTCCTCGGCACAGGCCGCGCGCAGGGTTTGCGTCCGGGCCACGAGGGCGGGCGGCGCCTCGGCGTAGTTGTAGGTGGTCTGGCCGGCGAGCAGCCCGGAATTGAAGGCGCCGGCCACCGCGATCCCGATGCCGCGGCGGGCGCAGGCATCCATCAGCGGCAGGCTGTCCTGCTCCAGGAGCGTGTAGCGGCCGGCCAGCATGCAGAGGTCGAGATCGGCCACCGCGATGGCGTCGGCGACGATCTCCCACTCGTTGACGCCGAGGCCGACCGCCCGCACGGCGCCTTCCTCGCGCAGCCGCATCAAGGCCCGGAACCCGCCGCCGGTCGTCAGTTGCTCCCAATGATGGGCGTGGCGCTCGCCATGGGTAACGCGGCCGATATCGTGAACATAGAGGATGTCGGGCGCGAGGAGACCGAGGCGCTGCCGGCTCGCCTCGAAGGCGCGCAGCACGCCGTCATGGCTGTAATCGAAGGTCGGGCGGAAGGGCAGCGGGTCGGCATAGCCCTCCTCCATCGGACCGACCGTCGGGTCCGGCACCATCACGCGGCCGACCTTGGTGCTCACGATGTAGCGGTCGCGCGGCTGTTCCGTGAGGAGCGTGCCGAGGCGGCGCTCCGCGCGGGTGAAGCCGTAGAACGGCGCGGTGTCGTAGTAGCGCACGCCCCGGTCCCAGGCCGCCCGGAACGCGCCCGCGGCCTCGTCGAGGCTCGTCGCCTGGAAGAGGCCGCCCATCTGCGCGCCGCCGAGCCCGAGGGCGGTGACGGTGACACCGGTGCGGGCGTGGCGGCGGGGGGTGGCGG
>NZ_LABX01000341.1 GCF_001043915.1 Methylobacterium aquaticum | reverse complement strand
GCTCGCCGGCATCCGCGAGGGCGAGGCGGTCTCGGCTTACATCCACGTGCCGTTCTGCGCCGAGCTGTGCCTCTATTGCGGCTGCCACACCCGGGTCGTGCGCCGCTACGCCCCGGTCGAGGCCTATGTCGCCGCGCTAGAGCAGGAGATCGACCTCGTCTCGGAGCGCTTCGCCGGGCGGCCGGTCCTGCGCCACCTGCACTGGGGCGGCGGCACCCCGACCATGCTGCGCGGTTCCGACATGCGCCGCCTGATGGCGCGGCTGCGCGGTGCCTTCACGGTCGCCCCCGATGCCGAGATCGCGGTCGAGATCGATCCCCGCACGCTCACGCCGGCCGATGTCGAGACCCTGGCGGCGATCGGCGTCACCCGGGCGAGCCTCGGGGTGCAGAGCCTCGACCCGGACGTCCAGCGCGCGATCCGGCGCCTCCAGTCGGTGGAGGAGACCGCCCGGGCCGTGGCCTGGCTGCGCTTCTCCGGCATCGAGGCGGTGAATATCGACCTGATGATCGGGCTGCCGCACCAGACCGTGGAGAACGTCCTGGCGACGGTGAACCACGCGGTGGCCCTGGAGCCGGACCGGGTCGCGGTGTTCGGCTACGGCCACGTGCCGTGGATGAAGCCGCATCAGCGGGCGCTCCCCGAGGCGGCGCTGCCGGGCCCGCGCGAGCGCCACGCGCAGTTCGAGGCGGCGGCCGCGCGGCTCGTCCGCGCCGGCTATGTCC
>NZ_LABX01000340.1 GCF_001043915.1 Methylobacterium aquaticum | reverse complement strand
CTGTAGGTCCGTGGCCTGCCGGTCCCTTGAGCGACCGGTAGGAGGGGTTCCAATTCGCGCCATTCGTCTGGCGTCAGATCACTCGGATATCTCTGGTTGCGGCGATCGTACCGCGGTCTGTTCTCTTTAGTCCAAGCCACGGCCGAGCCATCAAGCCATTCACGACGTGCTGCCATTCCGCATAACCTTGAAATATACTGATGTCACCCTTTCCGAACGGACTCTCAAGCCTTCACCGTCGCCAGGGCCCCCATCGGCTCCGGAAACTTCACGTCGTAGGCCTCACCCGCATTCCATACGGCGACGACCGTGCCGTCGGCACCAGCGGCAATCGTGTCCCCGTCGTCGGTCGTCACGTCGTTCGTCATGCGGACGTCGTCGAGTTCCCGGAGCAGGGCACCGGGCTCGGCTTTCCGCAAGGTATTAACACACTTCGATCGACATGCCGGCAGGATACCTCACGAGCGCGGAGGCGCAAGGCGCTGCGACCTGTGAAGGCCCTACACCACCACGGTGATCGCCTCCGCCGCCCGGGTCAGCGCCGTGTAGAGCCAGCGCGCCCGGTGCTCGCGGAAGGCGTAGGATTCGTCGAACAGCACGACCTTGTCCCACTGCGAGCCCTGCGCCTTGTGGACGGTGAGCGCGTAGCCGTAGGTGAACTCCTCGGTCTCGCGCCGCAGGATCGCCGGCACCTCCTCGTCGCTGCCGGCGATGACCGAGCGCAGGACCCGGATGTCCTGGGGCTTGCGGCGCAGCGCCGGGTCGTCCTCCGGCACCACGTCGAGGCGGACGAGATCGGGGCGGGGGGCGGCGCGCAGGGCCTGGACGGTCCAGGTCGAGCCGTTGAGCAGGCCCTTGGTGCGGTCGTTGCGCAGGCAGACCAGCTTCTCGCCCACCGCCGGCATCGGGTCGGCATGCCCGATCAGCTCGCGGATGCGGCCGTTATAGCGCCGCCGGGTGCGGTTCGTCCCGACCAGCACCTGATCGGCGGCGAGCACGGTGCCGGGATCGATCGCGCGGCGCGGGATCACCCGGCTGTCGCCGTAGGCGCCGAAGTCCAGGCGCCCGCCCTCGCGCACCGTCATGGCGAGGCGCACGATCGGGTTGTCTGCGGCCTGGCGGTGGACCTCCGTCAGCATCACGTCGGGCTCGGCCTCGGTGAAGAAGCCGCCGCCCTTCACCGGCGGCAGCTGCGCCGGATCGCCCAGCACCAGCACCGGCGTGCCGAAGGACAGGAGATCGTTGCCGAGGTCGCCATCGACCATCGAGCATTCGTCGATCACGACGAGGGCTGCCTTGCTCACCGGCCCGGTGCGGTTGAGGGTGAAGGCGGGCCCGCCCTCGGTATCCTCGCGGGTGCGGTAGATCAGGCTGTGGATGGTCGAGGCATCGGGGCAGCCACGGGCGCGCATCACCGAGGCCGCCTTGCCGGTATAGGCGCAGAACAAGACCCCGCCCTCGACATCCTCGGCGAGGCGCCGGGCCAACGTGGTCTTGCCGGTGCCGGCGAAGCCGAACAGGCGGAAGACCTGCGGGCTGCCGCGCTTCAGCCAATCCGACACCGCCTTGAGCGCCGCCTCCTGCTGGGAGCCGAGGCTGGTCACGGCGCCTTCCCGATGGTGCGGCGGGCCTGGAACGGGGCGACGGGCGGCGCCTCCTTGCGCCGCAGGAGGGCCCGGAACTCGTCGCGGCGCTCGTGGATCGAGGCGATGACCAGACCCATCGGCACCCCGACATCGACCAGCACCGCCTCCGAGAGCTGGAGCGACGCCTCGATCGTCTCCGGCACCGCATCATCGACGCCCATCTCGTAGAGGGCGGTGGCGTGGCGGGCGTCGCGGGCCCGGGCGACGATGGTCAGGTCCGGCCGCTCGGCGCGGGCGGCGGCCACCACCGCCTCGACGGCCCGGGGCTGGTCGAGGGTGACGACGAGGGCACGGGCGGTGTCGATGCCGCAGCGGCGCAGCAAGTCGGGATTGGCCGAATCGCCGAAATAGACCGGATTGCCGAGGCGGCGCTGGTCCGCGACCCGGGCGGCATCCACGTCGAGGGCGATGTAGGGCACCTTGTGGCGGGCCAGCATCTCGGCGACGAGGCGGCCGACCCGGCCATAGCCCGCCACGATCACCCGGCCGGGCTGGCGCTCCGCCGGGGGCGGCTCGGCCCGGGCCCGGCCCAGCGAGGCCCGGTCGATCCGTCGTCCGAGGCGGCGGGCCAAGGCGGCGAGGCCCGGGATCATCACCATCGTGGCGGTGGTGACGACAAGCGCCGCCTGGCCGAGATCCTCGGGCACCAGGCCGGCAGCCAGTGCACTGCCGACGAGCACGAAGGCGAACTCGCCCCCGGGCCCGAGCAAAAGGGCGGATTCGAGCGCCACCGCCCGGGGCAGGCGCAGGGCGGTCGCGACGCCGACGATCACACCGCCCTTGAGGACGAGGAGACCGAGGGCCAATCCCAAGATGGTGAGCGGCGTCTTCATCAAGACCGCCGGGTCGATGCCCATCCCGACCGAGACGAAGAAGACCCCGAGAAGCAGGCCCTTGAACGGGTCGATCGTCGCCTCGATCGCCCGGCGGTACTCGGTCTCGGCGAGCAGCAGCCCGGCCACGAAGGCGCCGAGGGTCATCGACAACCCGCTCGCCGCCGCCACGAGGGCGGTGGCCGCGATGACGAGGAGGCAGGCGGCCATGAAGAGTTCGGGGCTGCGGGTGCGGGCAACCAACTGGAACAAGGGCCGCAGGCCCAGCCGTCCGGCGACCACCAGCAGCCCCAGGGCCACCGCCGCCTGGCCGAGCGCCAGGGCGAGGCCGGTCACCGCGTCGCTGTCCTTGCGGCCGAGCACCGCGATGGCGAACAGGACGGGCGCGACGGCGAGGTCCTGGAACAGCAGCACCGCGAAGCTCGCCCGGCCGGCCGGGGTGTTGAGCCGCTTCTGCTCGGCCAGCACCGGCAGGACGATGGCGGTGGAGGACAGCGCCAGCGCCAGCCCGACCAGGATCGCCGCGAGGGGCGGCACCTCGAGCGCCATCAGCACCGCCCCGACGAGGAGACTCGACACCGCCACCTGCAACGAGCCGAAGCCGAAGACGAGGCGGCGCAGGATGCGCAACCGCTCCCAGGACAGTTCGACCCCGATCATGAACATCAGGAAGACGACGCCGAGTTCCGCGAGATGCGCGATCTCGGTGCGGTTCGAGATCGTCACGGCCCCGAGCCACGGCAGCGTCTCGGTCAGCCGCCCGAGGCCCGACGGCCCGAGGAGCGCCCCCGCCCCGATGAAGCCGAGAACCGGGCTGACGCGCAGGCGGTGGAACAGCGGCACCACGATCCCGGCGGTGACCAGGAACAGGATGATTTCCTTGTAGGAGCCGGAGTAGGAGCCGGACGCGGCGTGCTCGGTCATCGGGTGCGGCGGGGCCTTGATCGGTTCGCGGGGGGGGGGGTGCCCCGCCGCAGGCCGGCCGGGACTCGGGCGGCCATCATGCGGAGGGGACCCGCCGGGGCAAGCCAAAACGGGCCGACAAGGCCGCTTTTCAGCCCAAGGTCGCGAGCGCCGCCTCCAGGTCCGCCGCCAGATCCTCCGGATGCTCGATGCCGATCGAGACCCGGATCGTCGCATCGGTGACGCCGAGCCGGTCGCGCACCGCCTTCGGCACGCCCGAATGGG
>NZ_LABX01000034.1 GCF_001043915.1 Methylobacterium aquaticum | reverse complement strand
ACCGATCCGGGGCAATCCCAGTACGCCGCTTGATCTCGCCGTTGAGGCGCTCGAGCGGGTTGGTGGAGTGCAGCTTGGCCCGGTGTGCCGCTGGGAAGCCCATGTAGGCCAGGACGTCGGTCTCGGCCGCGTCCATCAGGGCCGCCACTGCTGGCGGGCGGCCTCGGTGTCGTCTTGGGCGAAGGCGCTGGCGAGGAGGCGATGCCGCGTCGACGAACCAGGCGCAGAACCGTGTCGCCGCTGACCGGCATCGCCAGTCGTCGTGATAAACGAGCACCGGGCTCGCCGCCGAGCACCTTGCTGATATTGGTCTGCGCCTCGGCCAATCTTCGCTTCGGCGCGCTTTGCGTGAACCCAGCCCCGCTGGCGTTTAGGCGAAGATCCGCCCCGGGCAGTGGCCGCAGCGGAAGCGGCGCACGCGCAGGTGCCACGTCACAGTCCGGTCTTGCCACGGCAGGTCCTTGAGGGTCCGCCAGTACGCGCTGTGCACCTGCGTTGAGGATCGTCCGCAACTCGGAAAGGTTGCCTGGGCCGCGGTGGTGTGGGCGGTGATCAGCAACCGGCCGTGGTCAGCGTCAGATCATCGACGTGAAGGCCGTCCGGGACCGACGGCATTGACGGGTTCGAGATTGGCATCGTGCTGCCCTATGGCTGCGATGCGGATCAGCGCCCGATCCCCTCCATCAGCACCGAAAGTGCGGATGAACCCTTATTCCACGCCTAATCACACCATGGACTCAGCCGAGCGGCCTTTATCGTACGTTTTAGGACACATTCTGCGATGACCACTGACTGGTCATGAGTTCATCTCCGAGCCTCAAGCGGTGAGCGGCCCGCCGCGCGGGCCGCTCACCGCTTATCCCGGGCCCGTCCAGGCGCCCGCTCAATTCCCGGCTGCGAGCGACCCGAGCTTGACCGTGCCGGTGTTGGCCTCGACAGCGACAGGCGCGTCAGGCAGCCACCGGACTGCACCCGCGGTCGCGAAGCCCCCCTGCTTGAGGACCTGCGCAGCATCCGTCGCCACGTTCCGGTTGCTGTAGGCGACGGTGATGGTGCCGGGCGCCTTGAAGGGCTCGACGGAGGCAATGGTTGGCCGCGCCTCCTGCCACCGCGTGAGGGCCGGCACGAGAAGACCGCCCTGCGCACGTACGTCGGAGGCGCTCAGCGCAAGGCCCGGCGTATGGTAGGCCGCGCCGATGACGGCGGGGATGGAGAAGCCGCCGTGCGCGGCGGTGTCGAGGGTCGCCTCCGACGCGGCGGCCGGCAGGAGGGCCGCAACGGTCATCGTCAGGGCGGCGGTGAGGGTGATGGTACGGTGGGTCATCTGTCGGTCCTTTCGGCGTGACGGGAACCCGTCGTTCGATGAGGAGAAGATGCGGCCGCCAGCCGCATTCATCAAACAGATGAAATCGATAGCCAACATCCACGCCGTGAATGATGGTACGTTCACGTCAGCCCTGTCGCCGTCTCGTCCGGTCAAGGATGCCTCACGGCTTCGCTTGTCGGATCCTGCATCGTCAGGCCGTCGGGGATGTGGTCGAGAATGACGAGCGGGCCGAGCCATGACGATCAAGCACCGTGACCTCGCCGGCATCGACCTGAACCTGATAGTGGCGCTGGATGCGCTCCTCACCGAGAGCAGCGTCACGCGCGCCGCCGCGAAGGTCGGCATCACGCAATCGGCCATGAGCAGCAGCCTCGCCCGCCTACGAAGGCTGCTCGGCGACGAGCTCCTGACCCGCACGCCCGACGGCATGCGCCCGACTCCGCGCTCGCTCGCCCTCGTCGAGCCGGTCCGAGCCGCCCTGCGCCAGTTCCAGGGCATCGTTCTTCGGGAGGACGACTTCGACCCCTCTACGGTCGAGCGGTCCTTCACGCTCGCCATCCCCGGCAGCGTCGAGGTGCGGCTCATCCCGCGCTTGCTCGCGTTCCTCGCACGCGAGGCGCCCGGCATCCGCCTGCACCTGGTTGGCCTCGATTACGGAAGCGTGCTGGGTGACCTCGACGCCGACAGGATCGACATGGCCGTTGGCATGATCTCCAAGGGCCAGGTCCACCATAAAGTGCGGCCGATCTATCGCTTCGGCTTCCTGAGCTTGTTCAATCCCCGGCTGCTCGGTGTTAGCATTCCGCTGTCGCTCGACGACTTTGTCCGGTTCCCGCACATCCTGACGTACCTGACCGGCGTCGGCCCGGGGGTGGTGGACGCGGCGCTCGCTAAGGTGGGCCGGACGCGGAGGCTGGCGGCGACGACGCCGCGCTTCGCCACCGTGCCATTCCACGTCAAGGCCGCGCCCCTGATCGCTACGATGGCCGACGAGCTGGCCATGACCTTCGCGGCCCAGCTCGGCTTGGCAACGAGCCCGGTGCCGGTGCCCACCGAGGAGATCGTCATCTCGATGCTGTGGCACGCTTCCTATGACCGCGATCCCGCCCATCGTTGGCTGAGGGAGGTCGTGGTCCGCATGGGGCGGGAGGTGGGGAGCTCGCACGGGGAAGAAGCGGTCTGATCCGTTCCCTCAGGTTGACCTCACCCGGGGCCCGCGCGAACGCGTCGGCAGGTCCGACGATGTCCGGCGGCTGCGATTTCCGGGGGGGCGACGAGCCCGACCGTGGCGGTCTTGGAGTCTGTCGTCATCCCTTCCCGGCAGGCCACCCACGGGGGCGACCAGTCGAGGAGGCCGGCCACCATTCCGGGGGCCGGCCATCGACGCTTAGTCATGCTGGCTGCAGCCGCATCCCGGTGCATGCGTCCCGCCGGGCCAGCGCGAGGCGCGGATCACGCTGTAGAAGTTGCCCTTACGGAAGACAGGCTCCTTGTCGGCGATCACGTCGGCCTTGACGTTGCCGAAGGTCGTGTCCGGCTTGTGCTTGATGCCGTCGTAGAAGGCCTGGATGAGGTCCTCCTTGAAGTCTGGGGTCCGGGGAAAGGCTGACACGACCGCCTCGCGCTCGGCGTCCGTGTACTCGCCGTACGTCAGGCCGAGCACGTCCATCTCGACGCCGGCCGTCACGAGCGCCACCACCGGGTGCATATGGACGGGAATGCCGGGCGTGGTGTGCAGCGCGATGGCGGTCCAGACCGTGTAGACGTCCGCCTCGGGCACGCCGTGCGCCTTGAGGAAATCGCGGGCCGCGTTGGCTCCGTCCACCTCGAACCGCTCCTCCGCGCTGCCGTGGCCGGGCATCAGGCCGACGTCATGGAACATGGCGCCGGCGTAGAGGAGCTCGCGGTCGAAGGTCAGGCCGCGGTGGACGCCGGCGAGGGCGCCGAACTGGTAGACCCGGCTCGAATGGTTGAAGAGCAACTCCGTCTCGGTGTCACGGACGAACTCCGTAACCGCACGGGCGAGCTTGCTGTCGGGAATGGCGGCTTCCTGGCCGATGCTCATGGACGGGCTCCTTTGCGCTGCGTGTCCTCATGAGCTAGGAGGAGCCGATCTTGTCATCAATCGCCGTACTACGACGATTTCTGCCAACATGCATGCATCTTCGGACACCGGTCCTCATGACATCCCGTCCAGTCGCCCTCCTAGCCCTACCCGACGTCCAGCTCCTCGACGTCGCCGGCCCGCTCGACGTCTTCGCCGAGGCTAATGCCCAATGCGGCCAGGAGGTCTATGCCCTCGCCGTGGTCGGGACGGCACCGGGCCCGATCACCACCTCCTCAGGACGGCGCCTGTTGCCGGACCTCGTCGCCCCCAACGATGCGAGCCCGCCATTCGACACTCTCCTCGTGGCCGGCGCCCCCCGGATGCAAGAGGCTACGGTCGCTCCCGAGCTGCTCGCGTGGCTCCGGGATGCGGTCGGGCGCTGCCGGCGCTATGGCTCGGTCTGCAGTGGAGCTTTCCTGCTCGGGCAGGCCGGCCTCCTGGACGGACGGCGGGTCACGACGCACTGGGCGGTCGCGGAGATGCTGTCCGCCCGCTACGCGAAGGTGCGGGTCGAGGCGGATGCCATCTGCCTCTTCGACGGTCCACTTAGGACGGCAGCCGGCGTCACGGCCGGGCTCGATCTCGCCCTGGCGCTCGTGGAAGAGGACCTCGGGGCCGAGGTCGCCCGGCGGGTGGCGGCCCAACTCGTCATGTTCTTCAAGCGCGGCGGCGGTCAGATGCAGTTTAGGGTTGAGACTCAATCAGCACCAGAACGCGATGACGGCAGCCAGAGCGAGAGCCGAGGCGAAGTTGCGGGCCAGCTTGTCGTAGCGGGTGGCGATGCGGCGGAAGTCTTTGAGGCGGCAGAACACCGCCTCGACTCGCCAGCGATCGCGATAGCGCCGCTTGTCGAGGCGGATCTTGCGCTTGCGGGCGCGGGTGCCGGGGATGACCACGCTGATGCCCTGCTCACGCAGGTCCTGGCGCAGCCAGTCGGCATCGTAGCCGTTGTCGGCGATGAGCCGGCGCACGCGACCGGGCGCCTTGTCCAGCACCGCGGGGGCGGTCTTCACGTCACTGGCGTTGCCAGGCGTGAGGTGGATGACGCCCGGACGACCGATCACATCGGTGAGGACATGGATCTTGGTGGTCGGACCCGCCCGCGAAGGGCCGATGGCCTGTTCGCGTGCCCCCCTTTTCCGCCGTGGGCGGCGCGCTGGGCTTTGACGTAGGTCGAGTCGAGAGCCGCGGCTTCACCCGACCATCCGGCCTTGGCCAGAGCCTCCAGCATGCGGGTCCAGAAGCCGCGGCGCGACCACCTGTTGAAGCGGTTGTAGACGGTGGTGGAGGGACCGTACTCGCTCGGACAATCCTTCCAGCGGCAGCCGCACTTGATGACGTGCAGGATGCCCGACACGATGGTGCGGTCGTCCTTGCGACGAGCGCCGGGCTGGTTGGTGGGCATGAACGGCGCCATCGCCTGCCATTGCTCGTCCGACAGCCAGAACAACTCTGCCATTGCCTCCTCCTTCTGGGAGGCGCTTCGAATCACATTTCATTCATCATTGCAATACCTTGAATGGGTTTTGACCCTAGCCGTCGCGGCATGAGCGCGTCGTCCGGCCGCTCGGCGCTGCAGGAAGCCCAACGCTGGGTAGCGGCGCATCCCGCCGACGATCATGGTGTCGACCGGCTGGCCAGCCGGACCGGCATGAGCCCCCGTCACTTCGCGCGCGTGTTCCGGGCAGAGACCGGCATGACTCCGGCGGTTTACGTCGAGACGGTGCGGATCGAGGCGGTCCGCCGCCTCCTGGAAACCGGCGAGGTCTCACTGAAGCAGGTCGCAGGCGCCTGCGGGTTCCGGGATGCCGATACACTCCGGCGGGCCTTCATGCGGCAGGTCGGTACGACGCCCGCCGAGTATAGGCGCCTACACGTGGCACCCAAGATCCTGCTCCAGCATCGTGCCCATGCCACTCGCTCACAGGCTACAGAGAGATCTTCCAAAAAGAAACCATCGGATTGAACAACATGTGCCTGCTGCAATTTAGGAGGGGTCGGGTCGTCTTTTGGGCGTACTTCCCTAGCCTCTATAAGATTGACAGCGCAGGCGAAGAACATCTCGCACGCTCAAGCGGTTGCGCCGCCACCGCCCGAAAGTGACAGCCCCGTGATGTAGCTGGCTGCCGGCGATGCGAGAAACAGTTTCGACCGCCGCGGGGACGTGACAATCCTCCCCTTCCCAATGCCGGCCAGTGGCAGGCGTTTGAGGCGGCGCGGATCGCGATGGTCTTGAACTTCGCTCGGTTCGACGCCGAAAGCGGCATCGCGCCTCCGCATGAAAATGAACCGGAACGTCCTGTTCTCTCACATCTAGTAACTTGCATCCTGCAAGTGACTCGGCCATGTTAGGCCGATGCAACGCACGCCCTTCGATCAGATGCCCTGTCCCGTCGCCCGATCCCTGGACCGGGTCGGCGAGTGGTGGAGCATCCTCATCCTCCGGGACGCCTTCTACGGGCTGACCCGGTTCGACCAGTTCGAGCAGAGCCTTGGGATCGCGCCGAACATGCTGACCCGCCGGCTCAAGGCCCTGTGCGAAGCAGGTCTTTTGGAGCGGCGGCCCTACCAGGAGCGGCCGGCCCGGTACGAATACGTCCTGACGGAGAAAGGCCGCGATTTCCGGCCGGTGCTCTGGACCCTATTCGCCTGGGGTAATCGCCACCTCGCCCCCGAAGGCGAGAGCGTGATCCTGACCGATCCGGCCACCGGTCTGCCCGTCGATCCCGTCGTGGTGGACCGGCGAACCGGCCGCCCCTTCGAAGAGGGTGTGCGCGTGGCGGCGGGCCCGGCCGCCAGCGACAGTCTGCGGCGCCGTTTCGAGCCCAACACCACGATCTGACAGCGGGAGCTACGGGAATGGGCGACGCCGCGACAGCCGATGCGTTCGTGAAGGACGATGGCGAGGAGAACCTCGTGGCACCGAGGCGACGCCTGTCACGCAAGCGGGCAGCGTTCTGTGGAATCGCGCTTCTGGCGCTGGCCGGGGGTGGACTGTACGGCCGCTACTGGTGGGAGACCGGCCGGTTTATCGAGAGCACGGACGACGCCTATGTCGGCGGCGACGTGACGGTGATCGCCCCCCGTGTCCCGGGTGTCGTGGCCGAGGTGCTGGTGAGGGACAACCAGCGCGTCGCCGCCGGGGACCTTCTAATCCGCCTCGACGACCGGGATTACCGCGCGGCCCTGGCGAAGGCGAAGGCGGAGGCGGAGGCGTCGGTGGCGGGTCAGGACGCCACGCTCCTCAACCTCGCCGCCACAAGGCGTCTGCAGGAGGCGGTGATCGCGCAGAACCGTGCCGAACTCGTGGGGGCAGAGGCCGAGGCGGCCCGCACCCGCTTCGACGTCGACCGCTATCGCGAGCTTTCGGCCAAGAGCTACACATCCGAGCAGCGCTTCCAGCAGGCGGATGCAGACGACAAGAAGGCTACCTCCGCCGTCGCCAAGGCTCGGGCCAGCCTCGATGCCGCCGAGCGACGGATCGCCGTCATCGACACGCAGAGCCGGCAGGCCGACGCAGCCCGGGCGCAGGCCGTGGCCGAGCGCGACGCCGCCCGGCTCAACCTCGGCTACACCGAGATCCGCGCGCCGACCGACGGCGTGGTCGGCAACCGCAGCGCTCGGGCCGGCTCTTACGCCACGACCGGCGCCGGGCTCATCGCCCTCGTGCCGGCGGATGGCTCTGGGTCGACGCGAACTTCAAGGAGAGCCAGCTCGCGCAGATGCGTCCCGGCCAGAGCGTCGGCATCGTCGCGGACGTGCTACCGGACGAGACATTCACCGGCCATGTCGAAAGCCTCGCCCCGGCTACCGGCGCGCAGTTCAGCGTGCTGCCGCCCGAGAACGCCACAGGCAACTTCACCAAGATTGTCCAGCGGGTGCCGGTGCGTATCCGCCTCGACGGCGATGGGGGACGCCTCGGCCGCTTGCGCCCCGGTCTGTCGGTAACCGCCTCGGTCGACCGCCGTGGCGGATCGCCCCGGTCCGACACCCCCGACGCGGGTGCTGCGGTCGTGGTCGGGGCGCTCGGCCGGTGAGCATCGCCGGCCGCGCAGAGCTGAGCGAGGGTCGAAAGGTCTTTGCCTTCGCGGTGATGTGCGTCGGCTTCTTCATCGCGCTCCTCGATATCCAGATCGTCTCGGCGTCCCTGAAGGAGATCGGTGGCGGGCTCTCGGCGAGCCCGGACGAGGTCGCCTGGGTGCAGACGAGCTACCTGATCGCCGAGATCATCGTGATCCCGCTCTCGGGCTTCCTCGCCCGGGTGATGTCGACCCGTTGGCTGTTCTGCGCCTCGGCCGCCGGCTTCACCGCCACCAGCCTGCTCTGCGGCTGGGCCTGGGACATCGAGAGCATGATCGCCTTCCGGGCTCTCCAGGGCTTCCTCGGCGGCTCAATGATCCCGACCATGTTCACCACGGCCTTCGCGTTCTTCCCCGGCAAGAAGATGGTAGTGGCCGCCGCGACCATCGGCGCGCTCTCCTCGCTGGCCCCGACACTGGGGCCGACGGCGGGCGGCTGGATCACCGACAACTATTCCTGGCACTGGCTGTTCTTCGTGAACCTCGTGCCGGGGATCTTCGTCGCCGTCGTCGTGCCGCTGATGGTGCGGGTGGACGAGCCCGAACCAGCCCTCATCAAGACCGCCGACTGGCTCGGCATCGCGCTCATGGCGCTGTTCCTCGGCTGCCTCGAATACACCTTGGAGGAAGGCCCCCGGTGGAACTGGACCGAGGACGCCGCGGTCCGCACGACAGCGTGGATCTCGGGGCTTGCCGGCATCGGCTTCCTCTGGCGCAGCCTGACCTACGCGCACCCGATCGTCGACCTGACGGCCCTCAGGAGCCGCAACTTCGCGCTGGGCTGCCTGTTCTCCTTCGTCACCGGCATCGGGATCTTCGCCACGATCTACCTGACGCCGCTGTTCCTCGGCCGCGTGCGCGGCTTCTCGGCCCTGCAGATCGGGCTCGCCGTGTTCTCGACCGGCGTGTTCCAGGTGATGGCGATCCCCGTCTACGCGTTTCTCGCCCGGCGCATCGACCTACGCTGGCTGAAGATGTTCGGGCTCGGCCTGTTCGGCCTGAGTATGTGGTCGTTCACGCCGATCACCCATGAATGGGGCTGGCGCGAGTTGCTCTGGCCGCAGGCGATGCGGGGCTTCGCGCAGCAATTCGCGGTGGCACCGACGGTGACGCTGACGCTCGGTGGCCTTGCCCCGGCCAAGCTGAAACTCGCCTCCGGCCTGTTCAACCTGATGCGCAACCTCGGCGGCGCCATCGGCATCGCGGCCTGCGCGACGATCCTCAACGACCGCACGAACCTGCACTTCCTGCGGCTCGCCGAGCACCTCAATTCGGCAAACCCGGCGATGCTCGCGAGCCTACGCGGCATGGAGGCGCGGATGGCGAACGGCTTCGCCGGTGACCCGGCCCACGGGCACGCCGCAGCCCTGCGCCAGCTCTGGTCGGTGACCTACCGCGAGGCTCAGACGATGACCTATGCCGATGCCTTCGTGGTCATTGCCGGCTGCTTCGCTCTCGCCACCGCCCTCGTACCGCTGATGCGCAGAGTCGGACCGCCGAAAGGGCCCGTCGCCGATGCCCACTGATGCCACCCTCGATACCGCACCGTTGCGTCGCCGCGTCGTGGAATGGACCGATCCTGCTCTCGTGGCGAAGGCCGGTCAGGGCCTCGACGGCCTTGCCTTCCTGCGGGCGATGATGGCGGGGGACGCTCCGCCTCCACCGCTGATCGCCCTGCTCGGCATCGATCTCGTCTCGGCCGAACCCGGCCGGATGACGATGCGGATAGGGCCGGGCGAGTACCTCTACAACCCGCTGGGCTCCGTCCACGGCGGCGCGCTCGCGTCGCTCCTCGACAGCGTGATGGGTTGCGCCGTGCATTCGACGCTACCCCTGGGCCGGGCATAACGGGCCGCCGGTCATGCCGGTTCGTCAACCGGCGGACCTGCTCCTTCCGCCCCCTGCCAGGCGAAGCAGGGGCTTAGCGTAATTCCCGAAGGCCCCATTCCCTATGCCCGCTTCCAAGTTGAACACCCTCGCGCGCCTCGTGTCGGGAACCCCTGTGCCTTTCGGCGGCGACCGCATGACCGTGATCACGCCGGACCTCGCGGAGGCCTTCCAACCTGGCGATCACCTGTTGGTCCTGCAGGAGACCGGAGACCTGCTCCACATCCCCGCGGCCCAGATCGCCATGGCGGCCGCCGCGGTGGACCGGGCGCATGCAGCCTTCATGGAGATGTCGGCGATACCGGATCAAGGCATCGAGCGGTTTTTTGAACGTTTCGCTGCGCTCCTCGAAGACCCTTCGGCCTGGCATGCCATCGCCGAGGCGAACCGGCAGGATGTCGTGCGCGCGCAGGGCGGTGGCCGCTCGACGACCCGCCTCCTTGCCACCGACCGGATGCGGCAGGACATGATCGCGGGCCTGCGGGCGTGGCGCGACAGCGAAACACCGCGCGGCCGAGTCGTCGAACGCATCGTTCATGCGGGCTGGACGGTCGAGCAGGTGGCGGCACCGCTCGGCGTGGTCGGCTTCGTCTTTGAGGGACGTCCCAACGTCCTCGCCGATGCCGCAGGTGTCCTGCGCAGCGGCAACACGGCCGTCTTCCGCATCGGTAGCGACGCACTCGGCACCGCTCAGGCTATCATGCACCACGCCCTCGTGCCCGCACTGAGCGAGGCCGAACTCCCGCCCGGAGCCATCTCGCTCATCGAGAGCCCGGAACGGTCGACCGGCTGGGCGCTCTTCGCGGACCGTCGTCTCTCGCTGGCGGTGGCACGCGGGTCGGGTCGGGCGGTGGCCCAGCTCGGGAGCGTCGCCCGACAGGCCGGCACGGCGGTCAGCCTGCATGGAACCGGCGGTGCGTGGATGGTCGCCGACCGCGATGCGGATGCGGAGCGCTTCTCCGCAGCCGTCGAAGCGTCCTTGGACCGGAAGGTCTGCAATACGCTGAACGTGTGCTGCATCCATCGCGCCCGTGTGACGGATCTGGTGCCGATTTTCCTGGGGGCCCTGGAAGCCGCCGGCCGCGTGCGCGGCTTCGGATGCAAGCTTCACGTGATCGTGGGCGACGAGACCGTTCTACCGGAGGCTTGGCGCACCGCCACCGTCCGGGTCCGGCGCGCCGAAGGTGAGCAGACCGAACCGCTGACGGAGATCCAATTGGAGGGCGATCTCGGCCACGAATGGGAATGGGAGGACACGCCCGAGGTCAGCCTGAAGATCGTGGACGATCTCGATCACGCGGTAACGCTGTTCAATCGCCACAGCCCGCGTTTCGTCGCCTCGTTGATCAGCCGGGACCCGGAGGCGCATCGCCGCTTCTACGACACGGTGGACGCGCCTTTCGTGGGTGATGGATTCACCCGGTGGGTCGACGGGCAATACGCCTTGAACCAGCCCGAACTCGGGCTGTCCAACTGGCAGAGCGGCCGTCTCCTCGCCCGGAGCGCCATCCTGTCCGGGGGCGGTGTCTTCACGCTGCGCAGCCGCGTTACGCAGGACGACCCACAGTTGCGGCGATGAACGATTGGAACGCCGCGAAGCCGACCTGGCGCCCAGTCATGGAGATCTCGAAGCCGGCCGGCGGTATCCTGTTCGAGCGTCAATCGCTGGCGCAACACCTTGGCGTGCGGCGATCTTGCCGAGGCACGCCAGCCCTCGTGGTACGGCGGAGCGCATCGAAGCCAGCACGATGTCCTCAGCCCGGTCCACGCGCGTGCGTGGGCGACGCTGCGGCTGGCGGCGGGATGGCGGCGATCGTCGCCACCCTGCCCCGACGCATCGAGGCTGAATGCCCCCGGAAAATCAAACCGACAGAGGTCCGTCAGCCCCCGGCCTGCATTGCGGCTTCGAGCTGCGGCCCGGTCTGAGACCACAGCTGGCCGATCTGCTGCGCCGTGAGATCCGGGAAGATCGAGGTCTGACCTTCGGCGAGGCCCCGGACGATGTTGGCGGCCGCATGCTCGGGCGATGCCTTCTCCATCGGCATGTCCCTGGCCAAGTCCGTGTCGATGGGGCCGGGATAGATCCCGACGACGGTGACCCCGGACTTCGCCAAGGTGCCGCGTAGTCCCTGGGTCAACGACTGCAGGGCGGCCTTGGAGGCCGAGTAGCCGGCCAGGAGCGGCACGGGCGCAAGGCCGACGACGCTGACGACGTTCGCAATCGTCCCCGACCCACGGCCGGTGAGATGCGGCAGGAAGGCACGGACAACCCGCAACGTCCCGTAGTAGTTGACGTTCATATCCGCCTCGACCGCCTCCTGGCTCGTGGCGATCCAGTCGCCGAACGCCATGGTGCCGGCGTTGTTGACGAGGATGTCGAGGTCCGTGGCGGTTCCGGCGGCCGCGGCGACGGATGCGTCGCTGGTCACGTCGAGCTGCAATGGGACGACCCGGCGGTCGCCGAAGTCGGGCAGGGAAGCCACGCTGCGCGCGGCGGCGTAGACCTTCGCTACATCCGCCTTGAGGAACTCGCGGACGACGGCCGCACCGATGCCGCGGTTGGCGCCGGTGACCAGGACCACTTTGTTCTGCAGGGACATGATCTCTCCTTCGATAGGCGTCGCCCGCGGGACCCGTCCTGCGACGGTGTAAACCGATCTGTTTACACATCGCCACGTAAACAGATCGGTTTACCCGGTCAAGGCCGTTTGGTATGATGCGGAGGGACGAAAAGGGGGACTGATGGCCGGCGACGGGCGGGGCGAGGAAAAGAAGCGGGAGATCGTGCGGCAGGCTTTCGATCGCTTCTACGACGGCGGTTTCCATGCGACCGGCGTCGATTCCGTCCTCGCGGAGAGCGGCATCTCGAAGCGTACGCTGTACAAGTATTTCCCGACGAAGGACGACCTCATCGAAGCGGTCCTGGAGCTCTACGGACAGGTCATCGTCGGGAAGCTCTTCGATCCCGTGGCGGCTTCGAACGAGGAACCGCGCCAGCAGATCATGGCCTTCTTCGATGCCCGCAAGGCGATGATCGACGAGAACCCGACGCGAGGCTGCCTGGGCATCAAGGCAGCCCAGGAGTTCGTCGGCAGGCACGCCGGCCTGGCCGCGCACGGGACGCGGGCCGCGCTCTACGTCGAGCGACGCTTCGTCGACTTGTGCGAGCGGGCCGGGCTGACGAAGCCGGCCGAGGTGGGCAAGCAAATCAACGTGCTGTTCCAGGGAGCCCTGCTACTCTCGCAGGTCTACGGCGACGGTTCACCCTTCGTGTCCGCCAAGCATGCGGCCGCCGCGCTCCTTGATGCAGCCGACGGGCCTACATCCTCGGGCCGTCCCTGAGTCCGCGTCGGTAACGTCGGGGGACTGGTGCCACGGGCGCGCCGGGCCCGTCGGTATCGAGTGACACGGGGAGCGCCGGGGCGGATTTGTGACGGTGTTGACTTGTGGCGTCGAACTTGCCCGAGCGTCCTGCCGAGGGCGAGACGTAGGCGGCCGCTAAGTTGCTGGTCCCCTACGAGAGAGTCCAAGAACCGAGGTTCAAGCCGTCGCGCTCCCTCCCTATGCGGTGGAGCCCTGACCAGGCGAGGCACCAAGCTCCTCTGCGATCGCCGGCACCGCGTCCAACGTGGCGCTGCGTTCCTCAAAGCTTCCGCGGGTCGATATACATAACCATCGAATCTTTTGGTCCCTCCGGGTTCACCACGACGATCTTTCCTACAGTTGTTCCCGGTCAGGTAGTAACGGCCAGGTCGTCCTCGTAGCCAGCTGCAGCGAGTTAGTTGCGAAAATCCTGCGAAGTGGAGCAAGTCCAGCTACGATTGCCCAACACGCCGCATTAATATGACGTACCGCAACCGAACAATTAGGGGATCTGCCGAGGAGTGAAATGCGTGGCCGGATCACTACCCGTCGCTGCGGCATTGAGGCTTGTGCGTAGCGCCGTGGTCAGGATTTCATCGGAAAGATCCGGCTTGGCCTTGGCCGCGCGGGAGAGGATGAGCGCTCCCACCGCACGCGCCGCAAGATCGATCGCCAGCTCCCGGCGATGGCTGGGTTCGAGCGTCCTGTCGCCGTCCAGGGCATCCCCGATCATTCCCAGCCAGGTCTCCACACCTTCCGCGAACACCTTCCGCACCGGCTCAGCCTGGCGCATCGCATCGGCGCCTAGAGCCGAGGTCGGGCATCCGCCGGCGACATCGTCGCGGTGCACGGTGGAGATGTAGCGCTTCAGCAGGGACTGGATCGACTTGCCTTCGGTTTCGCGCTCCAACCGGTCGTAGGCAAAAATCGCGGCTTCACGGGCGAGATCGTCCTTTGACGCGAAATGCCGATAGAACCCCCCGTGGGTCATGCCGGACGCCTTCATCAGGTCGGCGACGCCGATGCCGTCGAAACCGCGCTTCCGGAAGAGTTCCGACGCCCTTTCGACGATGCGCCTACGGCTCGCAAGCGCCTGTTCCTTCGTAACTTTCATCTCACGCTCCTCGCCCCGCCGATATGGGCGGGACGGGGGCGCAAAACAATGATGCCGATCATCATCTAAAGCCCTTACAATTTTAGATGACGTTCATAATCTTACGGGTGGACGCCATTCGGGAGCCTTTGGAAGCCGCAACCGCAGGGCCCAGTCCGCCATCCCCGGCCGGAAAGCGCGATCTGCGCGGGATCGTGCATGCCGCCGCGGGCATGATCTGCGCCATCCAGCATCTTGCAGAACTTAATCAAATGGGGACGAAGATGACAGAGAATCATTACAATACGCCGACTAGGTTAGTCGAGGTTGACGGCATTCGTTACGCTTATCGGCGCTGGGGCAAGAAGGGCACTGTTCCGCTGTTCCATATCATCCATATCGCGGTGGCATGGATCACTGGGATCCGCTGCTGACCGACGGGTTCGCCAAGGACCGTGAGGTCCTCCTGTTCGACGGGCGCGGCGTCGCGAGCTCGTCCGGTGAGCCGCGTCACACGGCGCAGGAGATGGCGGACGATATCGCGTCCGTGATCCGCGCCTTGGGCATCCCGCAGGTCGACCTCTTCGGCTTCTCGATCGGCGGCTTCCAGGCGCAGGAGGTCACGCTTCGCCATCCGGATCTCGTCCGCAAGGTGATCTTGCTTGGCACCGGCCCGCGCGGAGGCGATCCCTGGATCGATCCCAAAATGGCCGAGATCGCGCCGAAGCCGGTGCATGACGCCGACGACTTCCTGTTCCTCTTCTTCGGCCGTTCGGAGAAGGCGAAGGCGGCGGGGCGCGCCTTCTGGGAGCGCCGTCATGAGCGCCCCGATCAGGATCCGCTCAGCTCGCCCGAGGTCGCGTCCGCGCAGTGGGATGTCTATCAGAACTACATGAAGCCGAGCGGCGCGGAGAAGCCCTACGAATATCTGAACGCGATCAAGCAGCCGACGCTAGTCGTGAACGGTATCGAGGACATCATGATCGCGTCGATCAACTCCTTCTATTTGGGCCAGAACATCCCGAACTCCCAGATTATTCCCTATGAGGATGCCGGCCGCGGCGCCCACTTCCAGTATCCGGAGCGCTTCCTCCAGCACGCCACCATCTTCCTCGACGAATAGGCTAACAGGACGTCTCGGTCAGCTTGGCCGAGACGTCGCCTATGAGGCATGGGATGAGCGCACGAAATTATGTTCACACTTACCTCGATTTAGGAGAGCGCCGTGGTCAACATCGGATTTTTTGTTCGTATTGAGGCGAGGGCTGGGAAGGAAGATCTTGTCGAGAAGATGCTAAGCGATGCATTGCCGTTAGCACAGGCGGAGGAAGAGACATTTTTCTGGTACGCGGTCAAATTTGGCCCGACAACATTCGCTATCTTTGACGGGTTCGAGACTGAGGAAGGTCGCGAGATTCATCTCAAGGGTCGGATTGCCGATCTGCTGTTGGGCAATGCCGATGAACTTCTGGTCACACCTCCAATCATAGATCGATGGGATCTAGTCGTTGCAAAATAATTATGGAAAAAATATTTGGTACCCTTGCGAGAGATGATCGATATCTCAGATGAGGCTTTATCCTGGTGGAGGCCTGCGTCTGGACGGGTTGCATTCCAGCGCGGGGAGCGAACACAGGCCCCCCGCACGTCTGAATTGATCTGCTGACCTGCGAGAGCATGAAGTGGCTGCCGTGGTCGCGGACGCTTCCTGCCATCGCGCCGCAGCCCGCTTCGGGGTTAGCGTGTCGAGTGCCAGCCGTTGCTCAGAGCGCTTCCGCGACGGGGGCCAACTCGCGTCCAAGCCGATGGGCGACGATCACGCCTCGAAGCGCTTAGAGCCGCATGCTGGGCGTATTTTGACGTTCTACTCGCAGGAGCCGCGTCTTTTCCTACACGCGGTGCGCGACCGGCTGGCTGAGCAGGGCAACCAGACCAGCGCGAGCGACCTGTCGCGCTTCTTTGTCCGCCAAGGGGTCAGCTGGAAATAGGGGCGACGTACGCAGCTAAGCAGGAGCTTGCGGACGTAAGACCGGTCCGCAAGGCGTGGTTCGCGGCGCAGCCCGACCTCGATCCGGACCAGTTGGTGGCGTGGTTGAGACGGCGGCGGCCGCCACAACGACGCGTCGCTACGGATAGGCACCGTGCGGTGAGCGCCGCCGGCTTGCAGCCCTGTGGCCAGTACAAAACCATGGCCATCACGGCCACCCTGAGCACGAGCGGGCTGTGCGCAACCGCGCCTCTGAACAGTCCCACGAACGGCAGGCACTTGCGCAACTATGTCACCGAAACCTTGGTCCCGGTGTCAACCCTGGGCGACATCGTCATCATGACATCCTGCCAGCCCACGAGGTCGCGGGCGTGTAAGACGCGATCGAGGCTGCAGGAGCGCGGCTGCTCTATCTCCCGCCCTACAGCCCTGATTTCAGTCTAACTGAGCGGGTCTTCGCATAATTGAAGGCGCTGGTTCCGAGTACGGCCGCCCGCACGATCGTGGATCTTTGAGCGGCGATCCGTCAGGCCTTCAAGTGGTTCACTTCGCAGGAGTGCCGCAAATACCTTGCTGCGGCTGGCTGCGAGAACGACTTGGTTCTAGCTACCTGACCGAAAACACAGCTCTAGTGCGCATGTCGTATCGGCTAAGGCTCAGGTGTCCGGCACAAATGATACGAACAGGGCGCCCTGGCGAGAAAGGGTACACTGGCATCGACCTCGACTCCTCGCCAGGACGTAAGCCGACCTTGATTCCCTCGTTGCGAACAGGGGCAATAGCCGCCATCTCGAAGCATGTGAGAGGCCGTGGACGTCATCGGAGCGAGAGGCATATATGGACGACCTGCCACCGGAGGCTTGCAGTTGCTCCGCCGTGAGGCAGGCGGCCAGGCACCTGACGCGTCTCTACGACGGCGTGCTGGCTCCCACGGGCCTCGGCCTCAACCAGTATTCCATACTGGCCAAGGTCGACCGCCACGGCGAGCCGTCGGTCCAGCAACTCGCCGCGCTTCTGGTCATGGATCGCTCGACCCTCGGCCATCTCCTGCGACCACTGGAAAGGCGCGGACTTCTAACCGTCCGGCCATCGACGAGCGATGGCCGAAGGCGGGTCGTGGCGCTCACCCCGCAGGGAAGCGTGCTCCTCGCATTGGCCAAGCCACTTTGGAAGTCCGCCGAGGAAGGCTTCCAGGCCAGCTTCGGGCAGGATGAGGCAGCCGGTCTCAAAAAACTGATGCGCCAAGTTACCACGACCGATCTTCCAGCTACGGCACGCTAGGCAAGCCTTAGCCGGGTAACAGGTAGGATCGGTCCGTCTCAGGCGTTTCCGAGCCTGTTCTGAAAGACCGAAAGATGCGTGTAGGCGGCGGCGAGCAGCGGCGTCTCGATGCCGGCGCCCGCTGCGGCGCGGACGAGGTCGCCGATGATGTTCTCGACCTCGACCAGTCGTCCCTTGAGGAGGTCTCGGTACATTGAGGACGTCAGGGGCGAGCCCTTGGCGGTTAGTTGATCGCGCGTCGCAGTCAGAAATGCCTCCGAGGGGCCGGTGCCGATAGCCCGGACGGTCGCGACGGCCTCGTCCAGGACGGCGAGCGCGAAGGCTGAACCGCCGGGCGCGGCCTCGATCTCCCCGATGGGCCCGCGCATCAGGCAAGTCACGGCGCCGATGGTGGCCAGGAGGATCCACTTCTCCCACATCTCGCGCCGGATCTCGTGGGACAGGCGTGGCTGGAAGCCGGCCGCCCGCATCAGTTCGTGCAGCGCCTGGATGCGTCGCGTATTGCCGCCGTCAAGCTCTCCGTAGGCGAGATCCTGAAGTGGGCTGAGGTGCACCACGCGCCCCTCGTCGTCGAGGATGGTCGCGATCTTGAGGGCGCAACCGACCAAGTTCGCAGCCGAGAAGCGCTCCGCCAGGATCTCCATGTGCCGCATGCCGTTCAGCACCGGCAGGATCATCGTGTCCGGCCCGACGGCCGGACCGAGGTCGTCGAGCGCCGCATCGAGCTGGAAGCCCTTCACCGATAAGAGGACGGTGTCGAAGGTTTCGTCCAGGGTGTCGGCTGTCATGAGTTGCGGCTCGACGGTCGCGTCGCCGAGCGGGCTGACAATCCTGAGGCCGTCGCGTCGCAGCCGTTCGGCGCGGCCCTGTCGAACGAGGAAGGTCACGTCACGACCCGCCTGAGCGAGCCGGCCCCCTATATAACCGCCGGTCGATCCGGCCCCCACGACGAGCAGGCGCATGGCGTTCTCCTGTTTGAGCGAGGGCGAGTTCACGCCGTGGTGCCGGTCACCTGTTCCGCGAGGGCGGCAAGCTTGGCATCGAGGCTTCGGGCCGCGGCGAGGCACGCTTCATCCGCGATGTTGCTCATCAGCGTGGAGGGCACGTCGTACGCGAGGCGCGTCGTGGCAGAGGTCTCGTCACAGTAAATGACGAGCCGGACGGGCACGTTGAGGCCGGCCCGGATGTCATGGCGCAGCATCGTGATGGCGATGAGTGGGTTGCCGAGGGTGTACATCATCACCTTGGCGTCTTGCCCGTAGAGCTTGAGCCAATCGCCGTGGTCGAGCGTGAGGAAGCGGGTGAATCCGCTCGGTCCAAGATGCTTCTCAACCCGGCTCCGGAACTCCCCCTCGTCATGCGCACTACCTGGGAGGGCCGGCCAGCCGACCTCATCGATTGACCCCACAGCGTCTTCGAAGGCGGCGACGACCTTCTCGAACGACTGCGTTGTGACGTGCTCGACGTGTTGGACATGCAGTTCCTGGATCATCTTCGTTCCTCCATGATCATGCGTCCGGGCAAGTCCCCGTCGAATCTAATATGTGCAATTGCCCCTATTCGGCAAGCCGATACCGAGCTGTTCGTATCGATCAGGCCACGTCACTCCGTCCCAGAGGTTAGTCCGAACCACCAGCCTGCCGGCAATGTGCGCTCCAGCACGCCGGCCAGGACGAGCGGACAGCGGCGGCATTGACGTTTGTCCCGGCATAAAATAAATGTCGATCATCATAAATGAGGCGGTCGGCAGCGGTCGCAGAGGAGCGGTGTGATGGACCCCAAGGCCTTCCTGGTTCTGACCCCGCTGGCTCTGGCGGCGTGCTCGCCGGCCGAGACCGCCGTGCCCCCGGAGCCGCCGCTGGTCCAGACCGTCGCGGTCGTCCCAGCAACCGGGGCCGTCGCGCGCTACACCGGCGTCATCCGCGCCCGCACCGAGAGCAACCTCGGCTTCCGGGTAGGCGGCAAGATCTACGAGCGCCTTGTCGACCCGGGGGACCACGTCCGGCTCGGGCAGCCGCTGATGCGCCTCGATCGGACGGACTTCACCTTGGCGCTCAACGCGGCCCGCGCCTCGGTCGAGGCGGCCCGGGCACAGATGATCAAGGCCAAGGCTGACGATGAGCGCAGCCGCAAGCTCGTCGGCGAAGGCTGGACCTCGAAGCAGACCTACGACCAGAACAAGGCCGCGGCGGATGCGGCCGTCGCCCAGTTCGCCAACGCGGAGGCCCAGGCGAGCCAAGTCGCGAACCAGGCCGGGTATTCCGAGCTCCAGGCCGATGCCGACGGCGTCGTGATGGACGTGCCGACCGAGCCGGGGCAGGTGGTCGCCGCCGGCCAGACCGTGGTCAAGCTCGCCCGTGACGGCGCCCGCGAGGCGGAGGTGTTCCTGCCGGAGGGTAGCCGGCAACTCGCAAAGGGGAAAGCGTCGGCCACCCTCTACGCCGAGGGCGAGACGACCTACCCGGCGAAGCTCAGGGAGCTTTCCGCCACCGCCGACCCGGCCACGCGGACCTACCGGGCGCGCTACATCCTGTCGGGCGGAGGCGAGGCCGCGCCGCTCGGCGCCACGGTGACGCTTCGGCTCAAGCCGCTGGAGACAGGGCGCGCGGCGTCGGTCGACGTGCCGCTCGGCGCCCTGTTCGACGTCGGGCAGGGGTCGGCGGTCTGGAAGTTCGACGCCGACACCAAGACTGTCACCGCTCAGCCCGTCTCGGTCGCCCGCATGTCGGAGGAAGGCGCCCAGGTCGTGTCCGGCCTCAGCCCGGGCGACCGCATCGTGTCGCTCGGCGCCCACCTCCTGAAGGCAGGCCAGACGGTGCGGCAAGCCCCCTCAAGCCTGACGGGAGTGGCGCGATGACCGGCTTCAATCTCTCCGCCCTGGCGGTTCGCGAACGCGCCGTCACGCTCTTCCTCATCATTGCGGTGACCGCCGCGGGCTTCTTCGCCTTCCAGAAGCTCGGCCGCGCCGAGGATCCGGCCTTCACCGTGAAGACGATGTCGGTCTCAGCCGCTTGGCCCGGCGCCGCCACCTCGGAGATCCAGCGGCAGGTCGCCGACCCGCTGGAGAAGCGGCTGCAGGAACTCGTCTACTACGACCGCGTCGAGACCACGGTCCGTCCCGGTCTGATGCTGATGAAGGTCTATTTCAAGGACAGCATGCCGCCGGCGAGGCTGCAGGAAGAGTTCTACCAGGCCCGCAAGAAGCTCTCCGACCAGGCCTCAACCCTCCCGCGCGGCGTAATGGGCCCGTTGTTCAACGACGAGTTCTCGGACGTCTACTTCGCCCTCTACGCGCTTCAGGCCAAGGGACTGCCGCACCGTCACCTCGTGATGCGGGCCGAGGACCTGCGCCAGCGCCTGCTGCGCGTGGCAGGCGTCGAGAAGATCAACATCCTCGGCGAGCAGGCCCAGAAGATCTTCGTCGAGATCTCCTACCAGCGTCTCGCGACGCTGGGCATCACCGGGCAGCAATTACTGGCGGCGCTGGCCAACCAGAACGACGTGACCCCGGCCGGCTTCGTCGAGACCGCCGGCCCGCGGGTGTATCTCCGCCTCGACGGGGCCATCGACAGCCTCGACACGATCCGCAACCTGCCGGTTGCGGCGGGCGAACGCAGCCTCAAGCTCGGCGACATCGCCGAGGTCAAGCGCGGCTACGAGGACCCGAAGGTCTTCGAGATCCGCAACGACGGCGAGCCGGCACTGATGCTCGGCCTCGTGATGAAGCCGGGCTTCAACGGCCTGGCGCTCGGCGAGGCGCTCAACGCCGAGGAGGTGGCGCTCCACCACGAGCTGCCGACCGGCATCACGTTCGCGAAGATCACCGACCAGGCCAAGGTCATCGACGACGCCATCCACGAGTTCATGGTGAAGTTCTTCACTGCCCTATCGGTGGTGATCGTGGTCAGCCTCGTGGCGTTGGGCTTCCGGGTCGGCATCGTCGTGGCGCTCGCGGTCCCGATCACGCTGGCGGCCGTCTTCGTGGTCATGATGCTTACCGGCCGGGACTTCGACCGCATCACGCTCGGCGCCCTCATCATCTCGCTCGGCCTGCTCGTGGACGACGCGATCATCGCCATCGAGATGATGGTGGTGCGCATGGAGGAGGGCTACGACCGCGTCGAGGCCGCGACTCATGCCTGGAGCGCCACCGCGGCGCCGATGCTCACCGGCACGCTCGTCACCATCGCGGGATTTCTTCCCGTGGGCTTCGCCGCCTCGACGGCGGGCGAGTATGCCGGCAACATCTTCTGGGTGGTCGGCTTCTCGCTGATCATCTCGTGGATCGTGGCGGTGACCTTCACGCCCTACCTGGGTGTCAAGCTCCTGCCCGACATCAAGAAGGTCGAGGGCGGCCACGAGGCGATCTACGCCACGAAGAACTACGAGCGCCTGCGCCGCGTGGTGCGTGCCTCCGTCGACCACAAGTGGCTGGCGGCCGGGATCACGGTCGGGCTGTTCGCGCTTGCCATCGTCGGCATGGGCAAGGTCGAGAAGCAGTTCTTCCCGAATTCCGAGCGCCCCGAACTGATCGTTGAGGTGACGTTGCCGACCGGCTCGGCCTTTTCCACCACAGAGGCGAGCGTCAAGAAGGTCGAGGCGGCCGTCCGTGAGCTCCCCGAGGCGCGCGAGATCACGAGCTACATCGGTCAAGGCATGCCCCGCTTCGTGCTCTCCTTCGACCCCGAGCTGCCCGATCCGGCCTTCGCGCAGATCGTCGTCCAGACGTCCGACGCCGCGTCCCGCGACGCGCTCCGGATCAAGCTCCGCAAGCTCGTGAGCGAAGGGCTCTTTCCCGAGGCGCGGGTGCGCGTGCTGCAGATCGTGTTCGGCCCGCCCATTCGCTTCCCCGTGGCATTCCGCGTGATGGGACCCGACCCCGAAATCATCCGCGGCATCGCCGATCAGGTCCGCGACGTCATGATGGCAAATCCCAATATGCGTCTCGTCCACCTCGACTGGGGCGACAGGACACCGAGTCAGCACCTCGTCCTCGACCAGGAGCGCCTGCGCCTGATCGGCCTGACGCCCAAGGAGACCGGACAGCAGCTGCAAAGCTACCTCAACGGGACGCCGGCGACCCAGGTGCGCGAGAACCTGCGCTCCGTGGACGTGCTCCTGCGCAGTCCCGGCCCGGAGCGGCGCTCGCTCGGCGACATCGGCGACCTGACCCTGACCACGCATGACGGAAAGCAGGTGCCGCTTTCCCAGGTCGCCCACTTGGAGAGCCGCAACGAGGACGCGGTGCTCAAGCGTTACAATCGCGAGACCTACATCCGCGTCCAGGGCGACGTGCTCGACGGTAAGCAGCCGCCGGACATCCACGCGCAGATCTTCCCCAAGCTCGACGCGATCAAGGCGAAACTGCCGACCGGCTACCGGATCGACACGGCCGGCGCGGTCGAGGAGAGCGCGAAGGCGATGAACGCCCTGGTCGCGGTCTTCCCCCTGATGCTGATCGTGACGCTGACGGTCATCATGCTGCAGGTCCGCTCGTTCACCACCATGTTCATGGTGTTCGCCACCGCGCCCCTCGGCCTCGTGGGCGCCGCGCCGACGCTGCTGATCTTCCACCAGCCGTTCGGCTTCAACGCGATCCTCGGGCTGATCGCGCTCTCGGGCATCCTGATGCGTAACACGTTGATCCTCGTGGACCAGATCCACCACGACCGGGCCGCGGGCCTGTCGGACTACGAGGCCATCGTGGAATCGACGGTGCGCCGCGCCCGGCCGGTCATTCTGACGGCGGCCGCCGCGATGCTGGCCTTCATCCCTCTGACGCACTCGGTGTTCTGGGGCGCGCTGGCCTACGTGCTCATCGGCGGCGTCGGGGTCGGCACCCTCCTGACCCTGTTGTTCCTGCCCGCCCTCTACGCCCTGTGGTTTCGTGTCAGACGGGCGCCTGCAGCAACCAGCGTCGCATCCGGATCCGACGCGATGCCGGTTCAGGCGCAGCCTTGACCCAGAGACACGGATCGATGTCCCGGTGACGGGACATTTCGGGATCGCGCGTTCAACGACGGAACGCGCGATGCATCGGCCGGCCTGCAACCATGCCCCCTCAGCAGGCCGGCCGATTGTCGCGCCGAAATCGCTTCGCCTTTGCCAGCAGCATCGGGCCGCCGCACGGGGTACGCCCTTCTTTAGATGACGAGGCGCATCTATATGCGCGCCAGGAACGCCGGAGGACCAGGCAATGCCCAGAGTCTCGCAGGAACAGGCCAAGCTCAACCGCCGACGCGTCGTCGAGGTCGCCGCGTCGCTGTTCCGGGAGCGTGGTCTCCATGGCGTCGGCGTGGCCGACATCATGGCGTCCGCCGGCCTCACCCACGGCGGGTTCTACGGTCAGTTCGCCAACAAGGAAGCGCTCGCCGCCGAGGCGTTCGATACCGCGATGGATGAGGATTACCGCGGGACCGTCGACGCCATCATTTCCAGCTATCTCTCCCTCGTGCACGTCCGGTCGCCCGGGATGGGCTGTCCGCTCGCCGCCCTGGCCAACGACATCGCGCGGGAGCCGCCGGGCGGCCCCGTCCGCGCTCGTTTCACACAGGGGGTCGAGCGCATGGCCTCGATCCTCGCCGGTCTGACGCCCAGGTCAGCCAAGGAGCGCCGCAGGCAACGGTCCCTGGCGACGCTGTCGACCCTCGTGGGTGCCGTCGTCCTGGCGCGGGCCGTCGACGACGAGGCGTTGGCGGCCGAGCTGATCGAGGCGGCGCGGACTTACGTCTCGGCATGACATCCACGGGACCGGGCCGGCCGTGACGGCTCGCGCCTGACGGCAGCGCGTCCCCGATGACCTAAAGGAATGCCGGGACCCGCCTGTCGGGACCCGGCCGTGCCGTGCGTCGCCCCCCGCGCGCACGATCTTGGCGAGAGGACATCCATGCGCGAACGGATCGTTGTCACCGGTATGGGCGTCGTGTCCCCGCTCGGCTGCAGCGTCGAGGGCATGTGGCGCAGGCTCGTCGCATCCGAGTCCGGGCTTCGGCGCCTGCCGGACGACATCGTCCCAGACATCGACGCGAAGGTCGCTGGGCTCGTACCGTCCCGGGACGAGGACCCGGATGGGTTCGATCCGGACGCCCTCATCCCGGTGAAGGACCGCCGCAAGATGGACCGCTTCATCCAGTTCACGCTGGCGGCCGCGGACCAGGCGCTCCGGCAGGCGGGCTGGAAGCCGTCCAGCGAGGCGGAACGCGTCCGCACCGCGGCCGTCGTGGCGTCCGGAATCGGTGGCTTCCAAAGCATCACCGACGCGGTTGAGACCGTCCGCTCCCGCGGCGCGCAGCGCTTGTCGCCGTTCACCGTGCCGTCCTTCCTGGTCAACCTGGCCGCCGGCCACGTCTCCATCCGGTACGGCTTCAAGGGCCCGCTCGGCGCGCCCGTCACCGCCTGCGCGGCGAGCGTCCAGGCCATCGGGGATGGCATGCGCCTCATCCGCAGCGGCGAGGCGGACGTCGTCGTCTGCGGCGGCGCGGAGGCCTGCGTCACCAGGGTCGCGCTCGGCGGCTTCGCTGCGGCCCGCAGCCTCTCGACGGCCTACAACGACACGCCCGCAACGGCCTCCCGTCCCTTCGATCGAAGCCGCGATGGCTTCGTCATGGGCGAGGGCGCCGGGATCCTCGTGCTGGAGACGTTGGACCATGCGCAGGCACGGGGCGCCGTCCCGCTGGCCGAGCTGGTCGGCTACGGCACCAGCGCCGACGCCTATCACCTCACCGCCGGCCCGCCGGATGGCAGCGGCGCCCGCCAGGCGATCACCGCGGCCCTGGCCATGGCAGGGCTCGAACCTGCCGCCATCGGCTACGTGAACGCGCACGCGACCGCGACCTCGGTCGGTGATGCGGGCGAACTGGCGGCGCTCAGGTCCGTCTTCGGCGAACGCGGCCCGGCGATCTCGTCGACCAAGTCCGCGACCGGCCACCTCCTCGGTGCCGCCGGCGGGCTGGAAGCGGTCATAACGGTGCAGGCACTACGCGAGGGCGCCCTCCCGCCCACACTCAACCTCACCGACCCCGACGAGGCCGCGGCCGGCTTGGACTTGATCGGTCCGTTGGCGCGGCGCGCGTCGGTGGATTACGCGCTGTCGAACGGCTTCGGGTTCGGCGGCGTGAACGCGAGCATCGTCCTGAAGCGGATGCTCACCGAGCAAGAGGTTTCCGCGGCGAAAAATTAATCCAGCGCGATTGGAACTTCGAGGCGGTTGACGCGTCTTCGATAATCAAATAGATGTTGAACATCATATTAAATCGGGACGTGAGCCGTTGGCCCGGGTCTCGATGGGCCACCCCTCGGCACGGCATGGGAGTTCGCACCCTATGAACAGCGCTAACCTAGCCGCTAACCGGATATCGTCCGACGGCACCCCGCGCATGGACGGGCCGGAGCCCCAGGGTGAGACCGGCCACCTCGGCGGCGGATCCGGCTTGGACCTGCTCCGCGCGATGGTGGCGGGCGAGATCCTTCCTCCGCCCGCCATGGCCCTGTTCGGCATCGAGCTGGTCTCGGTCCGGGACGGCGGCGCGACGCTGCGCCGGAAGCCGGGCGACTACCTCTACAATCCCATGGGACCGGTCCACGGCAGCGCCGTGGCGGCCCTGTTCGACCTGGCGCTCGGCTCCGCGATCCAGTCCGCCCTGCCGGCCGGCCGGACCTACACGACGCTGGATACCCGGATCAGCTACCTGCGTCCCGTCACGGCCGCGTCGGGAACCCTGACCGTGACGGCGCAGGCCGTCGACCTCTGGGAGCGGCGGGCGGCGGCCGAGGCGCAGCTCACCGATGCGGATGGCCAAGTCTGCGCCACGGCGACGATGACCGGCACCGTCGTCGAGAGACCCCCCGAAGGCTCACCGGAGAAGCCGAACCGGACGTGGGACGTCTCCGACTGGCTCAAGATCTCCTGATACCTCGCCGCCCAATGACTTGGAGGCCCGACCATGCGTGACATCGTCCTCTGCAACCCTGTTCGGACCGCTATCGGCGGCTACGGCGGTAGCCTGAAAGGTGTCGCCGCGACCGATCTCGGCGCGACCGCGATCCGCGAGACGCTCCGCCGTTCCGGGCTGGACGGCGGCAGGCTTGGAAGCGTGACGATGGGTAACGTCATCCAGGCCGGGAACCGCATGAACCCGGCCCGCCAGGCCGCGGTGAACGGGGGCGTCCCCGTCTCAGTGCCGGCCCTGACGGTGAACCGGGTCTGCGGCTCCGGCGCCCAGGCCATCGCGACGGCCGCCGACGAGATCCGGCTGGGCCACCACGATGTCGCGCTGGCGGGCGGCATGGAGAACATGGACCGGGCACCGTACCTGATGGAGGGCGGTCGCTGGGGCCACCGCATGGGCCATGCCCAGATCCTCGACAGCATGCTGAGCGACGGGCTCAACGACGCCTTCTCGGGCGAGCATTCCGGGTGGCACACCGAGGATCTGGCGACGCGCGCCCAGATCGGTCGTGATGTCCAGGATGCCTGGGCGGCTCGCTCTCAGGCGCGGTTCGAGAAAGCTCGCTCCACGGGCGCGTTCGATGCCGAAATCGTCGCCGTCGAGGTCAAGGGCCGCAAGGGGGTGGAGATCTTCGCTCTCGACGAGGCGCCGCGGCCAGAGACCACCGTCGACACGTTGTCGAAGCTCAAGCCCGCCTTCCGCAAGGACGGGTCGATCACGGCAGGCAACGCGCCCGGCCTGAACTCCGGTGCGGCGGCGATGCTGGTGGCCGAGCGGGGTTTTGCCGACGCCAACGGCCTCGAGGCATTCGGGCGCCTCGTTGCCTACGGCATCGGAGCCTGCGAGCCGGGCTTGTTCGGCCTGGGGCCGGTGCCCGCCGTCCGCCAGGCGCTGGAGCGTGCCGGGTGGTCGCTCGGCGACGTGGAGCGCGTCGAGATCAACGAGGCCTTCGCGGTCGTGCCCCTTGCCGTCGCCAAGGAGCTCGGCCTGCCCGAGGACATCGTCAACGTCGAGGGTGGCGCGATTGCACACGGCCATCCCATCGGCGCGACCGGCGCGGTCCTGACGACCCGCCTGCTCCATTCCATGCGTCGCGACGGCATCCGGCGCGGCCTGGTCACCCTCTGCATCGGCGGGGGACAGGGCATCGCGCTCGCGGTCGAGGCCGCCTGACGGGCCTACTCCAGGCTGCGCCTGGCCTCACGGGCTTTGGCGAGGCGCTCCGGATCCGAACCGCTCTGCCACCCGGCGAACGAAGAGGTCGTGCCATGATACGCATCGAGAAGGCCCGGCACGCGCTCAGGATGTCGGCGCTGTCGCTGGCGATTGCCTGTGCAGCCTTGCCTGCGTCCGCCGCGGATGGGCCGACTGCGATACGTCTGCCGGACACCGGCCGTTTCCCGGAGAGCGTGACGTCCCTCGCCGACGGCACGCTCTTCGTCAGCAGTATAGCCGATGGGGGCGTCCTGAGGATCGCGGGTGGTGTGGCGACGGCGACGCCCTTCCTAAAACCCGGCGAACACGGCACGCGGTCGACTTTCGGGCTGCTGGCCGACGAACGCCGCGGCACCCTGTGGGTTGCGTCGAACGACGCCACAGCCATTGGCGCGCCCGGTCCAACCGCCACCGAGGGCGGGTGGGTCAAGGCGTTCGACCTCGCGTCGGGGGCCCTCAAGTTGAGCGTCCGGCTGCCGGGCGGAAAGGCCCTGGCGAATGACTTCGCTCTGGACGGGAACGGCGCGCTGTACGTCACCGACACGCTGGCGCCGCGGATCCTGAGGCTCAAGCCGGGCGCCACGACGTTCGAGGTCTTCGTCGAGGACGACGGGCTCAAGAAGGGGCTCGACGGCATAGCCTTCGGGACCGACGGGAACCTGTACGTGAACACCTTCTTGGGCGGGGAGATGTTCCGCGTCGGCGTGACGAACGGCATCGCCGGCCCGGTTACCCGGCTCGGAACCACGCGGGCCCTGAAGTTTCCAGACGGGCTGCGCCCGTTCCGTGACGGCTTCGTGATGGTCGAGGGCAGCGGCGCTCTGAGCCGTGTCAAGGTCTCGGGTGACCAGGCGCGGATCGAACCCATCGCGCAGTTCGCCGGCCCAACGGGCGTGACGGTCGTGGGCCACAGGATCTGGGTCGCTGAGGGCCAGCTATCGCAGCTCTCAGCGGCATCCAAGGACGGCCGGGAGGCGCCAAGCTTTCACCTGCGCTCCGCCGACGTGGAGTAGGCGCCGCCCGGGACTGTGGAAGCGTCGCGCGTTCCGACCACCCTGTAGACCGCCATTGGCAAGCGAGGACATGGCCATGATCGGGTCCACGGTTCGGAAACTGCTCTCGCCGGCTACGTGGCGGAGCCTTTGGGAGACGCTTGAAGCGATAGAGGCCGCCCTGGCCACGACCGAGGCGGAGATCCACGACCGGCGCATCGCACGGCTCGAAGCGGAGATGGCCGAGTTGCGCGCTCGGATCGGCCCCCCGCCTCTTGCCGCCCAGTCGCGACCGGTGGGGCCGTCATGCCCACTGTGAGCGGTTCGTCCGTCGTCGACGTGGGTGCACCGACATGAGCTGCATCGGAGGCCGGGTCCTCGATGAGAGCGAGATAGTCGCGAAAGTCTGTTTGCCGAAGGGAGCCGTTTTCATGTCACGAGTAATGATCGACACCGTGGAGGATGATGCTGGGAAATACACGCGCCGCTGGCTCCACGCGGGTGACATCGCCTACGCCACGTTGAAAGACGGGACCCGGGTGCGCTACGTTCGATCCGGCGAGGGGCCAGACCTCATCCTGACACATACAGTGCGTACGCAACTGGACATCTTCCAGTTCGTGATCCCCCTGCTGTCGCAGCACTTCACCGTCTACGCACTCGACCTGCCGGGTTTTGGTTGGTCGGACCTGCTGCCGGAGCGTCCGAAGGACGAGCCTACCCTGCGGGCGGCTCTGCGAGAGTTCATCGCCGCCCTCGGCATCGAGCGCCCGATACTCGCGGGCGAGTCTATCGGGGCGACGCTGTCGCTCTCGCTGGCCGCGGAACTCGGTGACGCCGTCGAGCGGGTCTTCGCCTTCAACACCTACGACTACCTGCCGGGTTTGGAGCGGTCGAACCTCCTAGCCTCCATCATCATCAAGAGCGTGCGGGCGCCGGTCGTCGGTCCGGTTTTCGCGGCACTGGAGAACCGATCCATCACCGGCGGCATTATGAGCGGGGGCTTCCACGACCCGCGCAGCCTGCCTTCCGACCTCTTGGACGAGTACGCCCGGGTCGGTGGTCGAGCCGGGTACAGCAAGGCGTCAAGGACTCTGCTCAAGGCGCTCCCGAGCTTCGTCGCAGCCCGTAGCCGCTATCGGTCAATCACCGCGCCAGTCACGCTCGTGTGGGGCGACAAGGACTGGGCAAACTTGCGGGACCGCATCGGCGTCGAGGCCGCGATCCCGTCGCCGGAGGTCATCACCCTCGACCAGACGGGGCACTTCAGCGCTCTCGAACGCCCCCAGGCCTGGGCCGACATCATACTCGCGCGGACGGCGAAGACGAAGGTCTCGGCTATCCGATGACGGCCCGCGGTCCCCGCCATCCGGACCTCGTGACCTCGGAGCGGGACGAGCAGCCCGCATGGCCTGCACCACGGTCGGACAGCCTGCGGCTCGTGCAGGTCCATTCCGGTCAGAGCGAGTTCTATCGGCCGAACCGGTAGCAAGCTTCCTACGGCGTTGCAGCAAGTAGCGCCGTAAATTTCAGGGCACGGTGCCGACACTGCTGGGCCCGATCAATCTCGACCTGCTCGGCCAAGGCTAGGCTCACGGCGATTGCCGAGGGGCGTAACGCCTCCAGCAGCAGCGTCTCGACGGCCGCATCGATCGCGCGCCCGGCGACGGACTGGCAGGAGCCCGCCCCCTTCGAGACGCTGCCGCGCGAGCAATACTTTTACTTAATATCGCCATCTAGCCAGCCCATCGTCTGAGGTGCGGCTCGACTGGTCTCGGAGACCTATCGTGGCTTACAGCTCCACATTCGTTGCAGTCATCACCCAAAGCCTTGCCTCCATTAGCGCACTTTATCGAGTGCAAGAGACGTTAAATGCTCGGTATTTTCGTTATTTATCCCAAAACAAGCCGCTTCGGCGGGCGCGATGCCACTTGTGAACAAATTCGGCAGCTTGATCTTGCGTGCGATTAGCGCTCCTCGCACGTAATTTTATTCTATCTTGATGCTGATCGATATCATGACAAATGTCCTACATCTAATGTATTTGTAGAGGACAACATGCCTATCCTTCGATTAACTCTACTTGTCAGTACGGTGGCAGCCTTACTGGGCACATTTGAACGTGTCCACGCGCAAGAAGTATCTGCTGATCGCGGTGCGAACTTTCAAAAGTGGTACTCCTGCTCAAACCTCGATGTGAACGGCAAGCCGCTTCCGAATCCGAACGTGCCGTTCATATGCAGTCAGGTGGATGCTCACCGCGCTGACTGCGAGATGTCGATGAAGAGCGGTAACAAGGTTGCGATGGCCAGCCACTGCTTCGGCTGGGAACCTGAGCATGTCCGGGGCGGCATGCCGGCTGCCACGCAGGAAGCTATACAGGTGCATGGTCCGCGCCGAGTCTACTCCAGCGGGCGACCGCTACTGCGACGGGAAGGCAAGGGCAGCGTTCCGACGACTCCGAGGTCCAGATCGACCGTCCCGCACGTGCGGATCATGGTCGAGTAGCTCGGCCATTCGGCTTTGCCCTCACAGATCCGGGCGTGCGACTTTCCCTCACCCGGCTCTTCCCGGAAGTCATCCGCATTAGGCCCTCTTCGGTGTCCAGGGGTGAGTGATGCGTGGGAGCGTCAACGCCGTCTCATCAGGCGTTGTGGCCACGTCATGGTGGGCGTACAGTCCGCAGGATGTTCGAGGCGGAGAGCTGCGAGTCTCCTTTCGGGCGATCGTGTCGCGCCAAGGAGGTTTCAGACGCCGTCGCCTGTCAACGCCGATTGAAGTCTGACCCACCTTTGGGCTCTCCCGCAATCGTGGTGCAGGCTTAGCGGTCATGCCGTCAGCACGCGGGCGCGCAGTAGGTCGAGCTTGGCACGCCCAATACTGAACCGCTCCGAGTTTTTCGGAGGCTTGTTGGCTTGGATCAGGCGGCCACGGCCTGGTCGCCGACGTGAGCATGATAGCGCGCTTCGGCCTCGGCGGG
>NZ_LABX01000339.1 GCF_001043915.1 Methylobacterium aquaticum | reverse complement strand
AGAATCGCGGTGATCACCGCGGCCTCGCTCCGTAGGGAATCGTTCGCCCAGCGGATCAGCCGGAAGACCAGGCTGCGCCCGACCGTGAGGCTGAGGCCCAAGAACACCAGCGTCCCCGCGAGGCTGCGGCCGATCGCCCACGGGTCGAGCGTACCGGCCTGCGCCAGGCTGAAGATGACCGCGATGATGACCCAGCCGATCGTGTCGTCGATGATCGCCGAAGCGACGATCACCTGGCCGACGTTGCGGCGCAGAAAATTCATCTCGCGCACCACCATGGCGACGATCTTGACCGACGAGATCGCGAGCGCGGTGCCGAGGAAGAGGGCGGTGACGAGGCGCAATTCGGGATGCGGCAGCATCGCCTCGGGCAGGAACTGACCGAGGAGGAAGCCGCAGCCGAACGGCACCGCGACGCCGGTGACCGAGACGCTGACTGCCGCCCGCCGCACCCTGCGCACCAGGGCGAGGTCGGTCTCCAGGCCGGTCATCAGCAGGAGCAGCAGGATGCCGAGCTGGGCGATGCCGTCGAGCAGCGCCTTCTGGTCGCGCCCGGGCGGAAACAGCCAGTGCTGTGCCTCCGGCCACACGGCCCCGAGGACGGAGGGGCCGAGCAGGAGGCCGGCCAGCAACTGGCCCATCACCGCGGGCTGTCCGACCCGCAGCATCGCCTCGCCGAGCAGGCGCCCGACGGCGAGGAGCAGCACGATCTGGACGATCAGCACGACCTCGGACGGGCCGCTGCCCGAGCCGATCCCGGCGGCCTGGGCGGAGCCGGCGGCAAGGACACCTGTGAGGGCGAGGAGCGCTGGTCTCACGCGCACGATCCGCCGGGAGGGCGTGGCGCAGAGGTGCTGGTGTCTCGCACGCCGGTCTCTGTCCTCTCGGTTCGCGCGAGCGTCAACCGGGGCACCCTGGGCCGGTTCCTGTCTGCGTGACGATGGCAAAGCGCGACCGGTTCGAGCGTGAAGGCCCCGATCGACATTACGGAGCCTGCACGAACCGCTCGCGGCGGGAACGCCTCAGGCGCGGGAGATCGGCAGGAGCCGGCTCCGGGCCAGCCTCCGGGTTGATCGCGAGCGCCTGACGATCCACCCGGACCATCAGGAAAGACGCGGCGGCGGCGCTCGTCAGGCCGGCCGCTCCGGCGGCGAGGCCGGCCATGGTCAGGCCAGCGTCGATCGACCAGACAGCGGCCGCCATCGCGGCGCCGATCGCTGCCGTCATGGTAAAGAACATCCGTTGTCCTCCGGCTACCGGAGGCAAGTCGTCAAGCTCTGTCAGGTTCGCCCGGTATGGCCGGTGTGGTATGTGAATCCTGAACAGCGGCGCGGAAGATCCGAGGAGATCGTTAAGGGATTGGCGCCTAGGCTCGGCGATGGTCAACCGTTCCTGAGTATCCGACCGTGTCTCTGCGTACCAACCTCACCCTCGCGACGATCGCCAGCCTCGGCTTCGCCACGGTGTGCGCCGTGTGCTCGGCGCAGCTCGAGCGGGAGCCGCCGCGCCCGGTCCCGCTCGTCGCCGCGGCCCCGCCGGTGTCCCTGGACGAGCCGGTCACCACCGGCTCGATCGTGCCGACGCCGCCTTCCGCGAAGGTGGCGCGGCTCGCCCGGGTCGAGCCCAAGCCCGAGCCGAAGAAGATCGTGAAGCCGAAGCCCGAGCCGGCCCTCGATTCCGAGCGCCTAGCCGCGCTCCTCGCCGAGCCGACCGTGATGAAGCCGAAGCACTGAGGCCGTGGTCCGGGGGCTCCCTCCGTGGTCGGGGACAAGCCCCGCGGTGGAGCCTCCGGGGTGACAGGCTCGCACGACGCCCCTCTCCGCATCGCGACCGCGAGGCCGCCGCAGCGATTGCCGGGCGATCGACCGGATCCGGTCCGGTGCGCGTCAGGCGCGGCGCAGAGCCCGCCACGCGCCGGCCCCGGCGAGGGCCGCCAGTCCGAGCGCGATGAGGGCGTTGTAGCCCGCGAGCGAGATGCCGAGGAAGCGCCAGGCCGCCGCGGTGCAATCGACCGGGTGGGTGGCCTGAAGCGACTTGAGGAAATCGTCGACTCCGGCCGGGGCAGGGCCGGACCCGCCGCCGCAATCGCTCGGGCCGGGCCAGAACCCCCACTCGGCCCCGGCATGATAGGCGCCGAGCCCGGCGCCGACCAGGAGGATCAGGGCCACCAACGCCAGCAGCCCGCCGGAGAGGCGGCGCGGCAGCAGCAGGGCAGCGGCGAGCAGCGGGAGGACGAGGTAATAGGGCTGGCGCTCGGTCAGGCAGAGCTTGCACGGCACGTAGCCGAAGACGTGCTGGAAGACGAGCGCACCGCCGACCGTCGCGGCGGCGCCGACGAGCACCAGCACGGCCGCCGGCCGGGGCGCGGTGAGCCGTTCGGCCAGCATCGGGACCATCGGGGTGTGGGCCACCGGAGTGTGGGCCATGGCGGACGCCTCAGAACAGGTAGCGGAAGCCGACGAAGCCGAGCACCCCGACCGCCACGAACACGGCCGCCACCGCGTTCAGGTGCCGGTCGAGGACGGTGCGGATGCCGACGCCGTAGCGGCCGACGAGACCGGCAAGGATGAAGAACCGCAAGCCCCGGGTGATCACCGACAGCACGATGAACCAGAACAGGTCGTAGCCGGCAAAGCCCGACGTGATCGTGACGAGCTTGTAGGGGATCGGGGTGAGGCCCTTCAGCAGGATCACCCAGTGGCCGTAATGCGCGTAGGCGTCCCGGAAGGCGTCGGCGCCCTTGTCGAGGCCGTAGAGATGGAAGAGCCAGGCGCCCAGCGAATCGTAGAGCAGCGCCCCGATGGCGTAGCCGGCGATCCCGCCGGCCACCGAGGTCAGCGTCGCGATCAGCGCGTAGGTCCAGGCTTTCTCGGGCCGGGTCACCGCCATCGGCACCAGCATCACGTCCGGCGGGATCGGGAAGAACGAGCTTTCCGCGAACGAGACCGCGCCGAGCGCGTAGGGGGCCGAGGGGCGCGCGGCGAGCGCGAGGATCCACTCGTAGAGGCGGCGCAGCATCGTGGAGAGACACCCGTCTGGGATGAGGTCGCGCCCTTTGAGCACAGGATTGCGGCGCTGGCGAGGGCATCCGCCGCAGGGGTGGAGCGCGACCATCCGGTGCCGGGCAGCGGAGGACGGCGGGACAGAGCAGGCGGGCCGATCCGCGGTGCCGGACCAGCAGAGCGCAGTCGGTCGGCACGGAGCATCTCGACCGGAAGGACTAGGCCCGATGGCGGGAGCGGGTTTTGTCTTGACTGCACTGCGCGAATCCGTCCGATCCCCGCCACGATCGACGAGCATCGATCACCGTGAAATCCACCGAAGGCCCCGCGTGATGCCGACCCTGCGTTCGCTCCTCGCCCTCGCCGTGCTGGCGGCGGGCGCCGCCCCCGCTCTTTCGGCGGAGGACATCGTCGCGCGCTGGCAGCGGGCCGATGCAGCCTGCGCCCTGCCGGCCTCGCCGCTGTCGGACCAGGCCTGCGAGGATCGCAACCGCTACGCCGATGCCCTGCGCCGCCAGGGCTGGTGCGAAAGCCGCGCCACGACCGCCTACGATCATTGGGGCTGGCAGCGCTGTGCGCCGGCCGCGACCGCGCGGGCGATGCCGCGGCGCCGGGTCCGCCCGCACGCCTGATCCCTCCTGCAAACGGGGGATGCGCTCGCCCTCGGAACCGGGCTAAGCTTTTTGCCTATGGACCCTCGACTTCGGCCCCGCCCGGCCCCCGCCGGCGGGGTTTCTTTCATCGACCGAGCCTTCCGTCGCGGGACCGCGCCGTCACCGGTCGAGACGGTGCGCCACCATGTCGGCCGCGGCCGGCGCGAAGCCGAGTTCCAATCGGTTACGCAATGACATTCCGCGATCCCACAAGAATCTAAGAGCCTGTCTGAGCACGATTGTCTGCCCAAGATGTAAGGCCGCTGGGATCCATCGTGTTCCCTGCGTGGGTCCCGTCCACGACGTGGCTCGACCCTGTCCTTACGGCAAAGCGGCCCGCGGCCCGGTGCCGGCGGGCAGCGCCGCCACGGCGTCGCGCATGATCGATTCGGTCAGGATCTGCGGCAGCACCGCCACGCCGCCGCGCCCGTCATAGAGCAGGTAGAGCGGCACGCCGGAGCGGCCGTTGGCCTCCAGCACCCGGGTGATCTCCGGGTTCTGGTTGGTCCAGTCGCCCTTGAGCTGGGCGACGTCATGGGCCTTGAAGGCGTCCTGCACGGCGGCCGCCCGCAAGGTGGCACGGTCGTTGACCTGGCAGGTGATGCACCAGGCCGCCGTCATGTTGACGAAGACCGGCCGATGCGCGGCCAGCAGCGCGTCGAGCCGGGCCTGGGTGAACGGCTCGATCCCGTCGGCGCTCGCGACCGTCACCGGGCCGGCGCGGTCCCGGTCGAGCACGGCGAGGAGGCCGGCGAGACCGAGAAGGCTCAGCAAGGCGGCGACCTGCGCCCCGCGCCGGGCGAGGGGGCCGGCCATCCGGCCGCGCTCGATCGCCCAGGCGCAAAACCCCACCAGCACCAGCCCGGTCAGCCCGGCCATCAGCCCGGCGGGACCGACCTGCTGGCTCAGCACCCAGACCAGCCACGCCACCGTGAGATAGAGCGGGAAGGCGAGGAGGCCCTTGAGGGTCTCCATCCAGGCCCCGGGCCGCGGCAGGCGGCGCAACCCGGCCGGCCAGGCCGTCAGCAGCGCGAAGGGGAGGGCGAGGCCGAGGCCGAGCGCGGCGAAGACCGCGAGCGCCACCGCGGCGCCTTGGGTCAGGCCATAGCCGACCGCCGCGCCCATGAACGGCGCGGTGCAGGGCGTGGCGACCACGGTCGCCAGCACGCCGGTGAAGAACGAGCCTTCGAGCCCGGCCCGCCGGGCCAGCCCATCGCCGAGGGCGGCGGCCCGGCCGCCGAGATGCCAGACCCCCGACAGGCTCAGGCCCATGGCGAGGAGCCCATAGGCGAGGCCCGCCACCACCAGGGGCGATTGCAGCTGGAAGCCCCAGCCGATCTGCGCGCCGCCGGCCCGCAGCGCGATCAGCAGGCCGGCGAGGCCGAGGAAGGTCGCCAGCACCCCGGCCGTGTAGGCGAGGCCGTGCAGCCGCACCCGGCCCGGGCTCTCGCCGGAATGGCGCACCAGGCTCAAGACCTTGATCGACAGGACCGGGAAGACGCAGGGCATCAGGTTGAGCAGCAGCCCGCCCAGGAAGGCGAGGATGGCCGCTTGCCACAGGCCCCCGGCCTCCGCCGCTCCGGCCGCGAGGGCAGTGGGGGCCGGCGCCGCCGGTGAGGCTGCCGCCGGGGCCGACACCGCGGCCGGGGCGGGCGTTGCCGTGCCGAGTGCGTAGGCGCGCCGGACCGGGCCCGATCCGGTCTCCTCGGTGAAGGTCAGGACGCCGTCCGCCTGCGGCGCCGCGGCGTCGGCCTGGCTGCTGCGCTGGAGCCGCAGGTGCAGGCCCGCGGCGTCGCTCGTCGCCACCTGCGCGGCGGCGTGCTCCAGGGCGGTCTCGGAATAGGGGAAGAAGGCGACGTCGCGGGCCTCAAGGCCGGGGGCATCGATGTCGAGCACCGGGGTGCCGCCCTCCTGCCGCATCCGCACCGGCCAGGGGGCGGGGACGGGCAGCCGCTCACGGCCCTGCGCGAACAGGGCGGCATGGCGGGGATCGGGCCGCGGGCTGGTGCCGGTGGCCGCCACCGGCAGGCTCGTCGACAGGGTCGCCTCGCCCGGCACGCATTCGCGCTCGCAGACGAGATACGACACCTTGGCCTTGAGCGGGACCGGGCCGGCCCCGAGGCTGTCCGGTGCGGTGAGCGGCACGGTCAGCAGCACCTCGCCCTCGTAGCCGAAATTCATCAGGTCGCCGACCGGAATCCGCTCCGGCGCCGGCCACGCGATGCCGCCGGCGGAAAAGCCCGGGGGCAGGGTCCAGGCGATCTCCGGAGGCAGGCCGGAATCACCGGGATTGCGCCAGTAGACGTGCCAGCCCGGCTTCATCGTCAGCCGCACCCCGGCGGTGAGCGTGGCGCCGGGCGCGACGGCGCTCTCCTGGGTCACCAGCTCGGCCCGGACGAGGTCGGCATATTTCGAGGGCCGCGGCACCTGCGCCTCGGCCGTGCCGAGGGTGACGCAGAAGGCGAGCAGGGCGAGGGGGAGGGCGAGCGAGCGGGGCGGCATGATCCCGGGTTAGCCGGACTCTGCGGCGCTGGCGAGGCCCGCGGGATCGCGTTCGCGTGAGGCAGCCTTCAGGTCCGCCAGGGCGGCGGGTCGAGGGCGGCGGCGAGGGCATCGAGGAAGCGGCGGGTGCGGGCGGCACGGGCCCGGTTGGGCGCGCCGAGGAGCGCCATCACGGGGGCCTCGGGCAGGGCGTGACCGGGCAGGAGCCGGACCAGGCGCCCCGCCCGCAGGTCGTCGGCGACGTCCCATTCCGAGCGCAGGATGATGCCCCGAGCGGCGAGCGCCCAGCCGCGCACCACCTCGCCGTCGTTGCTGGCCAGGCGCGGCTCGATCCGGATTCGCGCCTCCGCGCCGTCGCGCCGGAAGCGCCACAGGGTCACGTCCTCGTCGTTCTCCCGCAGGGCGATGCAGGCATGGGCGCGCAGGTCCTCGGGGCTCGCCGGTTCGCCCCGGGCCGAGAGATAGGCCGGCGCGGCGCAGACCACCCGGTCGTTCGGGGCGAGGCGCCGGGCGATCAGGCCGGGCGCCGCCTGCGCGATCTCGCCGACATGGATGGCGAGGTCGAAGGTCCCGGCCGGCACGCCGCCGAGGCGGTCGGAGAGCATGAGGTCGATCGCCACCTGCGGATGCGCCGCCTGGAACGCCGCCGCGACCGGGGCGACGTGGCGGCGGCCGAAGCCGAGGGGCGCCACGATCCGCAGGTGCCCCACCACCTGCCCGCGCCGGGCGGCCAGGGCCTCGTCGAGCTCGCCGAGCGAATCGAGGATCTGGCGGCCGCGCTCGGCGATCAGCTCGCCCTCGTCGGTGAGCGCCAGGTGGCGCCCGGCCCGGTCGACGAGATGCACGCCGAGCCGCTCCTCCAGGGCGCGCAGGCGCTGCGTGACCGCCGGCGGCGACACGTCGAGGGCTCGCGAGGCGGCCGCCAGCGAGGGCGCCTCGGCGACGGCGAGGAAGAAGCGGATGTCGTCGGGCCCGAGCATGAATGATGAGCTTAATGCAGGAGGCAGGCGGCGTTAATGGCGCAACCGCCCCTCCCGTGCTTCCTGGGGGCCAGACTCGTCGCGACCGGTAAGGAGCCACGCGATCATGCCCGAGCCGCTGGACACCCTGCAAACCCCCTGCCTGCTCCTCGACGAGGCGCGCCTGCGCGCCAATGCCGAGCGGATGCGCGCCCATCTGGCCACCCTCGGGGTGACCCTTCGCCCCCACCTCAAGACCGCGAAATCCCTCGAAATCGGGCGCATCGCCATGGCCTCGCCCCAGGGCCCGGCCATCGTCTCGACCCTGCTGGAGGCGGAGTACTTCGCCGAGGGCGGCGTGCGCGACATGATCTACGGCGTCGGCATCGCGCCGGCGAAGCTGCCCCGGGTCGCGGCGATCCGGGCCGGCGGCACCGACCTCGCGATCATCCTCGACAGCCTGGAACAGGCGGAGGCGGTGGCGGCCCATGTCCGCGCCCGCGGCGACGCGGTCCCGGTCCTGATCGAGGTCGATGCCGACGGCCACCGCTCGGGCGTCGCGCCGAACGACAGTGACACCCTGGTGGCGATCGGCCGGGCGCTCGTGGCGGGCGGCGCGGAGCTGCGCGGCGTGATGCTGCATGCCGGCGACAGCTATTCCCTGCGCGATCCCGAGGCCCTGGCGGCGGCGGCGGAGACCGAGCGGGTCGCCGCGGTGACGGCGGCGGCGGGTCTGCGGGCGGCGGGCCTGCCCTGCCCGGTGGTCAGCGTCGGCTCGACCCCGACTGCGCGGTTTGCCCGCGACCTCACCGGCATCACCGAGGTCCGCGCCGGCGTCTACATGCTCGGCGACCTGTTCCAGGCCGGCGTCGGCTCGGTCGCGGTCGAGGACATCGCGGTCTCGGTGCTCGCCACGGTGATCGGCCACCAGCGGGCGAAGGGCTGGATCATCGTCGATGCCGGCTGGATGGCGATGTCCCGCGACCGCGGCACCGCGCGGCAGGCGGTGGACCAGGGCTACGGCCTCGTCTGCGACACGCAAGGCCGGCCCTATCGCGATCTCATCGTGGCCGACGCCAACCAGGAGCACGGCATCGTCGCCTTGCGGAAGGGCTCGGGCGCGAGCCTGCCGGAGCTTCCGATCGGCGCGCAGATCCGCATCCTGCCGAACCACGCCTGCGCGACGGGGGCGCAGCACGACCGCTATCACGTCCTCGACGGGGAGGGCCGCGTCGCGGCCGTCTGGCCCCGCATCAACGGGTGGTAGGAGCCCAACGCCATGTCGGATACACCATCGAGCACGATGTCGGACACGATCGACCGCATCGCCACCAAAGCCGCGTCGACGCCGGCCGGGCATTATTCGCAAGCGACCGCCTGGCGCGACCTCGTCTTCGTCTCGGGCCAGCTCGGTGCGCGGGCCGATGGCAGCCACACGGCGGACCAGCCGTTCGAGGCGCAGGTGCGCCAGGCCCTCGCGAGCCTGCTCGCCATCCTGGCGGAGGCGGGAAGCGGGCCGCAGCACATCCTGCGGGTCACCGCCTACATCGTCGGCGTCGGGAACTGGCCGGACTTCAACCGGATCTATGCCGAGATGCTCGGCGACGCGAAGCCGGCCCGCACGGTGGTGCCGGTGCCGGAGCTGCACCACGGTTACCTGGCGGAGATCGAGGCGATCGCCGTGCGGGGCAGGTGAGGGCGGTCCCGGTCCTCTCGCTCAACCCGCCTCGTCCGGCTCCGGGCCACGGGTGAGGTCGAGGCCCTTGCCAGCCTGATCCTTGCCAGCCTGATCCGTCTCGCCGTTGCCGACCGTCCGCTCCGGGCCTTTCAGCGCCACCGTGGTGCCGGTGCGGGCGGCGTCGTAGATCGCCTCCATCAGGATCTGGTCCTGCAACCCCTCCTCGCCCGGGGTGCGGGGCGTGCGGTTCTCCAGGATGCAGGTCGCCATGTGGTCGATCTCGAGGGCGAACTGGTTCTTCGCGCCCAGCGCCCGCTCCTCCTTCGCCTCCGCCTTTCCCTCGCGGTGGTTCAGGAACAGGCGCTGGCCCTCGTAGGCGAAGGCGTTCTGAAGCTGGATCGCGCCGCCCTCGGCCTGGACGGTCAGCGAGCGGGTCTCGTGCGCGCCGTAGCTGGTCGAACAGAGCGCCAGCGCGCCCGAGGGGAAGCGCAGGGTGAAGGCCACACTCTCCTCGACCTCGCGGAAGAGCGGGTCGTCCGGCGAGTGGATCTGGGCCTGAACCGAGACCGGCTCCTCGCCCATCAGCGCCCGCACCCCGTTCAGGCAATAGAGCCCGATATCCGGCAGCGCCCCGCCGCCCGCCAGCGCCTTCCGCATCCGCCATTGCTCGGGCAGGCTCATGGTCTGGGTGTTGGTCGCCTCGATCAGCTTGACCTTGCCGTACTTGGCGCTGCGCACCAGCCGCGCCACCTCGCGGTTGTAGGGCTCGTACTGGCAGCGATAGGCGATCATCAGCCTCACCTTCGCGGCGGCGCAAGCCTCGATCATCGCCCGCGCCTCGGCGGCGGAGGTCGCCATCGGCTTCTCGCACAGCACGTGCTTGCCGGCCCCGGCCGCGGCGATCACCTGGTCGCGGTGGAGCGCGTTCGGGGTGACGATGTAGACCGCCTTCACCTGCGGGTTGCGGGCGAGCGCGTCCCAGCCGTCATAGCCGTACACCGCCTCCGGCGTGATGCCGTATTGCGCCGCCACCGCCTTGGCCTTCTCGGGCGAGCCCGACATCAGGGCGACGGGCTTCGCCCGCCGGCACT
>NZ_LABX01000338.1 GCF_001043915.1 Methylobacterium aquaticum | reverse complement strand
CCTCACCCCTGACCCCTGACCCCTCTCCCACCGGGAGAGGGGGACCGCGTCTCATCCTGCAAACGCCAAGACAGCGAGCGCCAAGACAACGGGCGCCAAGACAGCGAGGAAGGCCGACCCTACTCCGCCGCCTCGCTGCGCAACTCGCGCGGCAGCGGGAAGACCATGTCCTCGGTCGTGGTCGAGACGGTGTCGACCGTGACTTCGTAGCGGGTCGCGAAGGCGTCGATGATTTCTTCCACCAGCACCTCGGGGGCCGAGGCGCCGGCGGTGAGGCCGAGCCGGCGGATGTTCGAGAAGGCGTCCCAGTCCAGGTCCTCGGCGCGGTTGACGAGCCGGGTGATCGGGCAGCCGACCCGCTCGGCGACCTCGCGCAGGCGCTGCGAGTTCGAGGAGTTGGACGAGCCGACGACGATCAGCGCGTCGACGAGGGGGGCGACCTGCTTCACCGCCTCCTGGCGGTTGGTGGTGGCGTAGCAGATGTCGTCCTTGTGCGGGCCGACGATCTTTGGGAACTTGCGCTTGAGCGCCTCGACGATGTGGTGGGTGTCGTCGACCGAGAGGGTGGTCTGGGTCACCCAGGCGAGGTTGTCGCGGGTCTCGGGCTCCAGAGCCTCGATCTGCTCGACATCCTCCACCAGGGTGATCGAGCCCTTGGGCAGCTGGCCCATGGTGCCGACGACCTCCGGATGGCCGGAATGGCCGACCAGCAGCACGTGGCGGCCGCGCTTGTGGTGGATCTCGGCCTCGCGGTGGACCTTGGTCACCAGCGGGCAGGTCGCGTCGATGGTGGTGAGCCCGCGGGCGACGGCGTTCTGCGGCACGGTCTTGGCCACGCCGTGGGCGGAGAAGATCACCGGGGCCTTGCCGTCCGGCACCTCGTCCAGCTCGGCGACGAAGACCGCGCCTTTGCGCTTCAGGCTCTCGACCACGTACTTGTTGTGCACGATCTCGTGGCGCACGTAGACGGGCGGGCCATAGAGGGCCAGCGCCCGCTCGACCACGTCGATGGCGCGCACCACGCCGGCGCAGAAGCCGCGCGGCGCGCACAGGAGGATCTCGAGGGGCGGCTTCGCGGGCGCGGCGGCACCGGCGTCGGTCTGGTTCACGGGAGCGCTCATGATCCGGGATGTGGCGAGGCGGGACGGTCCCTGTCAACCTCTTGTGCCACGCAATCGTGGCGATCAAGAGGGCGCGCGCGACAGGTCTCCCGCGACTCGTGTGTGACGGTCCGCACGGAACCTGCCGGCGGAGCGCAGCCTGGGTTCGCTCGCCAGCCCGGTTCGGGTTAAGGGAGGGTCTGAGCCGACCTCGAACCCAGGAGAATCCCGCGCGATGGCGACCGCCGCCGACCACGCCAGCTTCCTGCCGCCGGTCCTGACCTTCCTGTCCGCCGCGGTGATCGGCGTGCCGATCTTCCGCCTCCTCGGGCAGAGCGCGGTGCTCGGCTACCTCGTGGCCGGCGTCGTCATCGGCCCATCGGGCCTCTCGCTCATCACCGAGCCGGAGACCGCCCGCAGCGTCTCGGAACTCGGGGTGGTCCTGCTCCTGTTCATCGTCGGGCTGGAACTGGAGATCTCGCGCCTGATCTCGCTGCGGCGCGACATCCTGGGCCTCGGCACGCTCCAGCTCGGGCTCTGCGCCCTGGCGCTCGGGGGCCTCGGCGTCCTCACCGGCCTCTCGGGCGGGGCCGCGACGGTGATCGGCATCGCGCTCGCCCTCTCGGCGACCGCCGTCGCGTTGCAGCTCCTCGAGGAACGCCGCGACCTCGCGGCCCCCTACGGCCAGCGCGCCTTCGCGGTGCTTTTGTTCCAGGACCTGTCGATCGTCGGCATCCTGGCGCTCTTGCCGCTCATCGCCCAGACCGGGACCGGCCAGGGCGGCGAAGCCTGGCTCGGCACCGCCCTGCAATCGGCCGGCACGGCGGTGGCGGCGGTGATCGGGGTGGTGCTGGTCGGGCGCTACGGCCTCAACCCGTTCTTCCGGCTGCTCGCCGCCAGCGGCGCCAGCGAGGTGATGACGGCCGCCGCTCTGCTCGTCGTGCTCGGCACCGCCCTCCTGATGGAGGAGGTCGGGCTGTCGATGGCGATGGGGGCGTTCCTCGCCGGGCTGCTCCTCGCCGAATCGAATTTTCGCCATCAGCTCGAGGCCGATATCGAGCCGTTCCGCGGCATGCTGCTCGGCCTGTTCTTCATGAGCGTCGGCATGTCGATCGACCTCGGCCTCGTGGCGCAGAACTGGCTCGGCCTGTTCGCCGCCACGGTCGGGGCGATCCTGATCAAGGTCGCGCTGGTCGCCGGGCTCTTTCGGCTGTTCGGCTCGTCCTGGCTCGATGCGTTCCGGGGCGCCGCCGTGCTGGCGCCGGCGGGCGAGTTCGCCTTCGTGCTGCTGCCGGTAGGCCAGGAACTCGGCCTCGTCGACGGACCGTCCGGCCGGCTCGCCATCGCGCTCGCCGCCATCACCATGCTGATCGGGCCGATCGGCGCCAAGGTCCTCGACGGGGTGCTGGCGCGGCGCGCCACCGCCCCGCTCGAACCCGAGCCCGAGGCGATCGAGGGCGCCGAGGCCCGGGTGCTGGTGATCGGCTTCGGCCGCTTCGGCCACATCCTCAACCAGGTGCTGCTGGCGCGGGGCCTGAGCGTCACGGTGATCGACAAGGACGTGGAGCAGATCCGCAGCGCCGCCCGCTTCGGCTTCCGGGTCTATTACGGCGACGGCACCCGCCTCGACGTGCTGCGCGCGTCGGGCGCCGGCAAGGCCGAGGTGGTCTGCATCTGCATCGACGATCCCGAAGCCACCCTCAAGATCGTCGATCTCGTCCATGCCGAGTTCCCGGCCGCCCGCACCTACGTGCGGGTGTTCGACCGGGTGCAGGCGATCGAGGCGATGGGCCGCGACGTCGACTACCAGATCCGCGAGACCTTCGAATCGGCCCTCGCCTTCGGGCGGGCCACCCTGGAGGCGCTCGGCCTCTCGCCCGAGGAGGCGGCGCGCACGGTCGACGACGTGCGCAAGCGCGACCTCGCCCGGCTGGTGCTGCAACAGGCCGGCGACCCCCTCGACCGGAACGATCCCCTGCGCAGCCTGGTGCGGATCAAGCCCGAGCCCCTGACCGCGCCGCTCCATCCCTCGCACGGCCTCAACCCCGAGACCGAGGACATCATCGCCCGCGAGCGGGTCGGCGCCGATGGGTGAGGTGCGCCCGCCGGACACCGGCACCGCCCCGCCTGCCCGCTTCGTCACCGGCTCCCCCTTCCGCCACGTCGTGGTGATGGGGGCGACGGCCTCGGTCGGCCTGATGGCGATCTTCGTCGTCGATCTCCTGTCGCTGCTCTACATCGCGCGGCTGGGTGATCCCGTCCTGACGGCGGCGGTGGGCTTCGCCACCATCGTCCAGATCTTCGCGGTCTCGATCAATATCGGGATGATGATCGCCGTCGGCGCCCTGGTCTCGCGAGCCTTGGGCAGCGGCGACGTCGCACGGGCACGGCGGCTCGCCGCCTCGTCCCTGGTGCTGGCCGTCGTCGCCTCGGGCCTCGTGACGGTCGTCCTTCTGCCGCTGCTCACGCCGTTCCTGACGCTGATCGGCGCTGCGCCTGAGACCGTGCCGGCCGCCCGGACCTTCCTGTGGATCGCCCTGCCCTCGACCCTGCTGATGGCGCTCGGCATGGGCTTCTCCGGCGTGCTGCGGGCGGTCGGCGACGCGCGGCGGGGCATGAACGTGACGCTCGCCGGCGCCGCGGTGACGGTGGTGCTCGATCCGTTGCTGATCTTCGGCCTGAATCTCGGGATCGAGGGAGCGGCGATCACCATCGTGATCGCTCGCCTCGCTTTCGCCTGGGTGGGCTATGCCGGCGCGGTGCGCGTCCACCGGATGGTGGCCCGACCGAGCCTCGCGGCGGTGTGGGCGGATGCCGGGCCGATCCTGCGGGTGGCTTTGCCCACCGTGCTCACCAACCTCGCCCCGCCGGTGGCGAGCGCCT
>NZ_LABX01000337.1 GCF_001043915.1 Methylobacterium aquaticum | reverse complement strand
CTTGTCGATGGCCCGGTACTCCTCCCACAGCACCGTCAGGTTGACCCCGGGCCGGCGCATCTCCCGCACCAGCGACGGCCAGTCTGGTTCGGGCAGCCTACGCAGTCCCTGCTTCACTCCGGCTCGGGCGAACAGGCGCTGCTCCAGCATCGCGTCGCTGACCTCGGGGCCGAGCGGCCAGGTCACGCCGGCGGCGCTCGCCCGGGCGAGGTTGTCCTGCACGGTGGAGCGGGCAATGCCCAGTGTTCGTCCGATCTCGCGCGAACTCACACCGTCGTGGGCGAGCCGCAGCATCTGTCTGATCTGTCGCATGGTCAGCTCTCTCCTGGCCGGCATTCCGCTCTCCTCGTCGTCGAGGACAGGATTGCCGCGGTTGCTGACCCATGGGAAAACCGCCGCCGATTTCGGCTACAGACTGGCCGGCATCAAATCGGAACGCTGGCCGGCTTCGTCTCGGAAGAGGTGGCCGGCTTCCTTCGGAAACCGCATCGTGCTCTCGCTCGACGAGAAGAGCCAGATCCAAGCCCTGGAGCGCACCCGCCCGAGCCGACCCGTCATGCCAGATCGCCCCGAGACACAGACCCACGATTACATTCGACACGGCACCACGACGCTATTTGCCGAGCTCGATGTGCTGGCGGGCACCGTGATCAGGCGATGCATGCAGGGGTCATCGCAGAATGTGTC
>NZ_LABX01000336.1 GCF_001043915.1 Methylobacterium aquaticum | reverse complement strand
CGTTTCCCCCCACCCCCCCTGCGTGGCCGGAACCGAGCGTGATCGCGTCGCTGCCGGCCCCACCCAGGATGGTCGAGCTGCCGTCCCGCGCCGTGATCGCGTCGTCGCCGCCGATCTCAGGGTCGATCGATGCGATCGCGCTCAGCCGGCCGGCCGCGAAGGTCGCCTGGCCGTTGTCGCCCAGGATGACGTGGTTGCCCGTGCCGACCGTGATCCGGTCCGCACCGGCGCCACCGATAATCGTCGCGTCGCCGTCATCGGCCTGGATCGTGTCGGCGCCACCGATCGCCGCCTCCCCGTCCAGGGTTGCGATCGTCGCCAACACCCGCACGCCATCGACCAGCGTGAAGGTCGCCGCGCCGGTATCGCCGAGGATAACCTGCTTGCCCTTGCCGAGCGTAATCCGGTCCGCGCCAGCCCCGCCGAGGATGACCGAGTCGCCGTCTTGGGCGCTGATCGTGTCGTCGCCGCCGATCGTGCCGGACAGGGTCGAGATCGAGGTCAGCACCCCGTTCGTAAAGACCGCGTCGCCGTTATCGCCGAGGATGACGTGGTTGCCCGTGCCCACCGTGATCCGGTCGGCGCCGACACCGCCGATGATCACGGTGTCGCCGGCCATGGTGGTGATGGTGTCGCCCGCCCCCGCCGCGAGGTTGGTCGAGACGGCGCGGCTGAGGAGATGCGTGCCCTCGAGGAACAGCTGCGGCGTTGGCAGCCCGTCCTGGTAGAGTTGGCCGTGATCGCCGATCACCACGTTGGCGCCGGCCCCGGCGTCGATCGTGTCGGCCCCGGCGGCGCCGGTGTCGTCGATGGTCAGGATCCGGGTCGCGGCCGAGAGGTTGAAGGCAGAATCGCCCAGGATCACGTCGGCGACCGGACTGCCCGTGATGGTGTCGTTGCCGGAGCCGCCCGCGATGAAGGTGCGGCCCTGGCCGCCGATCAGCACGTCGTCGCCGGCGCCGCCGTCGATCATCACGATGCCGGTGGCGCCCGAGGCGTCGATCCGGTCGGCGAGGCTGACGGGCCGGCCGTCGACGCCGACCATGCCCTCGCGCCGGAAGGCGTAGGCGCGGCCGGTCGGGATCTCGGGCGTCGAATCGTAGCGGCTGTGATCGGCGGTGGTGTCGCCGAACAGGGCGAGCAGGCCGGTGGAGCCGGTCACCGTCAGCGTGTCGGCCCCGCCGCCGCCATGGATCTCGGTGAGCGTGCCGGTCGCGGTGCTCGCCACCATGACCGTGTCGTTGCCCTGGCCGAGCAGGACCTGAACGACGTTCATCCCCGCATAGGTGATGCCGCCGCGCGTGGTCACGCCGCCCACGACGAGGTCGGCCGCCGGCATGCCGAGGCCGCCGATATGGTCGGCCTCGAGCGTGCCGGCAACACCGAGCGTCGTCGTGTCGTTGGAGACGGTGAGCCGGTCGAGATCGGGCTGACTGCTCGCCGCGATACGGCGCGCGACCGCGGCATTCTCCTCGCCCGGCAGGGCCAGGGCCTGCTGGAGCCCGCGATCCTGCGGGCCGACGCCGCCCTGGAGCACCAGCGGACCCTGGATGATGCTGCCGACGTCGTGCGGCTGGCGCGAGACGGTCTTGAGATCGGTCCGGGTCTTCGCCCCCTGCGGATCGCGGGCGACGGTGATGCGGATCGGCGTGTCGTAGTTGTCCGGCCCGAAAGTGACGGTGGCAGGCCGGCCGGCCGCCGCCGCGGTGAAGCGGGGGTCGTCGCTCGACAGGATGGTCTGGCCGTCATCCTCCAGGGTCAGCGTGACGGGCGCGGTCGGCGCCGCCGTCAGCACCACGTCGTAGGAGGAGGTCCGGGTCTCGGTGACGGTCACGCCGCCGGGCGCCGGGCGCACCAGCACGCCGGCTGAGGTTCCGTCGACGACCGTGACATTCAGCACCGGGGCGTCGGCCATGCTGCCGAAGAAGCCCGCCGCGCCGAGCGAGCTGGTCACCCGGTGGGTGATCTGGACGATCTGCCGGGCCTGGACTTGGTCGTCCGGCGGCGCCGAGACCATCACGGTCTGGGCGACGTTCCAGTTTGCCGCCGTGAAGGTCAGGACGGCGTTGCCATCCGCATCCACCGGGAGCGCGCTGCCATCGGCCCGGGTCAGACGGATCCGGCCGCTGGTCGTCGACAGGGTGACGGTGACGGTCTCGCCCGGCCGCGGCTGTGTGTTGAGGGCGACGGTGTAGCGGTCGGCCTGCTGCGGCCGGGTGCCCTCGATGACCGTGGTGTCGCCGTCGGTCTGGGTGATGATCAGGCTGGGCGTGTCATCGTCGATCACCGTGACCATCACGGTGTTCAGGGCCGCGCCGTCGATCTCGGCGTTGGAGCTGATCACCGAATGGCCGATCGCGACGATCCGGTCGCCCTCGGCGGCGCTGTCCGACTTGGCGCGGACATAGACCGTGCGGGACGCGCTCCAGACATAGCCGCCGGTTCCGTCCGAGACGGTCGTGAAGGTCACCGTCAGGCTGTCGGCATAGGTGATCCCGTCGAGCGAGACCTCGACCGTGCCGGCATTGCCGGCGAGCGCCCGCATCTGCGCGGAGGATTGTTCCGCCGAGACCGTGACGACCGCGACATCCGTGGCAGTGAGCGCAGTGGTGGCCGGCGGCGGCGGCGCCACAGTATAGGTGGCGACGCGGCTGCCCGCCGCGTCCGGAGTGGTGTCGGCGCTGTCCTCCCACACCGTCAGGTCGTGGCCACCGCCGATCAACCGGCTCTGGTCGGTCGCCACCGTGACATCGATGCCGGCGACGGCCAACCCGTCATAGCGCATGTCGGCGCTCGTCACGGTGTGGTTGATCACCGCCGAGCCGCCCGTTCCGTCGCGGGAGACGACCTGACCCGAGACATCGCCGGCCGCCAAGACGGTGTCGCTGCCCAGGCCGCCGATCAGCGTCGTGACGACGCCGGCGGCGGTCGACCGCACCGAGATGGTGTCGTCGCCCTCCAGGCCATCGACCTCGATTGCCTGGACATTGCGGGGCGTGATCGACAGGCCGGCGCCGAAAACGCCGTCCTGCGTCACCAGGAAGGCGTCGGCAGCCTCGGTGCCGAGCACCACCACCTTGTTGACGCCGCTTCCGCCGTCGACGTGGAGCGGGGCGTTGACGCTGTAGGCGACCGTGGCGGGACCGCTGCCGGCGAGCGCGAAGGACCGGACCACGACCGTGTCGTCGCCATCCTCGCCGTCGAGATACAGGTCGGCGCTGTTCGAGTAGACCTGGACCGTGTCGTTGCCGGTGCCGCCCTTGATGACGGTCGGCACCGAATTGCCCTTCGACAGCCAGCCGTCGAAGGAGAGCGGGACCGTGTCGAAAGCGTCCTCGGCGAGCACGCCGTCGGCGACGTCGCGCGGGGTCGCGAAGACCTGGCCGACCTGGAAGGTGTCGTCGCCGACGCCACCGTCGATGGTCAGCGGCACGGTGTCGTCGATGGCGAAGTGGTCGTCGCCGAGGCCGCCCTCGACCAGGATGCGGCCGTTGAGTGAGCCATCGACGGTGATGCGCTCGACCGCCGCATCCGCCGGGTCGGTGCCGTCGGCATTCGGATGCACCAGGGCGACGAGGTTCCGGCGGGCGAGGAATGTGTCGTCGCCGTCGGTGCCGAGGATCGTCAGCGCGTCGACCCCGCGATCGGCATCGCCGCTGTCATGGACGTTGATCCGATAAGACGAGGACCCGGCGAGCTGGATCAGCACCGTGTCGGTGTCCTGGCCGCCATCGATGTCGAGGGTGTCGCGGCGCCCGTTGGTGGCGCTCGACAGCGGGGGCAGGCGGGTGATCGTGATCGTGTCCTGCCCGTCCTCGCCGAGGATTCGCGTGTTGCCGGCGATCTCGACGAGTTCGGCATCGAGCACGTCGTCACCGGCGCCGAGCGCGATGTCCGTCGTGGTCGAGCGCAGGCGTCCACGCAGGGTCACGCGATCGCGTCCGCCGAGCGTGGTCACGGCCAAGGTCGAGGCTGCGACCGTGCTGCCGAGCAGCGTGATCACGGTGTCACCCGCGCCCGCCCGGATCGCGATCGAACCGGCCTGGATCGTCGCCTTCTGGAGCACGGCGCCGTTCGCCGAGACGGCGTCGGTGATCGTGTCGGCGTCGGCTCCGGTCTCGAGGGTGAACGCGCCCGAGGCGGTCCAGCGGCTGGCCAGGGTCACGCCGTTGGTGCCGTCGCCCAGGGCGATCGCGACCGACCCCGCGGTGACGATGGCCGAGGTCCGGACGGCGCCGGCGACGAGCGTGGTATCGGTCAGCGTGTCGATCCCGCTGCCGCCCTGGATGGTCAGGGCACCGGCGACCGTGGTGACGCTGACAAGCGTGATGGTGTTCCGGCCGTCGCCGCTGCCGGAGGACGCCGTGACCTCCATCGAGCCGGCCTTGACCGCGCCCGCGACGGTGATCGCGTCGGCATCGCTGCCCGTCCGCACCGCCAGGGCGCCGGCCACGGCCAGGTCGGCGTCGATGTCGACGGTGTTCACGCCCTCGCCTGCGTCGATGGTCATCGACGCCGCCGTGTAGCGGCCCGTGAGGGAGATCGTGTCGTCGCTGCCGCCCGTCGTGATCCGGGCCGACCCGTTGATCGCGTACTCGCCGGTCAGCGACACCGTGTTGGACCCACCTCCGGCGTCGATCCGCAGCGACCCGAGGCCAGCCACGCCGCCCGACACCGAACCGTACATGCCCGTGAGCGTGATGCTGTCCCGGCCGCCGCCGGTCACCACCGCGAGCTCGCCCGCGACCGTGAAGCCGCCGTCGAGCGCGACACGGTTGGTGCCCTCCCCCGCCATGATCGCGAGCGAACCCGCCTTCACCGTCCCGGTCAGAGTGACCGTATCATCGTCCCCACCCGTCGTGATCTGCGCCGCATCCACGACGGTGATGTCGCCGTCGAGCGTCACCGTATTGGTGCCGTCCCCGGCATCAATCGACAGCGAACCCGCCTT
>NZ_LABX01000335.1 GCF_001043915.1 Methylobacterium aquaticum | reverse complement strand
TTGCCGCGGCTCCCGGGAGCCGCGGCAACCAGGAATTCATCGGCGTCGATCTCGACAACGGCGGGGTCTACTACAACGGTCGCGATTCCGGGCGCTACTGCCTCTATCGCACGGTCGAGGTGTTCAACCGGATCACCGGATACATCGAGCCGCGTCGGGTGCGCCGGTGCGGGCGCGGCCTCTACCTGCGCTGAGCAGGTTCCGCGATGTTCGCCACCCTCTCGCCGCTCCACCTCGCCCTTCTCAGCCTCGCCCTCGCTCTCGTCGCCGGCTAGACGCCATGCAACGGCCGGCTTTCGTTTCCACCGTCCGGCCAACCTGGCCGGAACGCCGGTCGCCAGGGCTCGGCGGCCGGGAGATCACCGCTCTCGGAAAAGGAGATCGCCCATGACGACGGCTCCGGTGTTGCGGCGCCTCGCTCGCGCCGCTCTCGCGATCCTGGTGCAGGCGGCGGCGATCCTCGCCCCGGTCGCAGTCCTTGCCGCTCCCGACGCGCCGGTTCCCGAAGCGTCCGCCTTTGCCGATAACGGCGATTCGATCGCCGTCGTGATCGGCAACCGCAGCTACAAGCAGACGGTGCCGGTCGACTACGCGCATAACGATGCCGAGGCGATGCGCGCCTACCTCGTCCAGCGCCTCGGCTACCGCGACGCCAACGTCTTCGTTCTCAAGGACGCGACGCTGAACGAGTTCAACCAGGTGTTCGGCACCGAGCGCAACCCGCAATCCGGCCGGCTGTGGCGCAGCGTGCGCGAGGGGCGCTCGAACGTCTTCGTCTATTATTCGGGCCATGGCGTGCCGGACCTCGCCACCCGCCAGCCCTTCCTCCTGCCGGAGGACGGCAATCCGAACCAGGGCGAGAGCGGCTACGCCCTCGAGACACTCTACCGCAACCTCGACCTCGTGAAGCGCAAGATCGGGTCCGGGCGCCAGCTCGTCGTGATGGTCGATGCCTGCTTCACCGGCGAGACCGGGCGGAAGGGGGAGAGCCTGCTCGCGGTCTCGGCCCCCGGCTTCGCCCCGGCCCGGCCGAAGGCGGAGAGCGGGATCGTGCGGCTGGTGGCGACCTCGGGCGCGACGCCGGCGAACTGGGACGAGGCCAACCGCCTCGGCCTCCTCACCAGCCGTTTCCTGATGGGCGTCTCGGGCCTCGCCGATGCGGGCGACCGGCCGGGCGGCGACGGCCGGATCACCTGGGCGGAGCTGAAGGGCTACCTGACGCGCGAGGTCGAGGAGGCGGCACGCCGCGCCTCCGGCCGCGAGCAGGTGCCGGAGGTCGACGACGCGCCGATCGTCCTCCAGGCCTCGCTGCCAGTGGACGCGGTGGCGAAGGGCGTCGCGGCATTGCGCGACGAGGCGGCGTGGCGCCGGGCGGAAGCCGCCGGCACGCGCGAGGCTGTCGAAGCCTATATCGGCACCTGCGGCGCGGTCTGCGCCTACCGGCCCCAGGCGATGGACCGGCTGCTCGCCGGGCGGCGGCGCGACGCGGCGGCGATCGACCAGGAGAACTGGGCGAAATTCGGCGCGACGCGGCAATACCAGGCCTATCTCGATTCCTGCACCGAGACCTGCGCCTATCGCGGCCTGGCTCAAGGCTATCTCGGCGGCGGCGACCCGAGCGGCGACCCGCGGGTGACGACCTGCGACGCGCTCGCCGCCGGCACCGACGATCCCGACCGCCCGAAAGCGGTTCCGGGCGTGAAGTACGGGCGGATCGAGGCCGCGTCGGCGATCGAAGCCTGCCGCGGGGCGTCTGCCGCCTACCCGTCCCTGCGCCGCCTCGCCTACCAGCTTGGCCGCGCCTACGACCGGGCCGACCGGGCGAAGGAGGCGTTCGCGGCCTACGACCGGGCGGCCAAGGCCGGCAGCACCGCGGCGATGAACAACCTCGCCACGCTCTACGAGAACGGCCAGGGCGTGAAGCGCTCGCAAACCGAGGCGTTGCGCCTCTACCGGCAGGCCGGCGAGGCCGGCAACGTGGTGGCGCTCGCCAACGCCGCCCGCATGCTTGAATACGGCAACGGCGTCCCGAAGAACGAGGCCGAGGCGGTGGCGCTCTACAAGCGTGCCGCGGACGGGGGTGACGTCCCCTCGATCAGCAAGCTCGTGCCCCATTACGCCACCGGCGCTCACGGGTTCCCGAGGGATCTGCGCCAGGGCTTCGACCTGTTCCGCAAGGCCGCCGACAAGGGCGATCCGGTGGCGATGGCGACGATGGCGACCCTGATCGACAACGGCTTTGCCCGCTACTTCCCGGGCGTCAGCGCCGCCGACATGGTGCTGCGGGCCCTCAAGCACGGCGAGCTCGGCGCCGCCTCGGTCTCGGCCACCGATACTGCGGCGCAGAAGCTGAAGCCTGAGACGATCCGCACCGTGCAGCGTGCGATCAAGCAGGCCGATTATTATCCGGGCGCGCTCGACGGACGCTTCAACCCGGTCTTCGTGCGCGCGCTCGATCAGTACGCCAAGGCGAACGAGGCGGAATGAGGCACCGTCTTGCCGCGTCGCTCGCCGCGATCCTCGCCGCGGCCCTGCCGGCCCGCGCCGATCCCGGCACCGACGCTCTCGCGCCCTTCCTCGACGCGGTCGCTTCCTGCGCCGGGCGGTCCGATCTGTCGCTCGCCGTGATCGGGCCCGAGCCCGGCCAGACCGCGTGGTCGCGCGAGCAGGCCGAGGAGGTGCGCCTCGCGGTCGAGAGCCGGCTGCAGGGGACCGGCCGGGTGCGCCTCGCCGCGGCCGCCGACGTGGTGCGGGTCAAGGCCCTGCGCGAGGGGACGACCGGCCTGTCCGGCCCGGAGGCCGAGGCGCAGATCCGCGCCGCCTTCGCGGGCGACGCCAGCGTGTTTCTGGTCGAGCCGCGCCGCGCCGGAGAGACCGCGGCGTTCCGGCTCCAGGCGATCACCCGCAGCGCCTCCTGCAAGGCGACGAGCGAGCCCCTGACGGTGCCGATCCGCGTCGGCGCCGGGGTCGCCGACGTCGATGCCGAGATGGAGCGGGCGGTGCGGGCGTTCGGGCAGGCGGCGCCGACCGTCGCCGCGGTCGAGGTCTGCCCGTTCGAGGCCGAGGGCGGCCACTCGTCCTGCGCCGGCGCGCTCACCGACCGCCTGCTCATCGCCCTCGACGCCGAGGCGCGCTCGGCCAGCCGCCTCCTCAAGGGCGCCCGCCTCGAGGTGCGCCGCCGCCCGCCCGGCACCGCCTGCACCGGTCCGGTCACGGCGCGCGGGCGCTTCCTCACCGACCGTGAGCGCCGCTCCTGGATGGAGGTCGAGTTCCAGCGCGACGGTGCGGTGCTGGCGCCGACCGGGCGGCGGCGCATCGCCGTCGAGGGGTTAGGGTGCGACCCGACCCCGCGCCCCTTCCTCGACCACCTGGCGGCAACGGCGCGCACCGATGGCGGAAGGCTCGCCGTCGCCGCCACCGCCACCCCGTTCGCGCGCGGCCAGCGGCTCGACCTGCGCATCGACGCGCGGGCGCGCCAGAGCCTGTATTGCTGGGTGGTGGCGCCCGACGAGACCGCCTTCGTGGCGCTGCCGGTGCGCGGCAATGCCGCCTCGCTGAAGCCCCTCGCCGCCGGCGACGTCCGGCGCTACCCCCGCGGCTATGGCCTCGACGAGATCGTCGCCGGCGACCCGTTCGAAAACCTGTTCTCCTGCTTCGGCGTCGCCGGGGGCTTGCCGCCGGAACTCGCCGAGCGCTGGCTTTCCGCCGCGCCGGGCGCCGACGGCGAGGCCCGCCTGCTCCAGCCGCCCGAGGTGCTCGACCTCGTCGAGCGGATCCGGGCGGTGCCGGGCGTGACCGAGGCGACGGCCAGGATCGTGGTGCGATGACGGGGCGGACGGGCACACCGCCTTCGCGTGCAAGGAGAATGCCTGATGCGAAGCCTTCTCGCCGCCCTCCTGTGCCTCTCGGCCGCGCCGGCCTGTGCCGGGGGCTTCGCGCTGCGCGACCTCACCGTCGTGGCGGACGAGGCCGGGGCGGCCCTCGGCCGGGGCTACGCGGCGCGGGCCGCGCCGGAGCGGCTCACCCTGATGTGCACGACCTGCGACGGCGCGCCGATGGTCGACCTGCTGCTCGGCCGCCAGGCCGACGGGACCGAGGAGCGGGTGCGCGCGGGCCGGACCTCGCTGGCGCAGCTCGAGGACATCTGCCGGTCGCGCAGCCCGGATTGCCGGCTGTCCGGCCTGTCGGTGGATCCGGCGGTGGGGTGGATCACCACCTACGGCATCGGGTCGAGCGCGGGCGCGACCGCCGTCATCCTGCGCGACGGCGACCTCCTGACGATCCGGGCGCTGGCGGGCAGCCGCGAGGTGGCGGTGCGCCAGGTCGAGATCCTGGCGCGCCGGATCGCGCCGCGCATCGTTGGCCGCTGACGGTGGCCCCGCGGATGACGGACCGGCAGGCCGGCGATATCGGTGGGCGAGGGACGGGCACATGACCGGCGGATACGACGAAGCTTGCGCGGCCGACCTCGCCGCCGTGGCCGAGGGCCGCGACCTCTCCCGCGAGGACCGGGCCTGGCTTGCCCGTGTCGTCGTCGGCGCGGTGCGGCCGAACCGCGACAAGCCGCTCTGGGACCTCGCCCACGCCCTGGCCGCCCTGGCGAGGCTCACCGGTGCCCGGGACGGGCGCGACCTCGTCACCCTCGCGCTCGATCCGGGACTCGCCCGGGCCGACCGGCTCGAGGCCCGGTTCGCCGGTACGGGCACTGCCGTCGATGCCCGCGGCCCGATCCTCCCGGACGGGGGGACGGGCTGGCGCACGACCTGGTCCGGCCTCGCCCGGCTCCTCGCGCTGGCCGAGTTCGTGCTGACGGCGGAGGACCTGTCGCAATTCGCCGCCGTCACCGGCTGGCTCGACGATCTCGCCGCCGCACCGGACGCCGAGAGCGCCGCCTCCTTCAGCCGCCGTCTGGCGCGCCACCTCGCCGCCTATCGCCACGCCCACCTGCCGCTCGCCCCGCTGGAGCGGCGCTTCCGGGCGATCCTCGGCTTCCTCGACGGGCGCCGCGCCTTCACGGACGACGACATCCTGGGGTTCTGGCGCGGGCAGATGAGCGAGGGCGATCGGCCGGGCTTCCGCACGGTCGCCGAGCATTTCGTGACCTTCGAGGCGGCCTCCGCCCTGCTCGGTGGCCTCGCGGAGCTGGCCTCTCCCGCCTCGCTCGATGCGGTCGAGGGCTGGGAGGAGCGGCTCGACGCCTCGCTGGCCGACCTCGCGGCGGCCGAGCCAGCCGAGACCCTGGCGGCCCTGCTCGCCACCCTGCCCGACGGGCCGAAGATCCTGACCGGGGCGGAGCGCGACGACCTCGCCGAGTTCCTGCGCCTCGAGCCGTTCCACCGCACCCGGCCGCTGACGACGCTGCGAGCCGCGAGCTTCGGGCGGGTGCAGTCCGGCCTCGCCAACCGCCTGCGCCGCGGCGGCGGCGGGGCGGACATCGCCGAGCGCACGGCCTGCGCCGAAGCCGAGACCTATCCGGCGCTGGCCGAGCGGGTCTCGGGGCTGACCGCGCATCTCGACCGGATGCTGCGGATCGCGGCGGCGCTGCGGGTCCCGGCGGAGGCCGAGGGCTTGTCCCCCAAGGCCCGCGACGCCCTCGCGGCGGCACGCGCCGACATCCGCCGGATCCGGCGCGCCGGCTTCGACGACCCCGACCGGCTCGCGGCGGGATTTGCCGCCGCGGACGCGGCCCTGCTGCGGCTCGCCGAGGAGGCCGGCCGGCTCGCCCGCGCGATTGCCGGCCTGGCCCGGCAGCGGCCGCTCGAGCTTGCCTTCGCGACCGATCGGGACGTCTTCGCGGAAGCCTTCGCCGAGGCTTACGCCGCGGAGGCGACCGCGTGACCGACGAGGCGCGCCTGCTCGCCGAGATCCACGCCGCCCGCGCCCTGATGCGGGCGAGCGACCTGGCCCGCGACACGTCTCGGCGCCCGGGCACCGCGGAACTGTGGGCCCACGCCAGCCGCGAGCCGAGCGGGCCGGTCGACCTCGCGGTGGTGCGGGCGATCCGCGGCGACCCCGCGACCGCGCGGCGCTACCGGGCGCTGCTCGCAGGCCAGGCGATCGCCCACGCGCCGCTCGCGGCAGCGGCCTCGGATGGTGCGGTCGCGTCGCGCCGCGTCGGCCCCTTCATCCTCGAGATCCTGCCCGCGGACGACGACGCACCGCCGCTCCTGGTGCTGCGCAGCAGCGCGGCGCGGCCGCCGCGCGCCATCGAAGCGATGCTCGGCGACGAGACGGTGCGGCTCGCGCTGCCGCCGGCGATCGACGGCGCCATCCTCGTCGCCCTCGACCCGGGCGTGCCGGAGGCGGCCCGGCTCGGCGAGATGCTGCGGGACCGGGCCTGCGCGGTGTTCCTGCTGTGACGGCGGCATGAAGCCGGCCTCGATCGATCCGCTCTCCGTGCTGGTCGTCGTGCCGACGACCGGCGGTCCGGTGGTGCTGCTGAGCCTGAAGCGCCGCCCCGGCCTGCCGGCCTCCGCCGCCTTCGCGGCCGGCGATTACCGGCCCCTGCCCTGGTCGGGCGACTACGCGCGGCTCGCCGCTTCCGGCGGCCCGCTGTCGCGCCTCGCGGATGCCGGCCCCTACGAGTTGCGGCTCTCCGGCTCGTTCGATGCCGGGCGCTCGTGGGAGGTGCCGGTCTGCCTCGCCCACGGCCTCGTGGCGAGGGGGCACAGCCTCACCGCCGATCCGGAGGCGGCCGACCTCGTCCTGTGGGCGACCGGGGCCGTCGACCTCGACCTCGCGGTGCTGCCCGGCGATTACGCGCTCCTCGACAAGCTCGCGCGCTCCGCCGACCTGCTCGCGGCGGCGAAGGCCGACCTCGTACTCCTCCTGCCCGACGGGCCCGAGGCGGCGGAGGCCGCGCGGGCGTTTCGCGCCCTCGGGCGGGCCCACCCGCCGGTGATCCTGCCGGCCGCCAGCGTGCCGGCCGCCCTCGCGGCTTTGGCGCGGCCGGAGCCTTCCCCTGCCCCGGCGGCCGGCCGGCGTTCCGCTCTCGCCGCCGCGCTCGTCGCGCTTCTCGCCGCCACGGTCCTCGCTGCCGGATTCGCGATGCTCCGCGCACGCCCGGAGGCGGACCGGCCGGTCGTCGCCGTCGGGGCGCTCGTCCCGGTCGAGCCCGGCCCGGCCGTCGCCCCTGCGCCGGAGCCCATGGCGAGTCCGGAGCCCGTGGCGGTTGCGGCCGTCGTGGAGGAACTGGCCGCACCGGCGGGCTCGTCCTGCCGGCGCGTCGCCTTCGGGGCCGACCCGCCGGTGCGGCGCCCGGTCCCGGCGGAAGCGCCCGGCCGGCTGCGGGCGAGCCGCCTCGCGCCGGACTTGTGCGGCCTCGCCTTCCGCGCCGCGGTACCCGGCGCGCGGGTGGCGGTGGGCCCGGAGCTCGCCGCCGCGGCGCTGCCGCCGACCCGGCTGCCCGACGGCGCGCAGGCGTATTTCCTGCGTGAGGGCGCCCGGCGAAACCTCGTCTACACGGTCCAGGTGATGACGGGCTCGGCCGATGCGTATCCCGGCGCCGCAAACCCGTCGGCCACCGCCGATCGGCTCGTCCACGGCCTCGTCCCGTAAGGACTGTTCCCGGCCCGGGATCGACTTGTTTTGACTTGCGGACTGACAGACGGCATAAAGCCGCCGCCGAGAGGAGGACAGCGATGGCCACAAGCCACCGGACACACCGCTCGACCAAGGGGGAAACTTGGGTATTTTTCAGTCTGATCCTCACGCTCGGTGCGGCTGAGCCTGCTTGGGCGCAGAGCGTCGGCTTCGATCCTGCCGATTACGGCCGCGCGCAGCTGCCGCTGCGGCAGACCACCGGCGACGCGGCGGCCTATGTCGACCGCAACAAGGGCGCATTCGAGCCGATCGCCGAGCTCGATCCGCGCGACGGACTGGCTGCCCTCGCCCGCCCGGTCGGCCGGGTCGACATCGTGCTCAAGAACGCCCGCACCGGCCAGACGGTCGGCGCCTCCTGCACCGGCGCGCTGCTGCCGGGCGACTACGTGCTGACCAATCACCACTGCCTGCCGCAATCGGGAGACCTGGCCCCGGTCAAGGCCTCGATCCTGATGGATTACCTGACCCTCGACGGGCAGGGCTCGCGGCGGTTCGAGATCGACCCGAAACCGGTCGAGTTCGACGCGCGCCTCGACTACGCCCTCGCCCGTGCCGCCGGCAACCCGACCGCGACCTACGGGGCGGCCCGGCTCTCGGGCGAGGCGGTGCCCGGCAACCGCTCGATGCTCGTCATCCACCATCCCCTCGGACGGCCGAAGGTGATGAGCCGCTTCCGCTGCTTCGCCCTCAAGGAGCAGGGCGAGGGGCCGGACCTGCGCCACCGCTGCGACACGCTCGGCGGCTCCTCGGGCTCGCTGATGTTCGACGCCTCGGTCGCAGGCGTCGCGCTGCACAAGGAGGGCGGCCTCGACCCGAAGGACCCGTCGAGCTTCAACGCTGCGACCCGCCTCTCGGCGATCCTCGGCCGCAGCCGCATCCTGTCCGAGATCGCGGCGCGGCAGGGCCGGCCGGCCGCCGCCACGGCGGCCGCGGATCCGGCCCCGCCTCCAGCCGCACCGGCGACCAAGCCCGCTGCCGCCCCGCCCGTCCCCGACGGCCCCCTCGATCCGGGGCGGATGAACGCGATCCTGCGCGGGCGCTGATCTTTTCTCGAGACGATCTGCACGCCGGCGCGGCGAAAGCCGCTCTGGCGCGTCCAGGCACGGGGTGTGACGGGCAACAAGCAAGGCCCGGAAGGAGGAGAGCG
>NZ_LABX01000334.1 GCF_001043915.1 Methylobacterium aquaticum | reverse complement strand
CATCAACGGGCAGGGCTACACGCTGATCCGCGCGATGGCCGAGCTCGACGCCATCGACGGGATCTCGGCCGTCGACGGAAGCGCCGTCACGCCTTTCGGCGCCGGCCCGTCGGGCCGCTACGCGCTGGCCGACGACCTCGCCGCGTCGGGCACCACCTATATCGACGCGCCGGTGGGGTCCTTCGGGGGCACTTTCGCGGGCCTTGGCCACGCGATCACCGGTCTCACCATCGCCAAGCCAACGAACCCCCAGAACAATTCCGGCTTCAAGGCGGGCCTGTTCGCGAGCATCGGCGGCGGCGCGACGGTGCGGGATCTCGCATTGCGGGGCGGGACCGTGTCGGCGCAAGGCATCGTCGGCGCCCTCGCCGGCGAGAGCTTCGGAACGGTCGTCGCCACGTCGGCGGATCTGGATGTCTCCGGTCAGAACGTCGTCGGCGGCCTCGTCGGCGGCAACGGCGGGACGATCCTCCTCAGTGCCACCTCGGGACGCGTGCAGGCGAGCGGCTCGCAAGCCGGCGGGATCGCAGGCGACCACTCCGGCACCATCGCGCAGAGCTCTGCGAGCGGGAGCGTCTCCGCAGACAGCAACGTCGGCGGGCTCGTCGGAACGCAGTCCGGAGGCCTAATCCTCCAATCGTTCGCCACCGGCAGGGTCGCGGGATCCATGAACGTCGGCGGCCTCGCCGGGACGACGCAGTCCGGGGCCCGCATCGTCGAGTCCTACGCGACCGGCCCGGTGTCCGGCGGCTCCTTCGTGGGCGCCTTCGTCGGCCAGAACGATCTGTTCGGCGGCGCCACGATCACCAGCGGCGCCTACGACGCGCAGACGACCGGGCGGAGCGCGTTCGGCGCCGACTACAGCCAGCAATCGGCCAACGTCGCGGGCCTCGCCACGGCCCAGCTTCAGGGCACCCTGCCGGCGGGCTTCACCGCGACGGTGTGGGGCAGCGGGCCGGGCCTCTACCCCTACCTCAAGGGCTTGTTCCCGAACGGTGTCCAGGCGGTCTCGGGCATTGCCTACAAGGACGTGGGCGCGACGCCCGCCTCCGGTTCGGCCGGCGTCGTGACGGTGTCCCTCGACGCGGGCGGCCGCCTGCTCGGCCAGACCACTGCCGGCGCCAACGGGTACTACTACCTCGCGCTCCCGGCCGGCACGCTCGCCACCGGCACGCCCTTCGTCGCCTCGGTGCCGACGAACGGCGCGCTCTCCACCGCCGCCGCCACCCTCGCCACCTCGACCTACGCGACGGCCACACCGGCGCAGGGCGGCGTCAATCTCTACGGCGGCGCGCTCACCGTCCCAACCAGCGCGGCAACGCTCGCTGCCGCCCCCTCCCTCGCCGATGCGAGGGCGGCAACCGGCGGCGTGGCGAGCGCCGCCACCGCGACGCTGATCTCTGGGCTCTCCGGCCGCGGCTTCGTGACGAGCGCGCCGGGCTTCACCCTCGACGCGGCGGTCGACCCGGCGGGCACGACGGTGGTGCAGACCGGGGCGGGCGCGCCGCTCGCCGTCACGGTACCGCAGACGCTGACCGCCGTCGGCAGCCTGGGGCTCATCTCGGGCGGGGCGCTGCGGATCAACGCGAGCGTCACGGCGGACGGCGCCTCCTCGGTGGGATTGGCCTTCGATGCCTCCGACCCGACGAACCTGAGCTTCGCGTCCGGCAAGAGCCTGACCTTCGCGGGAACGGGCGGGGCGCTCGCCATCAACGGGCAGCCCTACACGCTCGTCCGCACGATGGCCGACATCGACGGGATCGACGGGGTCGCGGCCTCCGCGCAGGCGATCACCGACCAGAGCGCGGCGGGGGGCGCCGCGGGCCGCTACGCGCTGGCCGGCGACCTCGACGCCGCGGCGGTGTCCTATGCCGGCGCCCTCGTCACCCGCAACCGCACCCCGTCCGACCGCTTCTCGGGCACCTTCGAGGGGCTCGGGCACCAGATCGCCAACCTCACGCTCACCAATCCGCCGACCTCGGCGAGCACCGCCCTGTTCGGCGGCGTGTCCAGCACCGGCATCGTGCGCGACCTCGGCCTCGTCGGCGTCGGCGTCACCACCACCATCACCGGCTCGGGCAGCCTCGCCGGCTACAACGCGGGCGTCATCGCCAACGTCTCCGCGACCGGCAGCGTGAGCAGCACCGCCGGCTCCGTCGGCGGGCTGGTCGGCTTCAACGAAGGGTCCATCCTGCGTGGCTCCGCGGCCGTCACCGTCAGTGGCGTGCGCAACGTGGGCGGCTTGGTAGGGCTCAGCGGCACCGAGACCCTCACCCCCAGCACCGTCGTGACGGCCCTCATCGCGGACAGCGCCGCCTCCGGCAGCGTCACCATCAACGCGGGCAGCGGAGGAGGACCCTGGGGCCCCGGCGGAGGGCTGGCCGGCTTCAACTCCGGCACCGTGCTGCGCTCCTCCGCCACCGGCGCCGTCACGGGTGCCCAGAACACGGTCTTCCTGGGCGGGCTGCTCGGTGTGAACCAAGGGCGGGTCGCCGACACGTCCGCCAGCGGCAGCGTCGCCGGCACGCAGGCCATGTCCCTGAGCGTGGGCGGCCTCGTCGGCTACAACGGCACGCGCGGTTCGGTCACCCGGTCCTTCGCGACCGGCCTGGCCTCCATCCGGTTCCCGAACAACACCACGTCCATCGGTGGCTTGATCGGCCGGAACGACGTCTCCTCCGTGACCGCAAGCTACTGGGACACCGAGACCACCGGGCAGAGCAGCGCGGTCGGACGGGACAGCTTCCCCGCCACCGCTGTGGGCCTCACCACGCGCCAGTTCCAGGGGCTCGACCCGCTGCCGGACGGCGGCACGATCACCGACAGCGCACGCCTCGGCGCCGCCTTCGCGGGAGGGGCGAACGGGCTCTACCCCTACCTGACGAGCCTGTTCCCCAACGGCGTCCAGGCGGTCTCCGGCACCGCCTTCCGCGACGCCGGCGCGACCCCCGCGGCCTCCGGGGCGTCCGGAACCGTCACGGTGTCCCTCGACGCGGGCGGCAGCCTCCTCGGCCAGACCACTGCCGGCGCCAACGGGTACTACTACCTCGCGCTCCCGGCCGGCACGCTCGCCACCGGCACGCCGTTCGTCGCCTCGGTGCCGACGAACGGCGCGCTCTCCACCGCCGCTGCCACGCTCGCGACCTCGACCCTCGCGGCCGGCACCTCGGTGCAGGGCGCCGTCAACCTCTATGGCGGGGCGCTCACCGTCCCGACCCGCGAGGCAACGCTCGCTGCCGCCCCCTCCCTCGCCGATGCGAGGGCGGCGACCGGTAGCGTGGCGAGCGCCGCCACCGCGACGCTGATCTCTGGGCTCTCCGGCCGCGGCTTCGTGACGAGCGCGGCGGGCTTCACCCTGGACGCGCCCGTCGACCCGGCGGGCACGACGGTGGTGCAGACCGGCGCGGGCGCGCCGCTCACCGTCACGGCGGCGCAGGTGCTGAACGCCGGCGGGTCGCTCGGGCTGCTCTCGGGCGGAAGCTTGCGGATCAACGAGAACCTCACGGCGAACGGCGTGGCCTCCGTGACGCTCGCCTACGCGGCGTCCGATCCGACGAACCTGAGCTTCGCGCAGGGCAGGAGCCTGACCTTCGCAGGAACGGGCGGGGCGCTCGCCATCAACGGGCAGGGCTACACGCTCGTCCGCTCGATGGCGGATCTCGACGGCATCGACGGGGCGCCGGCGGTCTCGGGAGGCACCGTCACCAACCAGACGGCAGCGGGTGGGCTGTCGGGCCGATACGCGCTCGCCGGGACCCTGTCCGCGACGGGCACGACCTACACCGACTCGCTGGCAGGTACCGACGGCTCGACGCCGTTCTCGGGGACGCTCGAGGGTCTCGGCCACGCGATCACGAACCTGACCATCAGCGCCGGCGGCACTGCCGGTCTGTTCGGATACCTGTCGTCCGGCGCCGTCGTGCGGGATGTCGGGCTGTCAGGCGGCAGCGTCAGCGGCGGCCAGAATGTGGGCGCGCTGGCCGGGTACAGCGCCGGCGGCAGCATCGTCCTGTCCTATGCCACCGGCGACGTCCGAGGCGGTTCAAGTGCCTCGGGAGGGCTGGTCGGCTTCAACGCCGGCAGCATCGTCCAGTCCTACGCGACAGGCAGCGTCAGTACCGGCGGCTCGCTCGCCTCCGTGGGCGGGCTGGCCGGCTACAACGCCGGCAGCATTGTCCAGTCCTACGCCACAGGCAGCGTCGCCGGCGACGGGTACATAGGCGGGCTGGTCGGCCAGAACACCAACGGCATCGTCCAGTCCTACGCCACGGGCGACGTCATCGGCGGCCGCATCGCGGGCGGGCTGGTCGGCTACAACCAGGGGAGCATCGCCCAGTCCTCCTGGGACACGGAGATGACGGGGCGGGCCGCGGCTGCGGGCGGCGGCTCCGGTTCGGGCGCCACGGGCCTGACCACGCACCAGTTCCAGGGCCTCGATCCGCTGCCGAGTGGCGGGAGCCTCACCGACCCGGGGCAGCTCGGGAGCGCCTTCGCGGGTGGAGCCGGCGGCCTCTACCCCTACCTGACCAGCCTCTTCCCGACCGGCATCCAGGCTGTCTCGGGCGTGGCCTACCGGGATGCCGGCACCACGCCGGCGGCCGGCGCCCGCATCACCGTGGTGGGGGCGGGCACGACGCTCGGGTCGGCGAGCAGCGGCGCCAACGGCGCCTACTACGTGTTCGGCCAGCCCGGGACGATCCTGGCCGGGCAGGGTCTCGTCGCCTACACCACCCAGGACGGGAGCGGGGCGAGCAACGCCGCAGCGCTCGCCACGGCGACCTTCGCGTCCGGCACGCCCGCCCAGACCGGCATGGACATCTGGGGCGGCGTGACCCTGCTCGGCGCGCGCACGGACCGGCCGACCCTCTCCGCCTCCGGCTTCGACCCCGCGACCCTGCCGGCGGTGCCGGACGGGGCCACGCTTCCGGCCTTCCTGACGGGGGCGGTACCGGTGCTGGCGGCCACGAACCCGCAGGGCTTCACCATCGACACGGCGGTGACGACGGGCCGCAGCTTCGGCGTGCAGACGGTGGCGGCGGGCGCGCCGCTGACGGTGGCGGCGCCGGTGACGATCGGTGGCGGCGGCGGCCTCGGGCTGATCGCGGCGGGCGCGCTCGCGGTCAACGCCGCCGTGACGGTCAACGGCGCGGTGCCGGTGGTGCTGGGCTACGACGCCTCCGACCCGACGAATCTGAGCTTCGCGCAGGCCAAGAGCCTGACCTTCAACGCCGCGGACGGGTCGGCGACGGCAAGCCCGGTGGTGGGCCAGTCGCTGACCATCAACGGGGCCGGCTACACCCTCGTCCGCTCGATGGCGGACCTCGACGCCATCGACGGGCGGCGTGCGACGGACCGGGTGAGCGTCTCCACCTTCGGCCCCGGCCTCGCCGGCCGTTATGCGCTGGCCGGCGACCTCTTCGCGACGACGGACGGCACGGCGACAGGCAGCGCCATCGGTTACGGCACGCCGGTGGTCGGCTCGACGGCGCAATCCTTCGACACGCCGGCCCCCTTCACCGGCACCGTCGAGGGCCTCGGGCACGGAATCGGACTGGTTTCGATCGGTGCCGGCCAGACCACGAATGTCGGCCTGTTCGGTGCCCTCGGATCCGGCGGGACGATCCGCGACCTCGGCCTCACCGGAGGCTCGGTGCTTGGCTTCGGCCCCGTCGGCATGCTGGTCGGTCTCAACGACGGCGGCACGCTCGCGCAGGTCTCCGCGTCGGGCGGCGTGTCCGCGCAAGACACCGCCGGCGGGCTCGTCGGACAGAACCGGGGCGGCACGATCGTGCGGGCCTCGGCCGCCGTCACTGTCAGCAGCGTTACGGGGACTTCCGTCGGCGGCCTGGTCGGGTTCAACGACGCGGGCAGCATCCGGGACGCCTCCGCCGCGGGCGACGTTTTGGGCAGCATCGGCGTGGGCGGCCTCGTCGGCACGAATAGCGGCACGATCCTCCGGGCCTTTGCGAGCGGTGCCGTCCAGGGGCAGACGCAGGACGCGGGCGGGCTCGTCGGCACCAATGCCGGGGCCGTCAGCCAGGCTTACGCCACCGGCGCCGTCATCGGACTCGGCGCCTCATCCGGTGCCCTGATCGGCAACAACGCCGGCGGCACCGTGGCGCAGGCCTACGCGACCGGGCAGGTCATCGCCAACCATCCCTGGACGGGCGGCCTTATCGGCACGAATACCGGCACGGTGGCGGACGCCTACTGGGACGTCGCAACCACCGGCCGGACGGCCAGCGCGGGAGGCACGGGGCGGGTCACGGCCGACCTCCAGGGCGCCCTGCCGGGCAGCTTCGACGCGGCGGCCTGGGAAACGGGGCCCGGGCTCTACCCCTATCTCCGGAGCGCCTTCCCGAACGGGGTGCAGGCGATCTCCGGCATCGCCTATGCCGACCGCGGCGTGACGCCCCTGGCGAGGCCGGGCGACACCAACGACATCGTCCCGCGCCGGGTCTTCGTCGATGTCGGCGGGACGCAGTCGCACGTGGTCACCGGCGCGAACGGCGCCTACTACCTCGCCCTGCCGGCCGGGACGCTCTCCCCGGCCGGGACCCCGGTCCTCGCCTACACGACGGAGACGAACGTCGAGAGCCCCCTCCAGCCGCAGCCGGTGGCCGGCGCGAGCCTGATCTCCGCCACCGGCACGACGGGCCACCTCGACGTCTGGAGCGGCACCCTGATCGCCCCGACCTCCGCCACGACCCTGTCGGCGGCGCCGACCACCGTGAGCGGGCTGCTCATCCCCAACCAGGGCCTCTATGCGGGGGCGAGGGGCGGCCTTCCCTTCGCGGGCGTGTCGACCCTGTCCGGGGTGGGCTACGTGGCGACGGATCCGGCCGGGTTCACGCTCGACGCGGCGGTGCCCGCCGGCGCGGCGGGCGGGCTCTTCGTGCGGACCACGCAGGGGCCGATCGCGGTCGCGCAGGACCAGACGCTGAGCGGAGCGGGGCTGTCGCTCTACGCGGCCGGGTCGCTCGCCTTCGCGGCGAACGTCACGGCGACCGGGGCGCCGGTGCGCCTCGCCTACGACGTGTCCTCCCCCACCAACCTTTCCTTCGCGCCGGGCAGGAGCCTGACCTTCGCGGGCGGCGGGTCGCTCGCCATCAACGGCGTGCCCTACACGCTGGTCCGCTCGATGGCGGACCTCGACGGCATCGATGGGGCGGCGGCGGTCACGGGCGGGACGATCACGAACCAGACGGCAGCGGGCGGGCTGTCGGGCCGCTACGCGCTCGCCGCGGACGTGGACGCGGCGGGGGTGACCTACGCCGCCTCCCCGGTGAGCGGCGCCTTCGCCGGGACGTTCGAGGGGCTCGGCCACGCGATCGGCGGGCTGTCGGTCACGGCGCCGACGACGATCGGCGTCGGGCTCTTCGCCGATCTCGCGGGCGCAACCGTTGCCCGCCTGAGCCTCGCGGATGCCCGCATCCTGGGCGCCCAGAAGGCCGGCGTGCTCGCCGGCCGCGCTGAGGCCTCCACCATCGCCTTCGTATCCACCTCGGGACGCGTCGAGAGCGTCGGCCTCAACGGCTGGGGTGGGGCGGTCGGCGGCCTGATCGGCGAGAGCGTGCGCAGCGTCGTCGACCTGTCCCGCTCCGACGCGGCCGTCGTCGGCGCGGCCGGACCCGGGGGCACGAACGGCGGCATCGGCGGCCTGATCGGCAGCCAGGACCACGGGGTGGTCGCGCGCTCCTACGCGCTCGGCAGCGTGGCAGGCGCCGAGAATGTCGGCGGCCTCGTTGGTGCCAGCACAGGCGAGATCCGCGACAGCTTCGCGATGGGTGCGGTCCAAGGGGGCTCCTTCTACACGGGCGGCCTTGTCGGCGGGACCTTCGGCCCCGATGGCTCCGTCACGCGGTCTTACGCGACCGGCGTGGTCGTCGGCGGCGCGGCCGTGGGCGCCCTCGTCGGTCAGCAAAGCGGCGGCTCCCTGACCGGCTCGTATTGGGACGGCTCAACCTCGGGCCTCGCCGTCGGCGTCGGCATGGGACCCGGACAGGGCGCCACCGGCCTCTCCACGGCGCAGTTCCAGTCTGGCGCGCGGCCGTCCGGGCTCGACCCAGCTGTCTGGGGCACTGGACCGGGGCTCTATCCCTACCTGCTCGGGTTTTACCCGAACGGCGTCCAAGCGATCTCGGGGACCGCCTACACGGATGCGGGCGCGACCCTCGCGGCCTCCGGCGCGAAGGCCGTCAAGGTCTCGGTCGATACCGGTGGCACCCTGCTCGGACAGGCGACGACGGGCGCCAACGGGTACTACTACCTCGCCCTGCCGGCCGGCACGATCGGGAGCGGGACGAGCTTCATGGCCTCCGTTCCGACCGTGCGGGACACGGCCGCGACCCCAACCATCACCTACGCCAACGCGGCGGCGACGCTCGCGACCTCGACCTACGCGGCCGTCACCCCGGCGCAGGGCGGCGTGAACCTTTACGGCGGGGCGCTCACCGTCCCGACCACCGCCGATCGCCTTTCCCAGGCGCCCTCGCTCACCGATGCCCGTACCAGCGCCAACGCCGTCGCGAGCGCGGGCACGCTGTCCCTGATCGCCGGCCTCACCGGCCGTGGCTTCGTCACGAGCGCGGCGGGCTTCACCCTCGACAACGCGGTGGATCCGGCTGGCACGACTATGGTGCGGACCGGGGCGGTCGCGCCGATCACCGTGACGGCGGCCCAGTCGCTCAACGCGGGCGGATCGCTGGGTCTCTTGTCGGGCGGGTCCCTGGCGGTGAATGCCCCCGTGACGGTGAAAGGGGCCGGCGCGGTGGCGCTGGCCTACGATGCGTCGAGCGTCACGAACCTCTCCTTCTCGGCGACCTCCACGGTCGGCGGCACGGGGTCGGTGCGCTTCCTCGACGCGAGCGGCGCCGTGCAGGCCACGAACCCGGGCAACCAGACGCTCACGATCAACGGCAGGCCGGTCGCGCTGCTCTACTCCATGGCCGACGTCGCCGGCATGAGCCTGACCGGCGCCTCGGCCCTCGCCGCGCCGCTCACCGCGGCCACGCCCTACGCCGACGCGGTAGCGGCGTCCGGCGCAAATGCGTTCACCGGGACCTTCACCGGCCTCGGCAACACGATCGCCAATCTCGCCATCACGGCGACCGGCGTCGGCACCTACGGCCTGTTCGGCACGGTGGGCGCCGGCGGCCTAGTGCGCGACATCGGGCTGACCAACGCCGCCGTCGCCCTCGGCGATGCAGCGCCTGTCCAGGGCGGCAGCACCGCCTCGGCGGTCGGCGCCCTCGCCGGCAGCAATGCCGGCACCGTCGCTTTCGCGTTCAGCACCGGCGCGGTCGGCACCGGCCCGCTGTCGCAGCAAGGCGCCCTGGTGGGCGGGCTCGTGGGCCTGAACCTCGGCGGCATCACCTCGTCGCG
>NZ_LABX01000333.1 GCF_001043915.1 Methylobacterium aquaticum | reverse complement strand
GGGGGAGGGCACCAACCGTGTTGTGCTCGACGGCGGCTTCACGGTCGCGGGCGAGCTCGCGGTGGTGACCGGCGCCGGCCAGGACAGCATCACGCTCACGGGCACCTACGGCTCGGTGTCGGGCGGCGTGGCTGGCCTCGGGTCGTTGCGGATCGACGCCGGAGGTGGGTCCAACACGGTGTCGCTGACCGGCGAGTACGCGATCGACGGGTCGGCCCAGATCACGACGGGTGGGGACGACGACACGGTCACGCTGACCGGCACAGTGAAGGCGGGCTCGCTATCCATTGATGCCGGGGACGGCACCAATACGGTGACGCTCGACGGCGACGTTACCATCGTGGACGCGGCGCAGATCTCGACGGGCGGGGATGACGATACGATCACGCTGACCGGCACGGTGAAGGCGGGCTCGCTCGCGATCATGGCGGGCGAGGGCACCAACCGTGTTGTGCTCGACGGCGGCTTCATGGTCGCGGGTGAGCTCGCGGTGGTGACCGGCGCCGGCCGGGACAGCATCACGTTCACGGGCATGTACGGTTCGGTGTCGGGCGGCGTGGCTGGCCTCGGGTCGCTACGGATCGACGCCGGAGGTGGGACCAACACGGTGTCGCTGACCGGCGAGTACGTAATCGGCGGGTCGGCCCAGATCACGACGGGCAGCAGCGACGATAATGTCACGCTGACTGGCACGGTGAAGGCGGGTTCGCTGTCGATTGATGCCGGGGACGGCACCAATACGGTGACGCTCGACGGCGACATCACCGTCGTGGATGCGGCGCAGATCTCGACGGGCGGGGACGACGATACGGTCACGCTGACCGGCATGGTGAAGGCGGGTTCGCTCGC
>NZ_LABX01000332.1 GCF_001043915.1 Methylobacterium aquaticum | reverse complement strand
GCTCGCGATCATGGCGGGCGAGGGCACCAACCGTGTTGTGCTCGACGGCGGCTTCACGGTCGCGGGCGAGCTCGCGGTGGTGACCGGCGCCGGCCAGGACAGCATCACGCTCACGGGCACCTACGGCTCGGTGTCGGGCGGCGTGGCTGGCCTCGGGTCGCTGCGGATCGACGCCGGAGGTGGGTCCAACACGGTGTCGCTGACCGGCGAGTACGCGATCGGCGGGTCGGCCCAGATCACGACGGGCAGCAACGACGACACGGTCATGCTGACCGGCACGGCGAGGGCGGGCTCGCTCTCCATCGATGCCGGTGACGGCACCAACACGGTGACGCTCGACGGCGACGTCACAGTCGTGGTCGCGGCGCAGATCTCGACGGGCGGGGACGACGATACGATCACGCTGACCGGCACGGTGAAGGCGGGCTCGCTCTCCATCGATGCCGGTGACGGCACCAACACGGTGACGCTCGACGGCGACGTCACCGTCGTGGATGCGGCGCAGATCACGACGGGTGGGAATGACGACACGGTCACGCTCACCGGCACGGTGAAGGCGGGTTCGCTCGCGATCATGGCGGGCGAGGGCACCAACCGTGTCGCACTCGATGGCGGCTTCACGGTCGTGGGTGAGCTCGCGGTGGTGACCGGCGCCGGCCGGGACAGCATCACGCTCACGGGCATGTACGGCTCGGTGTCGGGCGGCGTGGTTGGTCTCGGGTCGCTGCGGATCGACGCCGGAGGTGGGTCCAACACGGTGTCGCTGACCGGCGCGTACGCGATCGGCGGGTCGGCCCAGATCACGACGGCTGGGGATGACGATACGGTCACGCTGACCGGCACGGTGAAGGCGGGTTCGCTGTCGATTGATGCCGGGGACGGCACCAATACGGTGACGCTCGACGGCGACATCACCGTCGTGGATGCGGCGCAGATCACGACGGGTGGGGACGATGATACGGTCACTCTGACCGGGACGGTGAAGGCGGGTTCGCTCGCGATCATGGCGGGGGAGGGCACCACCACGGGGCCGCTCGACGGGGACGTGCCCGTCGTGGCTGCGGTGCAGATCACGACCGGGCGCGACGCCGACCCGGTCACGCTGCCCGGCACGGTGAAGGCGCGTTCGCTCGCCATCATGGCGCG
>NZ_LABX01000331.1 GCF_001043915.1 Methylobacterium aquaticum | reverse complement strand
TCGGTGTCGGGCGGCGTGGCTGGCCTCGGGTCGTTGCGGATCGACGCCGGAGGTGGGACCAACACGGTGTCGCTGACCGGCGAGTACGCGATCGGCGGGTCGGCCCAGATCACGACGGGCAGCAGGGACGATACGGTCACGCTCACCGGCACGGTGAAGGCGGGCTCGCTCTCCATCGATGCCGGTGACGGCACCAACACGGTGACGCTCGACGGCGACGTCACCGTCGTGGACGCGGCGCAGATCACGACGGGCGGGGACGACGATACGGTCACGCTGACCGGGACGGTGAAGGCGGGTTCGCTGTCGATTGATGCCGGGGACGGCACCAACACGGTGACGCTCGACGGTGACGTCACCGTCGTGGATGCGGCGCAGATCACGACCGGTCGCGACGACGACACGGTCACGCTGACCGGCACGGTGAAGGCGGGTTCGCTCGCCATCATGGCGGGGGAGGGCACCAACAGTGTCGCGCTCGACGGCGGCTTCACGGTCGCGGGCGAACTCGCGGTGGTGACCGGCGCCGGCCGGGACAGCATCACGTTCACGGGCATGTACGGCTCGGTGTCGGGCGGCGTGGCTGGCCTCGGGTCGCTGCGGATCGACGCTGGAGGTGGGACCAACACGGTGTCGCTGACCGGCGAGTACGCGATCGACGGGTCGGCCCAGATCACGACGGGTGGAGATGACGATACGGTCACGCTCACCGGCACGGCGAAGGTGGGCTCGCTCTCCATCGATGCCGGGGACGGTACCAATACGGTGACGCTCGACGGCGACGTCACCGTTTCTGACGCGGCGCAGATCACGACGGGTGGGGATGACGACACGGTCACGCTGACTGGCACGGTGAAGGCGGGTTCGCTCGCGATCATGGCGGGCGACGGCACCAACCGTGTCGCACTCGGCGGCGGCTTCACGGTCGCGGGCGAGCTCGCGGTGGTGACCGGCGCCGGCCGGGACAGCATCACGTTCACGGGCATGTACGGTTCGGTGTCGGGCGGCGTGGCTGGCCTCGGGTCGCTACGGATCGACGCCGGAGGTGGGACCAACACGGTGTCGCTGACCGGCGAGTACGCGATCGGCGGGTCGGCCCAGATCACGACGGGTGGGGACGACGACACGGTCATGCTGACCGGCACAGTGAAGGCGGGCTCGCTCTCCATCGATGCCGGTGACGGCACCAACACGGTGACGCTCGACGGCGACGTCACAGTCGTGGACGCGGCGCAGATCTCGACGGGCGGGGACGACGATACGATCACGCTGACCGGGACGGTGAAGGCGGGCTCGCTCTCCATTGATGCCGGGGACGGCACGAACACGGTGACGCTCGACGGCGACGTCACCGTCGTGGATGCGGCGCAGATCACGACGGGTGGGGACGACGATACGGTCACGCTCACCGGCATGGTGAAGGCGGGTTCGCTCGCGATCATGGCGGGCGACGGCACCAATCGTGTCGCACTCGATGGCGGCTTCACGGTCGCGGGTGAGCTCGCGGTGGTGACCGGCGCCGGCCAGGACAGCATCACGCTCACGGGCACCTACGGCTCGGTTTCGGGCGGCGTGGCTGGCCTCGGGTCGTTGCGGATCGACGCCGGAGGTGGGTCCAACACGGTGTCGCTGACCGGCGAGTACGCGATCGACGGGTCGGCCCAGATCACGACGGGTGGGGACGACGACACGGTCACGCTGACCGGCACAGTGAAGGCGGGCTCGCTCTCCATTGATGCCGGGGACGGCACCAACACGGTGACGCTCGACGGCGACGTCACCGTCGTGGATGCGGCGCAGATCACGACGGGCGGGGGTGACGACACGGTCACGCTGACCGGCACAGTGAAGGCGGGCTCGCTCTCCATTGATGCCGGGGACGGCACCAACACGGTGACGCTCGACGGCGACGTCACCGTCGTGGATGCGGCGCAGATCACGACAGGCGGGGACGACGATACGGTCACGCTCACCGGCACAGTGAAGGCGGGCTCGCTCGCGATCATGGCGGGGGAGGGAACCAACACGGTGATGCTCGACGGTGGCTTCACGGTCGCGGGCGAACTCGCGGTGGTGACCGGCGCCGGCCGGGACACCATTACGCTCACCGGCATTTACGGCTCGGTGTCGGGCGGCGTGGCTGGCCTCGGGTCGCTTCGGATCGACGCCGGAGGTGGGACCAACACGGTGTCGCTGACCGGCGAGTACGCGATCGACGGGTCGGCCCAGATCACGACGGGCGGCAACGACGACACGGTCACGCTGACCGGCACGGTGAAGGCGGGTTCGCTGTCGATTGATGCCGGGGACGGCACCAACACGGTGACGCTCGACGGCGACGTCACCGTCGTGGATGCGGCGCAGATCACGACGGGTGGGGATGACGACACGGTCACGCTGACCGGCACGGTGAAGGCGGGTTCGCTCGCGATCATGGCGGGGGAGGGAACCAACACGGTGATGCTCGACGGTGGCTTCACGGTCGTGGA
>NZ_LABX01000330.1 GCF_001043915.1 Methylobacterium aquaticum | reverse complement strand
GCTGAAGGTCCCCAACGACGACGCGGTGCTCGGCCAGGAGCTGCAACAGAACGGAAATGCCGGGTCCCTGCGCCTGGAGCGGGCGGGCGGCGGCTTCACGGCCCGCCTCACCGTGTCCGGCACGAAGGTCTCGCAGCCGACCGAGAGCTGCAAGGTCACCCTCGGCGACGGGCAGCCGCTGGCGCTCGCCGATCAGGGCAAGCCCAACGGCGTGACGCAACTCGCCTCGTCGGGCCCGGCCTGCCCGCTGCGGTTCGAGATCCTGGAGGGCAGCGTGATGGTCACGCCGCTGGGCGAGGGCGACGCCTGCATCTTCACGGCCTCCGACTGCGCCACCACCCCGAAGGGCCTGTGGGGACCCGGCGCGGCTACGCTGCTGCCGCGGGCCCAGGAATTCGACGCCGCCCGCGGCGCCGCCGACAAGGCGGTGCGCGAGAACTACAAGGTGATGACCCAGCGCGCCCGGCGCGAGGACGTGCGGCCGATCGTGACCGAGCAGGCTGCCTTCTCGTCCGACCGGGAGCAGTTCTGCCGGGCCTATATCCGCGAAGGCTCGCACGGCTTCTGCCACCTGCGCTTCTCGGAGGCGCGGGCGCTGTCGCTCGCGACCCGCCTCGGCCTCTCCGGCGCCTCGGCGAGCGCCGCGCCCCGTCCGGCCGCGCGCATCCGTCGTCCGGCCCCGGCCGTCGAGGGAATGAATCCCGGCTTCGAGGCCGGCGCGCAGGACCCGTAGCGCTCTCTCGACCGGTCGACGCCGCGAAGCCCTCCCGTGTCGGGCAACGCGCCGGGACACCTGGCGGGGGAGCGGCCCGTCAGGCGTGGCCAGCCGTCATCGAGAGCATGGCGGGCTCGATGCCGATGCCGCGCAGGGCCCGGTCGTACTTGGTCTCGAGGGCCGTGTTGAAGATCAGCTCCGGGTCGGCCGGGCAGTGCAGCCAGCCATTGGCCTGGATCTCGCTTTCGAGCTGGCCAGCCTGCCAGCCGGCATAGCCGAGGGCCAGCACCGCGCTCGCCGGCCCCTTGCCGGCCGCGATCGCCCGCAGGATCTCGATCGTCGCCGTAAGGCAGATGCCGTCGTCGATCAGCAGGGTCGATTGGTCGATGTGGAAGTCGGGCGAGTGCAAGACGAAGCCCCGGCTCGCCTCGACCGGCCCGCCCATCAGCACCGGCATGTGGCCGATCCGGCTCGGCAGGCGGATCGCGTCATCCTCCCCGATGATGTCGAGCTGGACCAGGAGGTCCGGCATGTTGAGATCGGCCGCCGGCTTGTTGACGATGATCCCCATCGCCCCCTCGGCCGAATGCGCGCAGAGATAGATCACCGAGCGCGAGAAGCGCTCGTCGGCCATGCCGGGCATCGCCACCAGGAGCTGCCCGTCGAGATAGCTCGGCATGCCGCGCCCCGACCCGTCCCGCTCGCCGGCGCCCGGCGCCCCGACGGGGCCACGGCCCTGGCCGCCGGGGCCGGGATCCTGGGAGAGGAGGTCCTGTGGAAATCTGCTGCGCATGAGACCCATGCTACGCTCCGCCCCGGCATTGTCCAGCGTCCGCTGTTGGGTTCCAGCGTCGGCTTGGACGGGAACGCGCGGGAAGGCCCGCCAGGTCCCGCCTCGACTCGCCGGAACCGTCGCGCTAGACCCCGCGCGGACCATTCCGCGAGGAGAGCCACGATGACGATCCAGGTCGGCGATCACCTGCCCCAGGCGACGTTCCGGGTCATAGGCCCCGAGGGCCCGACGCCGAAGACCACCGATGACGTGTTCAAGGGCCGCCGCGTGGTGCTGGTGGCGGTGCCGGGTGCCTTCACGCCGACCTGCCACCGCAACCACCTGCCCGGCTACGTCACCCGGCGCGCCGACATCCTGGCCCGCGGCATCGACGCGATCGCGGTGACCTCGGTCAACGATGTGTTCGTGCTCGACGCCTGGTCGAAGGCCGCCGGCGCCGAGGGCATCGAGTTCCTGGCCGACGGCAACGGCGACTTCGCCAAGGCGCTCGGCCTCGACATGGACGGCACCGGCTTCGGCCTCGGCATCCGCTCCAAGCGCTACGCCATGCTGGTCGAGGACGGGGTGGTGCGGGTGCTCAACGTCGAGGACGCGCCGTCGAAGGCGGATCTGTCGGGGGCGGAGGCGCTGCTGAAGGCGCTGTGAGTGTAAGGATGTTCCGCCGCCGCTGACCACGCGGCCCCGTGCGGGCGAAGCAGCCAGCATCGCGCTGCCGGCGACGGACACGTCGACGGCAGCCAAGTTCTTCGCTGACGCCCGCTGGACACGGAGCGGCCTACGCGGCCCGTTTCAGCAACCAGGCGTCGTGCGTCTCCAGGAATGCCGTGAGACGGGCCGGATAGGATTCCGTCACGGCCCCCTTCACGCTCGGGCGCATCGCCAATTCCGCCCGCCAAGCTCGCGTCCGTGGCAGGCCGTCGAGCACGTTCGTCGGTGCGATCGCGTCGAACACGTCGAAGTATCGGAAAATCGGCGCGAAGACCGCATCGACCAGGCTGAAGCGCGCGCCTGCAAAGAACGGACCTGCGCCCAGCTCGGCCTCAATCCGCGCGAATTTGTCGATCAGCGCCCTGCGCTTGGTCTCGTAGGCGACCGCGTCCTTAGCGGTCTCGAAGCCCCACAGGTCCGCCAGAATGGACGAGCCGAATTCGATCCAGCCGCGATGACGGGCTCGCGTCAGAGGATCGCCAGGGTGGAGCGGCGAGCCACCCTGTGTCTCCTCGATGTATTCGCAAATGGCCATACTTTCGAACAGGACGGCTTCCGTTCCATCGGCTTGGGCTGCGAGCAGCAGCGGGACTTTGCCGAGGGGCGAGAACGCCGAGAACCAGGCGGGCCTCGCCGAAAGATCGACGTCGCGCCGGTCGAAGGGGATCTCCTTCTCCGACAAGGCGATCGCGGCGCGCTGAACGTATGGGCAGAGCGGGTGGCTCACGAGGGTCAGGGAGGCACCGTCCATGATGTCGTTCTCCGCAGAATGGGGCCGGTGACGCAACCCCGAACGGGGCACAGGGCCCGAGCACGCATGATACATGCAAATGCATCTACAACGGCTTGCCTTCAGCGTCAATCTAGATGTAGATGCATTCATGCCCGAGCCCGGCCCGCCCTTCTGCCCCCCTCCTTCCCCGTCGGTCATCCGGGCATGGATCCGGCTGATGCGGACTCAGCGCGTCGTCCTGGGCGCCATCGAGCAGGATCTGAAGAGCGCCGCCCTGCCCCCCCTCGGCTGGTACGACGTGCTGCTGGAACTGTCCCGAGCGGCCGATGAACGGCTGCGTCCCTATGAGATCGAGGAGCGTACGCTGCTTGCACAGCACAACCTGTCACGGCTTCTGGACCGCATGGAGAGGATGAACCTCGTCCGCCGCGAGGCTTTCGACGGCGACGGTCGCGGCCGGTGGGTCGTCCTCACGGAGGCGGGACGGTCCATGCAGACGCGCATGTGGGCAGTCTACGCCGCGTCGATCCAGGCCCATCTGGGGGCACATCTGACCGATTCAGACGCAGAGGGCTTGTCGGCGCTGCTGGCGAAGCTGATGCGCTGACCGGAGCGAGAGGTCCATCAGAGCCATGGCCCGATCCCTGCCAGCCGGATCGACCACGGAAGCAGCTCAACCAGGCCCAAACAGGCTCGGGCTCAAGCGATGATCAGATGCAAGAAACTTGACAATGTGCAGTTGGAGCGGGCGAAGGGATTCGAACCCTCGACCCCAACCTTGGCAAGGTTGTGCTCTACCCCTGAGCTACACCCGCTCACTCTGTCAGGCCGTGCGAACTTGGAGCGGGCGAAGGGATTCGAACCCTCGACCCCAACCTTGGCAAGGTTGTGCTCTACCCCTGAGCTACACCCGCCCAACCTCGTTCGGCCTCGTGGAAAAACTGGAGCGGGCGAAGGGATTCGAACCCTCGACCCCAACCTTGGCAAGGTTGTGCTCTACCCCTGAGCTACACCCGCTCGCTGTTTTCCGCCAGCGTCGCCGTAGCGGCGCCGATGAGCGGCATAAACACCATTCCGCGGGGGAGCGCAAGAGGTTGCGGAGCCGGCTTCGGGGGTTCCCGCCGGAGAGTCTTCCGCACGGATGCTCCGCCTACCAGGTGGCCGCGGGCGTCGCGCCGTCGCGGATCTCGGCGAGGCGCGCGCGGGTGGCCGGCGTCGTCTCGGGGGGCAGGGCGTCGAGGGGGAAGAAGGCGGCCTCCGCGATCTCGCGGTCGGGGCGCTTGGGCACCGGCACCGTGAAGGCGCGGGCGACATAGAGCACGACGTGGTCGCGGCGGGAGGCGCGGGCGTTGAAGTAGAAGCCGTGCAGGACCGGCGTGGCGCTCGCGTCGAGGACGATCCCGGTCTCCTCGCGGAACTCCCGGGTGATGGCCTCCAGCGCCGTCTCGCCCGGCTCGACGCCGCCGCCCGGGAGGTGCCAGCCATCCATGTAGGTGTGGCGCACGAGGCAGACCCGGTTCTCCGGATCGATCGCCGCCCCGCGCACCCCGAGGGTCATCCCGCGGGTGAAGCGCCAGACGAGGTGAGCGCCCCGCATGAGCAGGGCTTGTCGAGGCGTCATCCCACTTTCTCCTGTTCGACAGGGAGGCTCACTCTCCCGAGTGGCATGCATGGTCTGCTCTCGCGAGAGAGCGTCCTTCGCCAGGGCGGCGAGGTCGGTCCGCCGGTGATAGGCTGATCGGGAGGTGTTGTCGTCGATCGTCGTCACATCGACTGACCTCGAAGGAGGGCTCCAGGGATCGCAGAGGCTTCTGGAACCCGCCTTCGAGGCTCCCTGCGGTCGCACCTCAGGATGAGGTCGCAGGTGGGATGGTCTCACCCACCTCAAGTCCCGGATAGAAAATCTTGCTTAAACAAATCCTTAGAAAAATATCATAACATCAGGATATAGCTTTTACGAACAATAAAACGACAATACATGAAGCACGATCGACAGGCGAAATCGATCCGCCTTCGATCGCCGATGAACGATAACACGTTGCGACAGATCGCGCTCTGCATCGACCGACTGTCGGATCGTCAGAAGCAACGGCCTGCCATCTGCCATCGCACACCCGCCCGATCTTGCAGCGTGGCCGGGTAGCTCCGAAAATCATCGCTCGCGCGGGTCGTCTCCGCTCGCCCGGGCCGCCTTGAGCCGGTAGAGCGCATCGAGCGCCTCGCGCGGGCTCAAGGCATCCGGGTCGATCCGGTCGAGGAGCAGGCCGACCGGGTCGGGCTTCTCCACGGCTGGGGCCGGCGGCGGCGCGGCCGGCATCGCGGCCGGCATGGCGGCAAAGAGCGGCAGCTCGGCGGGGGCTTTCCGCCGTCCGGGAGCCCCCTCCCCCTTCTCCAGCTCGGCGAGCAGCGCCTTGGCGCGGGCGATCACCGGAGCGGGCAGGCCGGCGAGGCGGGCGACCTGAAGGCCGTAGGAGCGGTCGGCAGCGCCCGGCACCACCTCGTGCAGGAACACGACGTCGCCCTTCCATTCGGTCACCTGGAGGGTGGCGTTGGAGAGGCGATCCAGCCGCTGCGCGAGGCCGGTCAGCTCGTGGAAATGGGTGGCGAAGAGAGCCCGGCAGCCATTGGTGCCGTGCAGGTGCTCCAGGCAGGCCCAGGCGATCGAGAGCCCGTCGAAGGTCGCGGTGCCGCGGCCGATCTCGTCGAGCACCACCAGCGAGCGCCGCGTCGCCTGGTTGAGGATCGCCGCGGTCTCGACCATCTCGACCATGAAGGTCGAGTGGCCGCGCGCCAGGTCGTCGGCGGCGCCGACGCGGGAGAACAGCCGGTCGACGAGGCCGAGATGGGCGGAGGCCGCCGGCACGAAGGCGCCCATCTGGGCCAGCACCGCGATCAGCGCGTTCTGGCGCAGGAAGGTCGACTTGCCGCCCATGTTCGGGCCGGTGACGAGGAGGATCTGGCCCGCCTGATCGCCCGAGAGGTCGCACGCATTGGCGATGAACGCCTCGCCGGCCTTGGTCAGCGCCGCCTCGACGACGGGGTGACGCCCGCCCTCGATCCGGAAGGCGAGGCCGTCATCGACCACCGGCCGGGTCCAGTTCAGCGCGACGGCGAGTTCCGCATGCGAGGCGGCGACATCGAGGGCGGCGAGCGCGCTCGCCGCCGCCACGATCGAGTCGGATTCCGCCATCACGGCCTTGGACAGGCTCTCGAAGATCTCGAGTTCGAGGGCGAGGCCGCGGCCCGCGGCATTGGCGATCTTCGTCTCCAGCTCGCCCAGCTCGACGCTGGTGAAGCGCATCGCGTCCACCATGGTCTGGCGGTGGACGAAGGTGGCGCGCCAGGGATCCTTCAGCAGGGTCTCGCCGAAGGTCTGCGGCACCTCGATGTAGTAGCCGAGGAGGTTGTTGTGCTTGATCCGGAGCGTGCGGCAGCCGGTCTCGGACGCATAGCGGGCCTGGAGCCCGGCCACCACCTGCCGCGAATCGCGCTGGAGCGTGCGGGTCTCGTCGAGTTCGGCCCGGTAGCCCTCGCGCACGAAGCCGCCGTCCCGGCGCTGCAACGGCAGGTCGTCGGCGAGCGCCGCGGCCAGATCGTCGGCCAGAGCCTCGTCGAGCCCGGCGAGGATGCGGGCGGCCTTGCCGATCTCGCCCGGCAGGGCACCGGCCCCCGCCAGCGCCGTGGCGATGCCGCGGGCGGCGAGGAGACCGTCGCGCAGCGCCGCAAGGTCGCGGGGCCCGGCCCGGCCGAGGCCGATCCGGGTGAGTGCCCGCGCCATGTCGGGGGCCCGCGCCAGCTCGCTGCGGAGTTCCGCCCGCAAGGCCCCCTCAGCCACCAGGAACTCCACGGCGTCGTGCCGGCGCCGGATGAGGGCGAGATCCGTCGAGGGGCCGGCCAGCCGCTCGGCGAGCAGCCGGGCGCCGGCGCCGCCCACCGTGCGGTCGATGGCGGCGAGCAGGCTGCCCGCCCGCTCGCCCGACAGGGTGCGGGTGAGTTCGAGGTTGGCCCGCGTCGCCGCGTCGATCATCAGGCTCGCGCCGGCCGCCTGGCGGGTCGGCGGGCTCAACGTCACCCTGGCGCCGAGCTGGGTCCGGGCGATGTAGTGCAGGACGGCCCCTGCCGCCGCGATCTCGACCCGGCTGAAGGCGCCGAACCCGTCGAGGGTCTGGACGCCGAACTGCTCCTTGATCGCCCGCTCGGCAGAGGCCGGATCGACATCGCCGCGACCGACCGGGGTCACCGCCGCCCGCGTGTCGCGCCACAGCCGGGCGAGGTCGGGATCCTGGTGGAGGGCGTCGCCCATCACGATCTCGCGCGGGTCGAGCCGGGCGATCTCGGCGGCGAGCCCCGCCCCCTCGACCTCGCCCAGCGAGAAGCGCCCGGTCGAGATGTCGACGGCGGCGAGGCCGTAGGTCCAGGCGGAGTCCGAGGCGCGGCGGCGGGCGAGCGCCAGCAGCAGGTTGGCCCGGCCGGGATCGAGCAGGCGGTCCTCCGTGATGGTGCCCGGGGTGACGAGGCGCACCACCTCGCGCCGCACCACCGATTTCGAGCCGCGCTTCTTGGCCTCGGCCGGATCCTCGGTCTGCTCGCAGACCGCGACCCGGTGGCCGAGGCCGATCAGACGCTGGAGGTAATCGTCGGAGCGCTCGACCGGCACGCCGCACATCGGGATGTCGGCACCCGCATGCTTGCCGCGGCGGGTCAGCACGATGCCGAGCGCCCGCGAGGCGATCTCGGCATCCTCGAAGAACAGCTCGTAGAAATCCCCCATGCGGTAGAACAGCAGGGAACCGGGATTGGCCGCCTTGATCTCGATGTACTGCGCCATCATCGGCGAGACCTTGGCCTCGTCGTCGGCGGCGGCCGAGCGGCGGCCGCGGGCGGGGGGCGGCGGCGCCTCGTCGGCCGGCTCGTGAGCCTCGTTGCGCAGGAGGCGGCCGGTGTCGCTGTCCATCGTCATGAGATCAGGGGGCTGTCGTCGCGTCCGCGGCATCGTGGTCGGGCAGACTAACAGAGGCCGGCGGCCACGCTCCAGACCGGCATTCCGGGGATGATGGGGATCGTCATCCCCGCCGAAAATGGCGGCAGACTGCTCGTGAGCGCCGCAGCGCCGCTTGAGCCAGCCGGTTCCTGGCCCTATGGGACGTGTCCCGCCGTCATCGTGTTGATGCTGGTCGCAGAGAAGAGCCTGGCATGAGCGAGTCCCGCCCCGTCACCCGCGGCAAGCGCCCGACCTTCACCGACCAGGAGGCGCTGCAATTCCACCAGCAGGGCCGGCCGGGCAAGCTGGAAGTGGTGGCGACGAAGCCGATGGCGACCCAGCGCGACCTGTCGCTCGCCTACTCGCCGGGCGTCGCCGTGCCGGTTCTCGCCATCGCGGACGACCCGGCGCTCGCCTACGACTACACCGCCAAGGGCAACCTCGTGGCGGTGATCTCGAACGGCACCGCGATCCTCGGCCTCGGCAACCGCGGCGCGCTCGCCTCCAAGCCCGTGATGGAGGGCAAGGCGGTCCTGTTCAAGCGCTTCGCCGACATCGATTCCTTCGATCTCGAAGTCGGCACCGAGGACCCGGACGCCTTCATCAACTGCGTGCGCTATCTCGGCCCGACCTTCGGCGGCATCAACCTGGAGGACATCAAGGCCCCCGAGTGCTTCATCATCGAGGAGCGCCTGCGGGAATTGATGGACATCCCGGTCTTCCATGACGACCAGCACGGCACCGCGATCATCTCGGCGGCGGGCATCATCAACGCGCTGCATCTCACGGGCCGCGACATCGCCGAGGCCCGTCTCGTGGTCAACGGCGCGGGCGCGGCGGGCATCGCCTGCATCGAGCTGGTCAAGGCGCTGGGCTTCCGCTCCGAGAACGTGATCCTGTGCGACACCAAGGGCGTGGTGTTCCAGGGCCGCACCGAGGGCATGAACCAGTGGAAGTCGGCCCATGCGGTCGCGACCTCGAAGCGGACGCTCGAAGAGGCGATGGAAGGCGCGGACATCGCGTTCGGCCTCTCGGTGAAGGGCGCTTTCACCCCTGAGATGATCGCCGCGATGGCGCCGCAGCCGATCATCTTCGCGATGGCGAATCCGAACCCGGAGATCACCCCCGAGGAGGTGGCGCAGGTCCGCGACGACGCCATCGTGGCGACCGGCCGCTCGGACTACCCGAACCAGGTCAACAACGTCCTGGGCTTTCCCTACATCTTCCGCGGCGCGCTCGACGTCCACGCGACCACGATCAACATGGAGATGAAGATCGCGGCGGCGGAGGCCCTGGCGGCGCTCGCCCGCGAGGACGTGCCGGACGAGGTGGCGGCGGCCTACCAGGGCACGCGGCCGCGCTTCGGGCGCGAATACATCATCCCGGTGCCGTTCGATCCGCGCCTGATCCACACCATCCCGATGGCGGTGGCCAAGGCGGCGATGGAGACCGGCGTCGCCCGCAAGCCGATCGACAACATGGAGCGCTACCGGGCCCAGCTCTCGGCACGGCGCGACCCCGTCGCCGGCACGCTCAACCGGGTGTTCGAGCGGGTGCGCAAATACCCCAAGCGCGTCGTCTTTGCCGAGGGCGAGGAGGAGGTGGTGATCCGCGCCGCGATCTCCTTCGTCAACCAGGGCCTCGGCACCGCGATCCTGGTCGGCCGCGAGGACCGGGTGATGGCCAATGCCGAGGCCGCCGGCATCGATCTGGCCGGCCGCGACAACATCGAGATCCACAACGCCGCCAAGTCGCACCGCAACGGCGTCTACGCGCAGTTCCTGTATGCGCGGATGCAGCGCAAGGGCTTCCTGTTCCGCGACTGCCAGCGCCTGATCAACCAGGACCGCAACCACTTCGCGGCGTCGATGGTGGCGCTCGGCGACGCCGACGCGATGGTGACCGGGACCACCCGCAACTACTCGATCGCGCTCGAGGACGTGCGCCGGGTCATCGACCACAAGCCCGGCCACCGGGTGATCGGCGTCTCGCTCTGCCTCGCCCGTGGCCGGGTGGTGCTGGTGGCCGACACCGCGATCCACGAGATGCCGAGCGCCGAGGAGATCGCCGGCATCGCCATCGAGGCGGCCGGCGTGGCGCGGCGCCTCGGCTACGAGCCGCGGGTGGCGCTGCTCTCGTTCTCGACCTTCGGCTTCCCCAAGGCCGAGCGCGCCGAGAAGGTGCAGGAGGCGGTGCGGATCCTCGACGGGATGCGGGTCGATTTCGAGTATGACGGCGAGATGGCGGCCGATGTCGCCCTCAACCGGGACCTGCTCGCCCAGTACCCGTTCAGCCGCCTCAAGCAGCCGGCCAACGTGCTGGTGATGCCGGCCTTCCACTCGGCCTCGATCTCCACCAAGATGTTGCAGGAACTGGGCGGCGCCCAGGTGCTCGGGCCGCTGATCGTCGGCCTCGACAAGGCGGTGCAGATCGTCCCGCTCGGCGCGACCGATTCCGATCTCGTCAACATGGCGGCGCTCGCCGCCTACAACATCGGCGGCTGACCGGCATCGCCTGGCGGCCGCTGGCTCACCCCATCCGCAACCCTCCTCCTTCGAGGTCAGTCCAGCGACGATGGACTGATACCAACGGTCGAAAGAAAACGACCTTTGGTTCTGTTCTCGAATTTT
>NZ_LABX01000033.1 GCF_001043915.1 Methylobacterium aquaticum | reverse complement strand
TCGTCGGGGCGGTGCCGGCGGTGGTGGTGGGCGGCGTCGCGACGCTCGCGGTGGCGGCCCTGTGGGGACGGCTGTTCCCGGCCCTGCGGCGGCGGGACCATCTGATCACGTGAGAGGCGGCTCCAGGATCAGGGTCGCAATCCAGGCATCTCGACTAGGTCAACGGACTGTTTTCAACGCAGTGCTGACCCGAAGAACCTGAACTGCGTCACGCTCAGGCGCCAATATCGATCGCAGATTGCGGGCCTATCGATTGCTCCGGAGAACGGATGAACAGGCGTGATGTTCTCGCTGCGGCGGTCACGGGAGCCGCGACAGGCCCAAGCCATGCTGCCCCTGGCGCAGCTCCGACACCATATCTTGTCGAGACGCAGACCGGACCGCGCCATAGCCTGATATACGTGCCGTTCGGTCGCGGTCCCGCGCCCTGCGTGCTGCTGCTGCACGGGGCCGAGGGACCGAACCGGCGCTGGACCGAGACCATGGCGATGTTTCTCGCCAGCCAGGGTTTTGTCGCCGCCCCCTTCCCATACAGCCGGGGCGGCAACGAGCAGCATTCCGGCGACATCGTCGAGGTCGAACTCGCCGAGACTGTCGAGGCGTTCAGCCTGATGCGGGCTGACCCGAGAGTGTCGGGCCCGATGGGTCTGTGGGGCATTTCGCGTGGTGCTGAACACGCGCTCCTGCTGGTCAGCACGATGGCACGCGACGGTACTCCCAACCTGCCGCGCGCTGTCGCGGTACTTGCGGCTACGGATGTGATCTGGGCCGCGTTCCGGGCAGCCTACACAGACCCCCGTCATCCCGAGCCGATCGATTGGACGAAACGGGCGTGTTTATGGCACGGCTCATCCGATGGATTGGAGCCCCGCACACCGATCGCCATCGAGCACTACGACGGTCCCCTCCACATCAGCCATGGAGAGGCCGACAAGACAGGGTCGGTCGAGGGGACGCGGCGGATCGAGGCGCGGCTCCTCGCGCATGGGCGGACCCCGGAGATGCGCTACTATCCCGGGCCAGGGACACGGGCTCGGCCCGGAGGCGGCGAGCCTCGATCGGATGCGCGTGGCGGATTTCTTCCGGCGCACGCTCGTTGGTTAGGAGCATGTCCACGTCCCGTCCTCAGCAGCCCTTCGCGCGATCGACCTGACGGGCGTCGAACCCTCGGCATCAAGCCCCACTCGCCGGATGCAGCGACAACACCCGCCCCGCCCGCTCACGCACCGGCGCCCCGTCCCGCCGGCACTCGGCCACCGCCGCCCGGGCGGCGTCGACCGCCAGGATCAGCGCGCTCATCGTGCGGACATCGGTGTCGTGGGCGCGGGCATGGCGCACCACGTCGATGACGAGGCCGTCGATCTCGACCGCCAGGGCGTCGAGGGCGGCCGGGTCCTGGGTCGCCCGCGCCTCGATCAGGATGGCGAGCAGCCGGTCGAGCACCGCGTCGATCCGGGCGCGCTGCTCCCGGGCGAGGCGCTGACCGAGCCAGGCCACCGCCGAGCCGAGGCCGCCGCCGAAGAACGCCACCAGGTAGACCCAATCCTCGTAGCGTTGCAGGAAGGTCTGCTGCTCGCGCTCGTAATAGTCGACCGCGCCGGGATGGATCGGCAGGCGGGCGCTGGTCGCCTCGGCGGCGCTGTCGAAATCCGGCGCCTTCATCAGGTTGGCGGTCGGCACCATCGCGGCGAGGCGCGAGCGCAGCTCGAACAGGTGCTGGGTCACGCTCGCGGCGGTGTCGCGGCTCAGGGAGGCGCGGGCCATCAGCCGGTAGGAGGCGCCGACGGTCTTCACGTCGTCGTCGGGCCGCTTCGGTCGGCCGCCGAAGGTGCCGGCCGCGATGGTCACGGCCTGCAATTCCGGCAGGCGCTGCACGATCGCCTCGCCGTCGGGGATCGCCACGATGGTCGCGCCGTGGCCGGGGGAGGCCGCCTCCACCGCCTGCACCACCCGGGCGGCGGATTTGTCCGACGGGGCCGCGATCACCGCGGCGGCATCGATCCGGTGCTCGGCCAAAGCCGCCGCCACCTCGGAGGCCCGCATCGGCACCACCGCGACGCCGCCGGGGCCGGCCCCCGGCGCGGCGGCGGCGGGCACCGGCGTCAGGGCGTAATAGGCGAGCAGGCTCGTGACCAGCGGCTGGTCGGCGCCATGATGGGCGACGAGGCCGAGCCGCTTGCCGGCGAGGTCCGGGAAGGTCTGAAGGCCGGAGGACGGGGGCGCGGCCACCACCAGGGCCTCGTCATGCAGCACGGCGAGGGTCAGGCCGTTCTCGGGCAGGCGCACGTCGGGCCGCACCACCGCGAGGTCGGCCCGGCCGCTCTGGAGCGCCGCGGCGCTGTCGCGCACGTCGTCGTAAGGCACGACCTCGAGGCGTATATCCTCGCGGGCGCGGGCGAGCGCATCGGCATAGGCCTGGATCAGGTGCGACTCGACCCGGTCCCGCGGCCCGACCGCGACCCGCAAGGTGGTCGGCCGCGACAGGTAGAGCACCGCGCCGGCCACCGCCCCGAGGGCGAGGGCGAGCAGGAGGAAGAAGGATTCACGTCTGTGCAGAAACGCCGGCATCACCCCTCGCGCGGGCCCGGGGCGGACGCCCCCGCCGGGACGGAGGCGATCCGGGACGGGGCCGATGAACCCGGCCGCGATGGCGGATTGAGGGCGGCGCGGCCGATCACGCCGGCCTCTCTGGAGCGGGCCGCCCTCTCCTATCTGGAGCGCTACGGTGCCTCGGCCGAGATGCTGCGCCGGGTGCTCAAGCGGCGGGTCGAGACCCGCTGCCGCCTGCGCGGCGAGGCGCCGGAGGATTTTTCGGAGTTGGTCGAGGCGGTGGTGGCGCGGGCGCTGGGTGCCGGCCTCGTCGACGATGCCGCCTTCGCGGCCGCCAAGGTGCGCAGTTTGCGCCGCCGCGGCGGCTCGGCCCGGGCGATCGGCGCCAAGCTGGCCGCCAAGGGGGTCGACCGCGCGATCGTCGGCGCGGCGCTCTCCGAGGACGAGGATGGTAGCGAGGACGCCGCCGCCTACGCCTATGCCCGGCGCCGTCGCCTCGGGCCCTACCGCGCGCCTGCCGCCCGGGCCGCCGCCCGCGAGCGCGACCTCGCCGCCCTGGCGCGGGCAGGATTCGCGCTCTCCCTCGCCCTTCGGGTGATCGATACGGATCCGGAGGATGACCTGACGGAGCGGTGACCTACCTGTGGGCGTGAGCGGGCGCCGCGACGGCTCCGCCGCGTACCAATCCACAGGAGACGAGCATGAACCGCAAGGCGAGCGCCGTTTGGCAGGGCAGCGGCAAGGACGGCAAGGGCCAGCTGACCACCCAGTCGGGTGTGCTGTCGAGCAACCCCTACGGCTTCAACACCCGCTTCGAGAACGAGCCGGGCACCAACCCCGAGGAGCTGATCGCCGCCGCCCATGCGGGCTGCTTCACCATGGCGCTGGCCTTCCAGCTCCAGGGTGCCGGCTTCACCGCCGACGAGTTGCGCACCGAGTCGGTCGTGACCCTGGAGAAGGACGGCGACGGCTTCACCATCACGGCGTCCGCGCTGACCCTGACCGCGAAGATCCCGGGCATCGACCAGGCCAAGTTCGAGGAACTGGCCGGCATCGCCGAGAAGAACTGCCCGGTCTCGAAGGTGCTCAACGCCAAGATCAGCCTGACGGCAACGCTTCAGGGCTGAGGGGCGCCCTGCCCGGTTGCAGGGCGGGCCCGTCGAGAACGCATGACCTCCGCGTCATCCCGGGGCCGCGCAGCGGAGCCCGGGATACAGAACCGCTGAAGCTTCGGATCGAAGCGGACAACGCTCCGCTCCCGTCTCAACCGCCTACGATTTTAGACTCCGGGCGCCGCTGCGCGGCCCCGGAGCGACGGCGGGGGTTCGGCTTCGTCGGCGCCGTGAGACGGCTCCACCTCACAGCATGCTGGGCAGAATCCGGTCCGGCGGCCGGTGGCCGTCGAGGAAGGTCTTGATGTTGATGATGACCTTCTCGCCCATGTCGATCCGGCTCTCGTGGGTCGCCGAGCCCATGTGAGGCAGCAGCACCACCTTGCCGGCCTTCGCGAGCTTGACGAGGCGCGGACTCACCGCCGGCTCCTGCTCGAATACGTCGAGGCCGGCCCCCGCGATGTCGCCGACCTCGATCAGGCGGGCGAGCGCGGTCTCGTCGATCACCTCGCCGCGGGCGGTGTTGACCACCACCGCCTCGGGCTTGAGCAGCTTGAGGCGCCGGGCCGACAGCAGGTGATAGGTCGCCGGGGTGTGCGGGCAGTTGACCGACACGATGTCGACCCGGGCCAGCATCTGGTCGAGGGATTCCCAGTACGTCGCCTCGAGGTCGCTCTCGATCCGGGCGCCGACCCGGCGGCGGTTGTGGTAGTGGATCGAGAGGCCGAACGCCTTGGCGCGGCGGGCCAGCGCCTGGCCGATCCGGCCCATGCCGACGATGCCGAGGCGCTTGCCGGTGATGCGGCGGCCGAGCATCCAGGTCGGCGACCAGCCGCCCGACCAGGCATCCTCCGGGATGATCCGGGCGCCCTCGGTGACCCGACGCGCCACCGAGAGGATCAGCGCCATGGTCATGTCGGCGGTGTCCTCGGTCAGCACGCCCGGCGTGTTGGTGACCGTGATGCCACGCTGGAGCGCCACGCCGACGTCGATATGGTCGACGCCGTTGCCGAAATTGGCGATCAGCCGCAGGTTCGGCCCGGCCTGGGCGAGGAGCGAGGCGTCGATCTCGTCCGTGACCGTCGGCACCAGCACGTCGGCCTCCTGGATGGCCTGCGCCAGGGCGGCGCCGCTGAGCGGCGTATCCTCGTGGTTGAGACGCGCGTCGAACAACTCGCGCATCCGCGTCTCCACGACGTCCGGCAGGCGCCGGGTGACCACCACGAGCGGCTTGCGCTTCAACGACATGATCCCTCCCCTGCCCCCGGGCGGGCCTCACGGCCTGCCCGTGCGGCCCCGACACGCGATGACGGGCGTCCGCGCCTGAAGATTAAGCGACACGGCAGCCCGGCGGAAAGCCCCGCCTTGGTGCGGGCCACAAGCGTCGTTACGGCCCGTTAACCCTGATCCGGCGATAGGGGCGTTTGCCCCCTCGATCCGGCCGGGGCTCGACGCCCGGCGGCCTCTCTAGCAGAGGCCACCCGGAAGACAATCCGCGCCGCTTCCCTGTTGGGAGTTCGATCGCCGATGCTCCACCTGCGCCTTCTCGCCGCCCTGCTGTTCGCCGCCTCAGCCGTGCCCGCGGCCGCGGCACCGCCGACGCCGGCCGCCAATCCCGCCCCCGGCGAGATCGGCGTCACCATCGGCCCGGCGACGAAGCTGCCGCTGCCGCGCTATGTCAGCCTGAAGACCGACCGGGTGAACCTGCGCGAGGGTCCTTCCAAGGATCACCGCACGCTGTGGGTGTTCCAGCGCGCCGGCCTCCCGGTGGAGATCATCGCCGAATTCGAGACCTGGCGCCGCATCCGCGATTCCGAGGGCACCGAAGGCTGGGTGCTGCACTCGCTGTTGTCCGGCCGGCGCACCGCCGTGGTGCTGAGCCGCGACGCCGACAAGGGCGCGCCGGTGCCGCTCTACGACCGGGCCGATGCGACGAGCGGCGTGGTGGCGCAGCTCCAGGCCGGCGTAATCGGCAGCGTGAAGACCTGCGACAAGACGTGGTGCCGCCTCGTCGTGTCCCTGCCGCAGAAGCGCGGCGACGTCGACGGCTACATGCGCCAGGACCGGCTCTGGGGCGTCTATCCCGACGAGAAGGTGGAGTAATCGCAACGGTCGTTGAAAGCGGCCCCTGGTTCCGTTCCCGAATTTTCGCCAAATCTCTGGCTCGATATCGACGATTCGGGATCGCTCATCGGCCCGATCGGTCAGCATCTTTGAGCCGGTGGTATAACGGAGACCGGCTCCGACTTCGGGTCGATCGACCTTCAGCCGCTTCCGCCTGCGGCCCCGCCCCGCCTTCCGGGACGAGCGGCCGGCGCCGATCGCGCCGGAGGCGCGAGCGGATCGTGGCCGGCCCGGCCGGCGATCATGGCACGGCGCCCGTCCCCGTCGAGGCGCCTTACGGCAGCCCGGCGATGCGCCGGGCGATCTGGACAAGCCCCGCCCGGACCTGCCACTCTCCCGCGAAACAACATTTCGCAGGGTGGAAACTCCAATGATCAGTGCGGATCTGCGCGGGCGCTGCGTGCTCGTGACCGGCGGCGCCTCGGGAATCGGCTTGTCGGCCGTGACCCTGTTCGCCCGCTGCGGCGCCAGCGTGGTGCTCAACCATCTCGCCGAGGACGAACGCGGGCCGCAGGCCGCCGCGCGTCTGAAGGCCGAGGGGCTGGCGGTCCAGGCGCTCGCCGGCAATGTCGCGGTGCCGGGCGAGGCGGAAGGCATGGTGGTGCGCGGGATCGATGCGCTCGGCGGCCTCGACGTGCTCATCAACAATGCCGGCACCCCGGCCACGACCACGCCGATCGACTTCGCCGACCTCGACGCGATGACCGAAGAGTTCTGGCAGACCATCCTGGCGACGAACCTGATCGGCCCCTATCGCTGCGCCCATGCGGCGGCGCCGGCTCTGCGCCGTGCAAAGGGCGCCATCGTCAACACCGCCTCGGTGGCGGGACTCGGGCAGCGCGGCTCCAGCATCGCCTATTCGGCGAGCAAGGCCGGGCTCATCAACCTCACCCGCAGCCTCGCCCGGGCGCTCGCCCCGGATGTCCGCGTCAACGCCGTGGCGCCCGGCCTCGTCGAGACCCCGTGGACCGAAGGATGGCCGGCGGAGCGCAAGGCCGAGTCCGTGGCGCGCACGCTCCTCGCCCGCATGGCCAAGCCAGAGGACATCGCCCAGGCCATGCTGTTCCTGGCCGCCGGCGCTCCTTACGTCACCGGCCAGACCCTGGCGGTCGACGGCGGCATGCTCTGAGGAGGGACAGATGTCGCGCAAGACCGTCATCACCTGCGCCCTCACCGGCTCGTTCGAGACGCCATCGAAGAACCCCGCCGTGCCGGTGAGCCCACAGGCCATCGCGCAATCGGCCATTGACGCAGCGGCAGCTGGCGCCGCCGTGGTCCATATCCATGTCCGCGATCCGCAGACCGCCAAGCCCAGCATGGATCTGGCGCTCTACCGCGAGGTGGTGGAGCGGATCCGCGAGACGAACGCCGACGTCGTCCTCAACCTCACCACCGGGGCCGGCGGGCGCTATGTCGTTGGCGATCCCGATCCGGCGGTGGCGGGCCCCGGCACGACGCTCGCGTCGCCGGAGGCACGCACCCGCCACGTCACGGCCTTGCGGCCCGAGATCTGCACCCTCGACGTCGCGACGATGAATTTCGGCGAGCACGCCTTCATGAACACGCCGGCCCATCTGCGGGCGATGGCGGCGTTGATCCGCGAGGCGGGGGCGAAGCCGGAGATCGAGGTGTTCGATCTCGGCCAGATCGAGCTGGCCCGCCACCTCCTGGCGGAGGGGCACCTCGATTCCCCGCCGCTGTTCCAGATCTGCCTCGGCATCCCCTGGGGCGCCCCGGCAACGCCCGAGACCCTGCTCCAGATGCGGGACCGCCTGCCCCGGGACGCGGTGTGGTCGGCCTTCGGCATCTCGCGGGCCGAGTTCCCGATGGTGGCGCTCGCTGCCACGGCTGGCGGCCATGTCCGGGTCGGGCTCGAGGACAACCTTTACCTGGCCCGCGGCCAGCTCGCCCCGAGCAACGCGGCTCTGGTCGAGAAGGCCGTGAGCCTGCTCGCCCATCTCGACTGTGCTCCCGCCAGCCCGGCCGAGGCGCGGGCGATCTTCGGGCTCGCCGGCTGAGCGGCACGGGCGTGGCCGAAAGGCCACGTCCGCGGATTGACGTCCCACATCCTCCGTCCCCGCCCTACCTGTCACGCGACGCGATCGGTCATGCTCGCAAGCAGAGCGCCGAATGCGGTGTGCGTTGCAGTTCCGCCGCAAAGTGTCCGCAGAGGGCGGGACTGTCACGTCCGCCCATCGGGCAGGCATGGAAGGCGGAGAATGGGAGCCGTGGCGGCCGGACGACCCAAGTCCGGCGGCGCGGCCCCCGAGGGAGCGTGTGGGATGATCGGAAGCGGTTATGGGAGGGCCTTGATCGCCGCGAGCCTCGCGGCGTTGGCCGGTGGTGCGCAGGCGGCGCAATGCGGCAACACGTCGGCCGGGTTCGAAGCCTGGAAGCGGGAATTCGCCGACGAGGCCCGCGGGCGCGCCAGCCCCGCCGCCATCTCGGCCCTGATGGGGACCTCGTACTCGTCTGCGACCATCGCGGCGGACCGGGGCCAGAAGAGCTTCAAGCTCTCCCTCGAGCAATTCATGGCCAAGCGCGGCGCCGCGTCGATCATCTCCCGCGGCCGGGCAATGAAGCGCTCGCAAGCGGCCCTGTTCGATTCGATCGAGCAGCGCTACGGCGTGCCGCCGGGCCCGCTGCTGGCGATCTGGGGCATGGAGACGGCGTTCGGCGCCGTGAAGGGCAACGTCAACACCCTCTCGGCAGTGGCGACGCTGGCCTATGATTGCCGCCGCTCGGCCTACTTCACCGACCAGCTCTACGCCGCTCTGACCCTGGTGGATCGCGGCATCCTGAGCCCGAACACCCGCGGCGCCGCCCATGGCGAGGTCGGCCACACCCAGTTCCTGCCGAAGAACGTCCTGAACTACGGCACCGGCGGCAGTCTCGACAACGCCACGGTCGCGCTCAACTCGACCGCGAACTTCCTCAAAGCCCATGGCTGGCGCGCCGGTGCCGGCTACCAGCCCGGAGAGCCCAACTTCGCGGCGATCCAGGGCTGGAACGCCGCCTCGGTCTATCAGCGCGCCATCGCGATCATCGGCGCCAAGATCGACGGGGAGTGAGCGGGGTTTCAAGTGAAGCGGCCTCCGGGACACGAAATCCCGGAGGCCGTTTCCTCCATGCACGGTTCGTTGTGGTGGAAAGTGTTGACACTCTCGACGTCTTCGGGGGTCTCTCGAACAGATCTCTCTTCCCATCGGCCCAAGATGCTGACGCATCGGGCCGATAGACCATCTCAAATTTTCGATACTAAATCAAAAGCTTAGCGACAATTGGAGAGCGGAACCAAAGGTCGTTTTCAACGACCGTTGGTATCAACCCCGCGTCGCCCGGTCCCACGGACCGCCCCGGCCGATCCGCGGCAGGTCGCTCGCGCCGCTGCCCGGCACCACGACGAGGCGGCGCACCTCGCCGCGCAGGAAGGCTTGCAGGAACCGGTCGTAGTTGCGGAACGAGACGCAGCCGTTCGAGGCGCCGCTCGGGCCCAGCATGTAGGTATGGGCCAGGAGCCCGACCCGGCCGTGGATCGCGCCGCTGCCGCCGACCGGGTTCAGCCGGATCGCCCGCACGCCGTGGAACAGGGCCTCGCGCTCGGTGAGGTCGTAGGTGCCCGGCGGCGTTGCGCCGCGCATCTTCAGATGGACGTTGCGCGGATCGTCCATATGCGGCCCGAGACCGGAATGCGCCTCCAGCGACTCGCCGCTCGGGAGGGTCACAGTGCGGGCGCTGATGTCGTAGATGGCGACGCCCGGGCCGACGCTCAGGCGCGGGCGGGGGCTCGGATCGAGACCGCCGGGCGCGGCATAGGCGAGGGTCTGCGACGGCGCGCTTTGCCCCCCTCCCCCGAAGATCCGCTCGAACAGCGATGGCTCTTCCGGCAAGGCGGCCTTGAACACGCTCTGGGTCGAGGCCATCGCCTGGTTCTGGCGCCGCGGCACCCGGGTCGCCAGCACGATCGGTGAAGGCCGCATCTCGGAGGGGCGCAGCTCCGGCGGACGCGGCACCGGCAGGGGAACCGCGACAAGGGGGGTGGTGGCTGGCTGCACCGCCTCGGAGGGCGCGGTCGACGGCGAAACCAGGGCCGCCGGTGCCGCCTCGGCGAGGCGCAGCGGTTCGGGAGCCGGCGACGGGGCCGAGTCCGCGGCGGTGAGCTGTTGCGGCGGCTCGGCCGGCATGTCGCGGGTGAACCCCGCCGTATCGCCCCGGAGCACCGGCTGCGGCGCCAGCATCCAGCCCAGCTCGGCCGGGGCGGCGCGGGCCTCGCGGATCGGCGCCTTTGGCTCCGCCGCGACGGCGACCGCCGGCGGGCGGGTCTCCTCGCGCGGCATCAGGCCGGCAGCGGCCCCGATGCTCCCCAGGACGGCGGCGATGCCGAGGAGCCGCCGGTTGCGGCGGCGGCGGCGGACGGAGGCCGGGGCGAGGCGACCGGACGAATACGCGACGAGGTCCATGCGGCCTATACTCGATGGCTTGTCCTGCACGGACCCGCCCGGCCGGCCGCCGGCGCACACCGCGCCGCGGGCCGGTGAGATCGGCCGTTGAGGAAGGATCAACCTTAAGCCCTCGTATTGAGCGGCCTTTTGGTTAATCCCGGCTAAATGACATCGAGAGAATCCGAAGAATTCGTGGCACCCTGATGGCCGCAGGACCGGACGCGGTCTGGCGCTGTCCCGACACGCGACGGCGCGCCACCGGTTGGGGTGACGCGCCGTTAAATCCCTCGTCCCGCCGTGGCGGGCGGGAGTCATATACCGCTATGCGGAAGAAATCCTGGTTTGGGGCCGATCGGCGGGGAGGCGGGCCAAGCCGGATTTCCTCCGTGCCGCGGTCTATCACTCCACCGTGACGGATTTCGCCAGGTTGCGCGGCTGGTCGACGTCTTTCCCGAGCACCACGGCGGTGTGGTAGGCGAGAAGCTGCACCGGCACCGCGTAGACGATCGGCGCCACCACCGGGTCGAGGTCCGGCATCATCAGGGTGGCCATGGTGTCGAGGCCGGCCGCGGCGGCGCCGCGGGCGTCGCCGATCAGCACGATCTTGCCGCCGCGGGCCGCCACCTCCTGCATGTTCGAGACGGTCTTCTCGAAGGTGCCGTCGTGGGGGGCGATCACGATCACCGGCACGGCATCGTCGATCAGCGCGATCGGTCCGTGCTTCAGCTCGCCGGCGGCATAGCCCTCGGCGTGGATGTAGGAGATCTCCTTGAGCTTCAGCGCGCCTTCGAGCGCCATCGGGTAGGCGGTGCCGCGGCCGAGATAGAGCACGTCCCGCGCCTTGGCGATCTCGCGGGCCAGAACCTCGATCTCGTCCTCGCGCTTCAATGCCTCGGCCATCAGGCCCGGCACCTTGATGAGCGCATCGACGAGGCGCTTCTCTTGCGTCGCGTCGAGGGTGCCGCGGGCCCGGCCGGCGGCGAGCGCCAGGCAGAGCAGCACCGTGAGCTGGCACGAGAACGCCTTGGTGGAGGCGACGCCGATCTCGGGGCCGGCCAGCGTCGGCACCACGGCCGACGCCTCGCGGGCGATGGTCGAGGTCGGCACGTTGACCACCGCCAGAGTGTGCTGGCCTTGCGACTTGGCGTAGCGGAGCGAGGCCAGGGTGTCGGCGGTCTCGCCCGATTGCGAGATCACGATCGTCAGACCGCCTTTCTCCAGCGGCGGCTCGCGGTAGCGGGTCTCGGAGGCGACGTCGATCTCGACCGGCAGCCGCGCCAGTTTCTCGAACCAGTACTTGGCGACGAGGCCGGCATAATAGGCGGTGCCGCAGGCGGTGATCGAGATGCGGTTGAGGCTCGCGAAGTCGAAGGGCAGGGCCTCCGGCAGGGCGACCCGGCCGGCGGCGAGGTCGACGTAATGGGCGAAGGTGCGGCCCACCACCTCCGGCTGCTCGTAGATCTCCTTCGCCATGAAGTGGCGATAATTGCCCTTGTCGACCAGGAAGGCTTGCGTGGCGATCTTCTGGCGCGGGCGGGCGACGACGTTGCCGTCGGCGTCCCGGATCTCGGCGCCGTCGCGGGTCAGAATGGTCCAGTCGCCCTCGTCGAGATAGGTGATCTCGTCGGTGAAGGGCGCGAGCGCAAGCGCATCGGAGCCGAGATAGGTCTCGCCGTCGCCGAAGCCGACGGCGAGCGGCGCGCCGTGGCGGGCGCCGATCAAAAAGTCCTCCTCGCCGGCGAACAGGAAGGCGAGCGCGAAGGCGCCGCGCAGACGCGGCAGGGCCGCCTCGACCGCCGAGACGGGGCCGAGGCCGCCGCGCATCAGGTGGCTGACGAGCTGGGCCACCACCTCGGTGTCGGTCTCGGTCTCGAAGACGCAGCCCTCGGCGGACAGCTCGGCCTTCAGCTCGCGAAAATTCTCGATGATGCCGTTATGGACGACCGCCAGCCGCTCGGTGGCATGGGGATGGGCGTTGGTCTCGTTCGGCCGGCCATGGGTGGCCCAGCGGGTGTGGCCGATGCCGATCGCGCCGGAAAGCGGGCTCTGGAGCAGCTTCAGCTGGAGGTTCGACAGCTTGCCCTCGGCGCGCCGCCGCTCCAGCCGGCCGGATTCCAGGGTGGCGATGCCGGCCGAGTCGTAGCCGCGATATTCGAGCCGGCGCAGGGCATCGACCACCTGTCCCGCCACGGCATTCCGGCCGACGATTCCCACGATTCCGCACATGCTCACCGCCTCACGTCTCGCCCGCAGAGTGTCCCGCCGCGGGACGCTGCGGCCCTTATGCAGGGCATTGCGGCAGGATTCCTGCCAGAGGAATCGTGCTGCACCGCACCCGCCACGCTCGCCGTCCTTCTAGCGGACCGGCCGGCGATCCGGCGAGTCAACTTGCGTAACGGATTATAACGGCCAAGGTTCACGGGAAGGTTTCACGGACCGGCTGCATCGGGCGGCCACCGGGCGGTGCTCCCGCCCGGTGGCCGGATCGGTCAGGGCATCAGCACGGTGTCGATGACGTGGATGACGCCGTTCGACTGCATCACGTTGCCGATCGTCACCCGGGCGGTGTTGCCCTTGTCGTCGGCCACGAACAGCCGCTTGCCCTTCTGCATCACCGTCAGGGTCCCGCCCGCGGCGGTCTTCAGCTCGGCCTGGCCGCCGCCCTGCTTCACCAGCCCCATCAGGTCCTTGGCGGTGTAGGTGCCGGGCACGACGTGATAGGTCAGGATCTTGGTCAGCGTCGGCTTGTTCTGCGGCTGGACCAGCGACTCGACCGTTCCGGCCGGCAGCTTGGCGAAGGCGGCGTTGGTGGGGGCGAACACCGTGAACGGGCCGGGGCCGGCGAGCGTGTCGACGAGGCCGGCGGCCTTCACGGCGGCAACCAGCGTGGTGTGGTCCTTGGAGTTGACCGCGTTCTCGACGATCGTCTTCGAGGCGTACATCGGCGCGCCGCCGACCATCGGGTTCTTGGCGTAGGCGCTGCCGCCGGCCGCCGCCAGGGCGAGGGCGAGAACCAGGGTGCGGGCGTGGGTCCGGATCGTCATGGGGGTCGTTCCGTCTCTCGTATCGGCCCCGCTCTCGTCGGGGTCGAGGGCCGGTACGGAGGGCCGGACGGGAAAGTTTCGAACGGCCGCGATTTTTTCGCGCCTACTCGCGGACCAGGCGGCCGCTATAGACCACCGGCCCGGTCGGGGCGCCTGAGGGCGAGCCGCCCGGCGGCTCCACGGTGACGGCGAGGCTCGCCCCGTCGAGGACGGCCCGGTCACCGGCCGGCAAGGGGAACCGGGTGCCGGCCTCGTTCCGGACGAGGCCGAGGGAGCGGGGCACCCCCGCCGCCGGCACCACCCAGAGTTCCAGGCTGCGGTCGCGGGGCGCCTCGGCGGCGAGCGCCCTGACCTGCACGGTGCCGGCGCGCGTATCGACCCGCACCACCAGGGCCGGCAATTCGCCACCCCGGTTCACCACCGCGAGGTACTGTGCCGCCTCGGGGCGCGGCGCCAGGCGCTCGACGGCGATGAACAGGGCGAGGCCGGCGGCGAGCGCGCCAGCAGCCAATGCGGCGCGGCGCCAGCGCCGGAGCGCCGGGCGCAGGTCGACCACCGGGGCGGCGGGACGCGGCCCCTCGCGGGCGAGGCGCGCGGCGATGCCCTCCCAGGCGCCGGACGGCGGAGCGACCTCCGGCACGGCTCCGGCCAGGGGTGCGAGGCGCGCCTCCCAGGCCCGCTCGGCCGCCTGGAGCGCCGGGGAGGTCGCCCGGTCGCGCCGATAGGCGTCGCGCTCGGCGGCGCTCAGGGTTCCGAGCACGAACTCGGCGGCGCGCAGATCGGGTTCGTCGGGGGCGCTCATCGCGTCGGGGGCGGTCATGCGGCGTCGTCCAGGCAGCCCCGCAGCGCGGCGAGACCACGATGCAGCCAGGTCTTCACGGTGTTGACCGGTCGGTCGTAGCGCAAGGCCAGTTCCTCCCGCGACAGGCCCTCGCAATAGGCCCGCACCACGCAGTCACGCTGCACCGGCTCGAGCCGTTCGAGGCAGGTGAGGAGCGCGTCGCGGCTCAGGAACTCCGCCTCCCGATCCCGCGGGTCGGCGATGCGCTCGAGCCAGTCCTCCTCCTCGTCGTCGCGCGCCGGCATCGGCACCTCGCCCTTCCGCCGGACCCAGTCGATGGCGCGGTGGCGGGCGATCGTGGCGAGCCAGGCCATCGGCCGTCCCGCCTCCGGGGCGTAGCCTCCGGCATGCTGCCAGACCCGCAGGTAGGTGTCCTGCAACACGTCCTCGGCCGCGCCCCGATCCCGGATGATACGCAGGATCAGGCCGAAAAGTTTCGGGGCCGTGCGCTCGTAGAGCGCCCGCAGGGCGTCCTGGCGCCCCGCCGCCACCCGGGCGATAAGCTCGGCCAGGAAGGCCGCATCCCGGTCGGCGACATCGGGGTCGGCGGGCGGGTCTCTCGGGGGCCGGTCCTCGCCGCGCAGCATCGCTCGTGCCTCCGGGGCCGCCGCCCCTCATTTCCTCCGCCATAGATCAATCGCGCGCCGAGGACCACGTGTGAAGGACCACGGGGCCGCAGGACCGCCTCCCGTGAGATGGCCGGCGCGATCCGTGCCTGACACCCGGCGCGTCGCGGCCGGCCTGCGCGCCGGCCGCCGCGACCCCGACGACGGATCGGCGCGTGTTCGGGCACGCAGCCTCACCCCTTCGTCGGCTTCGCCCACCCGGTCTTGATCACCTGCCGCCCCCGGCCGATCGCCAAGGTGCCGGGCGGCACGTCCTCGGTGATGACCGAGCCCGAGCCCACGAAGGCGCCGGCCCCGACGGTGACGGGCGCGACCAGAGCCGAGTTCGAGCCGATGAAGGCGCCGGCCCCGATCACCGTGCGGTGCTTGTTCACCCCGTCGTAGTTGCAGGTGATGGTGCCGGCGCCGAGATTGGCGCCCTCCCCCACCTCGGCATCGCCGACGTATGTCAGGTGATTGACCTTGGCGCCGGCCCGGATCGCCGCGTTCTTGACCTCGACGAAGTTGCCGATGCGGGCGCCCTCCTCCAGCACCGCACCGGGGCGCAGGCGGGCATAGGGGCCGATCTGGACGCCGGCCGCGAGCCGGGCCCTGTCGAGGTGCGAGAAGGCGTGGATCGTGCAGCCGTCGCCGACGACGACGCCGGGGCCGAACACCACGTGGGGCTCCACCACCACGTCGCGGCCGAGCACGGTGTCGTGGCTGAAGAACACCGTCTCGGGGGCGATCAGGGTGGCGCCGGCCAGCATCGCGCGGCGGCGCAAGGTCGCCTGCACCGCCGCCTCGGCCTGCGAGAGCTGCACCCGGTCGTTGACACCCTGCGCCTCGGCCTCCGCCACCGGCACCACCGCGACCCGGTGCCCATCGGCGACGGCGAGCGCCACGGCGTCGGGCAGGTAGTACTCCCCCGCCGCGTTGGCGTTGCCGATCCGCTCCAGCAATCCGAGGGCATGGGCGCCCGACAACGCCATCAGGCCGGCATTGCACAGGGTGACTCGGCGCTCCGCCTCGCTCGCGTCCTTCTCCTCGCGGATCGCCACCACCCGGCCATCCTCGACCAGCACGCGGCCGTAGCCGGTGGGGTTCGCCGCCTCGAAGGCCAGCACGGCCACCGCTGCGCCCTCCGCCAGCGGCGCGCGCAGGCGGGCATAGGTCTCCGGCGTGACCAGCGGCGTATCGCCGAAGGCCACCACCACGTCGTCGGCGCCCTCCGCCAAGGCGTGGCGGGCCGCCAGAACCGCATGGGCGGTGCCGAGGCGCTCGCCCTGCGCGAAGGTCTCGGCGCCGGCAAACCCCGCCACCACGCGGGCGACGTCGTCGCGGCCGGGCTCGACCACCACGGCGAGGCGCTCCGCCCCGGCCTCGGCCACCGCCGCCAGGACATGGGCGAGCATCGGCTGGCCGGCGATCGGGTGGAGCACCTTGGGCAGATCGGAGCGCATCCGCGTGCCCTTGCCGGCGGCGAGCACGACGGCGAGGAGGGAGCGGTTGGGTGTCGAGGTCATCGGCGGCCTGTCGCGTCCGGGGGAGGAGCTGTCTGGTCCCGACCGTCTAGCCGATCGTCCCGCCAGAACAAGCGCCGCCATCCCCGCCCCGAATGGCGCAACCGTCCCGATTCTTAACCCCCGGTTCAGCCCGGATCGTGGTAAACGGCCCGCGCCCCTGTCGAAACCGGTACGGTCCCGCTCCCCACGATGACGCACAGTCCCACCGCACCGCCCTCCCGCACAGCCCTCGACCGACGCGCGGTGCTGGCGCTTGCCGGCGGCCTGGCCGTGACCAGCGCGGCGGGTGCGCAGCCGGCGGAGCCCGCCCCCCTGTCGGACGGCCAGCGTTTCGATCCAGGCCAGGTGGTCGAGCTGGCCCGCGCACTGGCGAAGAAGCCCTATGCGGCGCCGGCGGCCGACCTGCCGGATCCGTTCAAGGACCTCACCTACGACCAGTATATCGGCGTGCGGGCGCAACCGGCCGGCCTGCTCTGGGCCGGCGAGGGCCGCGGCTTCGTGGTCGAGCCGCTGCATCGCGGCTTCGTCTTCACCACGCCGGTGGCGCTGCATACGGTCGAGGACGGGGTGGTGCGCCGCATTCCTTACGACCGCAACCGCTTCACCTTCGGCAAGCTGAAGCCCCCGGAGGAGGGCCGCGACCTCGGCTTCTCGGGCTTCCGGCTCTATGCCAGCTTCAACGGCGCGGCCCCGTCCGATTGCGCGATCTTCCAGGGCGCCTCGTTCTTCCGGGCGCTGGCCGCCGGGCAGAGCTACGGCGTCACCGCCCGCGCCCTCACGCTGCGGCCCGCGGAGGCGAAGGGCGAGGAATTCCCGCTGTTCCGGGCGTTCTGGCTCGAGCGGCCGGGCGCCGGCACCGGGCAGATCGTGATCCACGCCCTGGTCGATTCCGACTCCGCCACCGCGGCGCTGCGCATGACCCTGCGGCCGGGCGACGCCACCATCGTCGACATCGAGGCGACCCTCTGCCCGCGCACGACCCTGGAGCATGTCGGCATTGCCGGCATGACCGGCGCCTTCCTGTTCGGTCCGACTGACCGGCGCGGCGTCGACGATGCCCGCCTCGCCGCCCATGAATGCGACGGGTTGCAGATCCGCAACGGCTGGGGCGAGGCGATCTGGCGCCCGGTGCAGAATCCCGAGATGCTCCAGATCTCCGCCTTCCTCGACCAGGACCCGAAGGGTTTCGGGCTGGTCCAGCGCGCCCGCGCCTATGGCGATTACCAGGACGACGTGCAGCGCTGGGAGAAGCGGCCGAGCCTGTGGATCGAGCCGCTCGGCAGCTGGGGCCCGGGCGTGCCGCAGCACGGCTGGGGCGCCGGCGCGGTCCAGCTCATCGAGATCCCGAGCGAATCCGAGGTCAACGAGAACATCCTGGCCTATTGGCGCCCGAAGGAGCCGGTCGCCAAGGAGACCGCCTTCAGCTACCGCCAGTTCTGGTGCTGGACGGTGCCGGGTGCCCCCCCGCTCGCCGCCTGCTCCGGCACCCGGGTCGGCAAGGGCGCGGGCGGCAAGCGCCGGCTCTTCCTCGTCGACTTCGTGGGCGAGGCGCCGTTCGCGGAGGGCATCGACCCGAACGCGCTCCACCTCGCCTTGAGCACCGCGCCGGGCAGTATCGCCCGCCAGCGGGTCTACCCGTATCCGGAGCGCAAGACCGTGCGGGCGTTGTTCGAACTCGATCCGGGCAACGACACCGCCTGCGAGCTGCGCCTGGTCGTCAAGGCCGGCGACAAACCCGTCAGTGAGACATGGCTGTACCGGTGGACCCCGTGACCCTCGCCCCAAACCTCGATCTCCACCTTGCCGACCCCCTCCGCCGCGACGCGCAGCCCGTCGCAGTCGCGCCGGCGGTGCCGGAGGAATCGCCTCTCGCCATGCCGGTGCAGGACCTGCGCCAGTGGTCGGAGGCGCAGGCGCACACGGTGCCCGGCCGCCGGGCGCCCTGGGCCGCCCGCGCCTTCGTGTTCGGCGGCGGACTTGCACTGACCGCCTATGGCGCCATGCAGATGTACGAGGTCGTGTCGGTCGCCGGCTCGGCGACCTGGCTGCAATGGCTGCTGCTGGCGCTGTTCACCCTCAACTTCTCGTGGATCGCACTCGCCTTCACCTCGGGCCTGCTCGGCTTCCTGGCGCTGCTGCGCCGGCGCCGGCCGGAGGTGCCGCAAGGCCCCCTCACCACCCGGACCGCCGTGGTGATGCCGGTCTACAACGAGGCCACCGCCCGCACCTTCGCGGCGGTGGAGGCGATCCGCGACGCGATCGAGGCAACGGGCGAGGGCGCGGCCTTCGATTACTGGATCCTGTCCGATTCGACCCAGGCCGATGCCTGGATCGCCGAGGAGCGGGCCTATCTGGCGCTGCGCACCCGCCTCGGCGACGGGGCCCGCCTGTACTACCGCCACCGGCCGAAGAACCATCACCGCAAGGCCGGCAACATCGCCGACTTCGTCACGCGGTGGGGCGGCCATTACGACCACATGCTGGTCCTCGACGCCGACAGCCTGATGAGCGGCGACTGCGTGGTGACGCTGGCCCGCGCCATGGAGGCGGATCCGGATTCCGGCATCATCCAGTCGCTGCCGCTCATCATCAACCGCAACACCCTGTTCGCCCGGGTGCAGCAATTCGCGGCCCGCATCTACGGGCCGGTCATCGCCACCGGCCTGTCGCTGTGGTCGGGCCGGGACGGCAATTACTGGGGCCACAACGCGATCATCCGCACCAAGGCGTTTGCCGACCATTGCGGCTTGCCGGATCTCTCCGGCAAGCCGCCCTTCGGCGGGCACGTGCTCAGCCACGACTTCGTCGAGGCGGCGCTGATCCGGCGCGCCGGCTGGAGCGTCTACATGCTCCCCGAGCTTGCCGGCTCCTACGAGGAGAGCCCGCCCTCGCTGATCGACGTGGCGATCCGCGACCGGCGCTGGGCGCAAGGCAACCTCCAGCACAGCCGCATCATCGGAACGGCGGGCCTCACCCTCGCCTCGCGCCAGCATTTCGCCACCGGCATCGCCGGCTACGTCGCCTCGCCGCTCTGGGCGGCGCAGCTCGTGGTCGGCATCGCGCTGGCCCTCCAGACCGCCTATATCCGCCCCGAATACTTTTCGACCGAGTTCCGCCTCTACCCGGTCTGGCCGCGCTTCGACCCCGTGCGCGCGCTCCAGCTCTTCGGGATCACGATGGCGATCCTGCTCGCCCCGAAGCTGTTCGGCCTGATCCTCGGCCTCCTCGACGGCAAGGTCCGGCGGGCGAGCGGCGGGGGGATGCGCCTCGTGCTCTCGGCGCTGATCGAGACCCTGCTCTCGGCCTTGATCGCCCCGATCGCGATGCTGGTCCAGTCGGGCTCGGTGTTCCAGATCCTGCTCGGACGGGACACCGGCTGGAACCCGCAACGGCGCGACGACGGCTCGATCCCGTTCTCGGACATCGTGCGCCGGCACCGCTTCCACACCATCCTGGGCCTCGTCGCCGGCGTCTCGGCCTTCGCCATCGCCACCTCGCTGTTCCTGTGGATGTCGCCGACCATCCTCGGCCTCGTCCTGGCGATTCCGATCTCCTGGGCGAGCGGGCAACTGACCCTCGGTCTGGCGCTGAAGCGCGCCGGCCTGTTGATGACGCCCGAGGAGCGCGAGCCCCCGGCAATCGCCATCGCCGCCAAGGCGATCGAGGCGCGCAACGCGGCGTTCGGCTACGACGACGCCGATGGCTTGCGGGCGCTCCACGCCGACCCGGATCTCCAGGCCGGCCACCTCGCCTTCCTGCCCCCGGCCGAGCGCCGACCCCGCGGCGCGCCGCAGCCCGACCACGTCATGGCCCAGGCCAAGGTGGTCGAGGCCGCGACCATCGACGAGGCGGCCGCCTGGCTGAGCCCGAAGGAGAAGATGGTCCTGCTGCATGACCGGGCCTTGCTCGACCGGCTCGCGCGGCTGGCGGGCTAGAGCGCTTCACGATCGCGTCGCAATCGCGAAGCTTCTCTATCTCTTTAATTTTGCCGCATTTTCTATGACGAACCGGTATCCACTTCGTCGGAAAATGCTCTAAGCAGATTTCGCCGAAGTGGTCACCGGTTCGGCAGCAGAAATCTGCGATCAAACCAGAATCTAAGCCGACGAAGCGTTGGCCTGCCAACGCAAGTCTGCTGAGACCAGGGCGCCCGACCGCGCCTGCGGCCGGGCGATGCGGGGCGATTATCCCCGCAATGCCGCCTCGACACCGGCGGCGATCTCCAGGAGCCGCCGGTCCTGGCCGTGGCGGGCGAGCAGCATCAGGCCGACGGGCTTGGCCTGACCCGCGATCGGCAGCGAGATGCCGGTGAGGTCGAACAGGTTCCCCACCATCGTGTTGCGCAGCATCAGGAGGTTGAGCCGCGAGAAGGCGGCGTCGTCCTCCGCCACCGCGGCGATGGCGGGCGCGGGAATTGCCGTGGCCGGCAGGGCGAGCACGTCGAGGGGCTTCAGCCGCTCGTCGCCGGCCTCGATCAGCGCGGCGCGCGCGCGCATCATCCGGATATAGGCCACCGCCGTCACGGTGCGCCCGCGGCTGATGCGGGCATGGACCCGCGGATCGAAGGCGGCAGCTTCGGCGTCGAGCCAGTCGGCGTGGATCTCCGCCGCCTCGACCCCGGCGATCGGACCCGCCGCCGTCGCCTCGGCCATGCGGGCGAGGAGATCGTCGAAGGCGGTGTCGTTGACCCGGGCGCCGGCCCCGCTCAAGGTCGAGAGGGCGGCCTCGAATGCCTGTGCCACCAGCGGGTCGGTCTCGGTGAACAGCAGGCCGCGGGGCACCCCGATCCGCAGGTCGCGCAGGGGCGCCGCCTGGAGCGGATGGTACTCCTCGCCGGCCAGCGCCGCGTCGGCGGCGGCGCAGGCCTCGACCGAGCGGGCGAGCGGGCCAATCGAGTCGAGCGAGGGCGAGAGCGGGAAGGCGCCGGCGAGCGGTACTCTGCGGGCCGTCGGCTTGAACCCGACCACGCCGTTGAGCGCCGCCGGAATGCGGATCGAGCCGCCGGTATCGGTGCCGATGGCGATGTCGGAGGTGCCGAGCGCCGCCGAGACGCCGGCGCCGGAGGAGGAGCCGCCCGGCACCAGGCTCGGGTCAGTTGCGTTGCCGGGCGTGCCCCAATGCGGGTTGAGGCCCAGGCCCGAGAAGGCGAACTCGGACATGTTGGTCTTGCCCACGATCACCGCGCCGGCCCGGCGCAGGCGAGCGACGACGGGAGCGTCCTGGAGCGCGGCCTCGGCCTTGCGCCGAATCGACGAGCCGGCGGTGGTCGCCTCGCCCTGCACGTCGAACAGGTCCTTGATCGACACGATGGCGCCGTCGAGGGCGCCGAGGGTGAGGCCGGCCTTGCGCCGCGCATCGGCGGCATCGGCGGCGGCGCGGGCCGCGTCGGGATACAGCCTGGTGAAGACGTACCGACTCTCGGGCGCCTCGATCAGGGCGAGGCGGTGTTCGAGGTCGTCGCGGGTGGTGCGCATCGGTCGGTCTCTCGGACAGGGGCGGGACGATGGCGGGCGGCGAGCAGGACCCCGCCATTCCAGAGGATCGTGATCAGGAGGGCGAGCGGCAGGGCGAGGGCGGGCCCGAGCCGTTCGACCGTGAGGGCGAGAACGGCGAGCGCCGCCACGAAGCCGAGCATGCCCGGCAGGCTCAGCACCAGCATCCGGGCGGTCGCTGCCCCGCCGAGGCGCGGATGCAGGATCACCGCCAGGCTCACCATCACCACCGGGGCGAGGGCGAGGAGGCCGGCGGCGCCCGGCCCCGCGAGCCGGCCGGCCAGCACCACGGCGGCGGCCAGCACCATGACGATGGCGGCCCGGACCAGAACGTCGCGCCGCCGCCCGGGCCGTTTCGGCACCGGGGGCCCGGCACGGACGCGGCGGCACAGCGCCATGCAGGCGACGATCACCAGGACGGTGGCGAGCCCGGCCCCGAAGGGGCCGCCGCCCAGGGCCCGCAGGGCCAGGGCGGCGGCGATCCAGGTGACGAGTGCCGCGACGAGGGCGGGCGCGACGCCGTGCCGGCGGGCCGCCGCCGCATAGGCGGCGATGAACAGGGCGGTGGCGGCGATGGCCGGCAGGCTCGCTACGGCGCTGTCGCGCAGGAAGGCGGCATCGTGGTCGAGGGCCAGGAACAGATAGGCCGGCCCGGCCGACAGCGGCAGGGTCGCGATCATCGCGCCGACCAGGGCCCCGGCCCGCTCGACCGCGAGCGAGGCGAGGACCACGATGACGGCGCTCGTCAGCATCTTGACGACAAGCGCCGCCCAGAAGGCGCCGTCCCCGATCCCGGCGAGCGCGGTCGTCATCGCGGTCGTCAGGCCACGACCGGCAGCACGGCGATGTCGTAGGTGTGGGCGAGCCTGCGCTTCAGCACTGGGTCCTCCAGCTCCATCTCGAACCGGGTCGCGGGGCGGATGCCGCCGATCGCCCCGAGCGTCCCGCCGAACATCACCATGCCGGGGGGAAGATCCGGTCCGCCGGGACGGCGCGCCATCAGGTCGCCCGGGGTGCGGAGCGCCGTCAAGCGGCCCTCTTGGTAGAGCAGCCTTGCGCCGTCGATGGTTGCGTAGGATCGCAGGATCAGGTCGTCCCAGTGCGGCGCGACCTCGTCGAGGCGCCACAGGCCGGTGCCGACCGGCTTGCCGCAGAGCTGCTTGGAGAGCGCAATGCCGATCGTCTCCGCCTTGCGGTCGGTATGGTCGGAGCCGAGCCCGAGCCAGAGCCCGTCGGCGAGCGACACGATCACCGGCTCGGCCTCGCCGGAGGAATCCGGGCCCAGCACCTCGAGGCGGGGACTCTGGGTCAGGGTCGCGGCGGCGGCCCGGTAATAGACCGGGACCGAGGAGGGCGGCGGCACGCCGATCGCCGCCAGTTCCTCGATGTGGTGGCGGATCGCCGCCTCGTCCCGCCCGGCCCAGCCGGCGATCACCAGGGAATTGGGCGTGAGTGCGATCACGTCCCGGCGGCCAGCGGCCTCGCGATGGAAAGTCAGCAACGGTCCTTGTCTCCGATTCGTGTGCCTTCGCGTGACCGCGAAGGGTTCGGCGCACGAGCGCCGGCGCCCGGTCGGGCTTGCCTTGCGCTCGCGAAGCGAGCGCTGCGGGATCACTCGACCAGCGCCAGATCGGCGGCGGCCTCGCGCCAGCGGGCGAAGCCCAGCACCAGGAGGCCGGCGAGCAGCTCGAACCCGGCGACGACGTAGAGCCCGTTGCTCGACGTGCCGGTGAGCGTGGTCGACAGGCCGACCACATACGGGGCGACGAAGCCCGCGAGGTTGCCGATCGAATTGATCGCCGCGATGGCACCGGCCGCCGCAGTGCCGGCCAGGAAGGTCTGCGGCAGCGACCAGAAGACCGGGAAAGCCGCGAGGATGCCGATCGCCGCGACCGTCAGCGCCAGGAAGGCGAGCGCCGCGTGGCCGATCAGGGCGCCCGTGGCGGCCAGCCCCGCCGCGGCGATCAGGCTCGCCACGGCGCAAGGCAGCCGGCGATCCCCAGTGCGGTCGGCATGCGCGCCGGTCCACACCATCGCGACGGTGCCGGCGATGAACGGCACCGCGGCGAGGAAGCCGATCGCGATCGCGCCCTGCACGCCGATCTCCTTGATGATCGACGGCGTCCAGAAGGCGATCGTTGCGTTGCCGCTGACGATGCAGAAGTAGATCAGCGCGCAGAGCCAGACCCGGCCGTCGCGCAAAGCCACCGTGAAGCTCGCCTCCTTGCCGGCGGCCCGGCCCTCTTCCTCGACGATCGCCGTCATGGCGGCGGCGACCTCCGGCGCGAGCCAGCGCGCCTCCTTCGGCCGGTCGGGCAGGAAGGCCAGCACGGCCGCGCCCGCGACGAGCGACGGGATGCCTTCGAGGATGAACAGCCACTGCCAGTTGGCGAGCCCCGAGACGCCCCCCATCGTGCCCATGATGAGCCCGGCGAGCGGGCCGCCGATCACGCCCGCGATGGCGAACGAGGTCATGAACAGGCCGTTGATGCGCGAGCGCTTCGCGCTCGGGAACCAGTAGGTCAGGTACAGGACCACGCCCGGAAAGAACCCGGCCTCGAACACCCCGAGCAGGAAGCGGATGGCGTAGAAGGTCCATTCCGACTGCACGAAGGCGAGGCTCATCGAGGCCAGCCCCCACAGGATTGTGATCCGCGCCAGCGTCTTGCGGGCGCCGATGCGCTCCAGCAGCAGGTTGCTCGGCACCTCGAACAGGAAATAGCCGATGAAGAAGATGCCGGCGCCGAAGCCGTAGACCGCCTCGCTGAACTTCAGATCCGACAGCATCTGCAACTTGGCGAAGCCGACATTCACCCGGTCGATCCAGGCCAGGATGAACAGGAAGACCAGGAACGGGATCAGCCTGAGCGTCGCCCGGCGATAGCCGTCCTCCAGTTCCCCGTTTTTCAATGCGGTCGCGGTCACGTCGTCCACCCTCGTCATCGCTCTTCTCCCGCGGTCCGCGAACCGGCCGCCCGGCGTGTGGTTCTGCAAGTACCATGCCTGTGATATTTCACAAGCGGGTCCAAGCCGGGCGTACCTCGTGGTAAAGGGGCGGTCAGTCGAGCGGAGCGGTGTCGGTGGCCAAAGCGCGTGCAGGTTCGTGCCCAACCTTGTCGCAGAACGAGCGCGCCTACCGGCGGCTGAAGGACGACATCGTGTCCTTAAGGCTGAAGCCCGGCGACGCGCTGAACGAGGCCGGCCTCTGCGCCGAATTGGGCCTCGGCCGCACGCCGGTGAACCAGGCTCTGCATCGGCTGATGCACGAGGGGCTGGTGCGGATCCTGCCCCGCAAGGGCGTGCTGGTGCAGCCCCTCTCGATGGACGACTTCGCCCACCTGATCGAGGTGCGCCGCCTCACCGAGCCGCCTTGCTCGGCGCTTGCTGCCGGGCGGATCGGCGAGACGGCGCTGGCACGGCTCGACGCCATCCTGGCGGCGGCGCCGGCGGATCTCGATGGGGTCCTCGAAGCGGATCGGCTGTTCCATGCGGTGATCGCCGAGGCATCCGGCAACCGGGTGCTCGCCGAGGTGCTGGCCGGGCTGCACGGGCGTTCGGTGCGGTTCTGGGCCCTGTCGCTCGCCACCGGCGACCACCTCGCCGAGGTGGCGCAGGAGCATGCGGCGATCCGCGACGCCTTGCGCCGGCGCGACCCCGATGGCGCGGCGGCGGCGATGACCGCCCATATCGAGTCCTTCGCCCGGACCATGGCATCTCGGCTGGGGTGACGGACGGCCCGCGCCGGGGCATAGATGCGCCGCCTTTCGGGGAGTCACGCGACCGATGACCGACATCCGCCCCCGCCGCAGCGCCCTTCTGGTGCCGGCCACCGCGACCGCCCTGGCGGCGGCACGGTCGGAGCCCGCCGACGCGCTGATCCTCGACCTCGCCGATTCTCTCCCTCCGGCGGACAAGGAGGCGGGACGGGTCCGCCTCGCCGCCTGCCTGCGCGAGGGCGGCTTCGCCGCCGGCGAGCGGGTGGTGCGGATCAACGGGCTCGACACCCCCTGGGGCGAGGCCGACCTCGCCGCGGTGGCGCAGGCCGGGCCCGACGCCGTGCTGGTGCCGCGGGTCGAGGAGCCGGAAGATCTCGCCGGGATCGGCAGCCGCCTGCGCCGGCTCCACGCCCCGGAGCGGGTCCGCCTCTGGGCCGGCCTCGACACGCCGCTCGGCATCCTGGCGGCGGAGGCCGTGGCGAGCGCGGTGCGGGACGTTGATGCACGGCTCGCCTGCCTGGTCGTCGATGCCGGGGCGCTCGCCCGCGAAGGCCGGCTGCCGCCCGGCGCGCCGGAGGCCGGCCCGTTGCTCGCCTGGCTCGCCACGGCGCTCGCCGCCGCCCGCGCCCACGACCTCGACGTGCTGCTCGACCCCGCCGACCGGCTCGATACCGGCCGCGCCCGCGGCCTCGGCTTCGACGGCGCGGTGGTGACCGCGCCCGCCGGCGCCCGCCGGGCCGAGGCGGCCTTCGCACCCGATCCGGAGGCGGTCTCCGCCGCCCGGGCGCTCGTCGCCGCCTTCGACGCGCCGGAGGCAAGGGGACAGGCCGGCATCGCCCATCACGGCCGCACGGTCCTGCGCCGCGAGGCGGACGAGGCGCGCCGGCTCGTCGCCCTGGCGGAGGCCCTGGCGGGCCAGGCGGGGCGCCGCGGATGAGCGGCCTCGACGTCGCGGTCCGGATCCTCGACCCGCGCCTGCCCGGATGGGGCTTTCCGCGCTGGGGCTCGGCGCTCGCCGCCGGGCTCGACCTCCATGCCTGCCTCGACGCCCCCCTCGTCCTGGAACCGCTGGGGCCGCCGACCCTGATCCCGGCCGGCTTCGCCCTGGCGATCCGCGATCCCGACTGGTGCGCCATGGTGTATCCGCGCTCGGGGCTGGGCCATCGCGAGGGGCTGGTCCTCGGCAACGCCGTCGGGGTGATCGACGCGGATTACGAGGGCCCGCTGATGATCTCGGCCTGGAACCGCAACCCGCCGGGGCGCGCGCCCCTGACGGTGGAGCCGGGCGAGCGCATCGCCCAGCTCGTCTTCACCCGGATCGTGCGGCCCGCCCTGCGGGTGGTCGAGGCGTTTCCGGTGCCGGAGGCCGGCGCCCGCGGTGCCGGCGGCTTCGGCTCCACCGGCCGCGGCTGAGACGCGCTTGGACGCGGTCATCCATCCCCCGCGCCCCGGAGCGGGCCCGGCTCTGGCCCCGCCGCGCCTGGCCCTCGCGCTTGCCGCGATGGTGGACATCGCGCTCCATGCCCGGCCCCAGCCGGTGAGCGCCAAGGCGCTCGCGGCGCGCCACGCCCTGCCGCCCCGCCACCTGGAGGCGGTGTTGCAAGCCCTGGTGCATCACGGCCTGCTCAAGGGCCTGCGCGGGCCGCATGGCGGCTACGAGCTCGCCCGCGAGCGCCGCCGCATCAGCGCCGGGGACATCGCCCGGGCGGTGCTGGGCCAGGACCGGAGCCAAGATCGGAGCCAAGACCGGAGCCAGGACCGGAACCTGGAGGGCGAAGGCGTCCCCGGCCACGACATCGCCGGTCTGGTCGTCGCCCCCCTGGTGGCGGAGGCGGCCGGCGCGTACCTTGCGGTGCTCGATTCGGTGACCGTGGAGGATCTCTGCGGCCGGGCCGACGCCGCCAAGGTCGCCGGCCCGCGGGCCGGCGCGGATTTCACCATCTGAGCCGCCTTGCCGGGGGCCCCGATTCCGGTCAGAAAATGGAGCCAGATCAAAGTTTTGCGTCAGTCCGGCGCCGGGCCTTCCGTGCGCCGCGGCGGCGTGGAAGCTTAAAGGATGCTTTATCAAGTCGCGGTAATGTGCGCCCTCATCGGGCACGGAAAGGACATCCGGGGACCATGACCAATGCAGCCGATCCCGCCGTCGTGGTCGTCACGGCCCGGCCCGATCCCGGCGGGCTGACACGGCTGTTCGCGGCAGGCGTCCCGACTCTCCTGGCTTGCGACGCCGGCACGGTGCTGGCGGCCCTCGCGACCCACTCCGCCGAACTGGTGCTGATCGAGGCTTGGCCGGGCCTCGACGCGCCGGGGCTGATCCGGGCGTTGCGCCTGAAGCCGCATCTCGCCCACACCTCGATCCTGCTCATCGCCGAGGGCGACCCGGCCGAGGCCCGCCGCCGCGGCCTGGAGGCCGGCGCCACCGACGTGGTGCTGCCGCCCCTCGACGCCTCGGACCTGGCCCTGCGCGGCCGCAACCTGATGGCGCTCGCCCGCGCCCAGGGCGCCGTCGAGAGCCAGGCCCTCGCCCTGTCCCGCGAGGTCGAGCGGGCGGCGGCCGAGAAGCAGGAGCGCGAGCGCGAGATCATCCGCCGCCTGATGCTCGCCGCCGAGTTCCGCGACGACCAGGCCGGGGACCACCTGACCCGCGTCGCCGGCTGCGTGCTCGCCATCGCCGACGGGCTCGGCCTGTCGGAGGAGGAGGGCAACGACATCGCGCTCGCCTCCACCATGCACGACATCGGCAAGATCGGCGTCGCCGACAGCATCCTGCACAAGCCCGGCCCCCTCACCGAGCCGGAGCGCTGCGAGATGATGCAGCATGCCCTGCGCGGCTACCGGATGCTGCACGACAGCCCGTCCCGCCTGCTGCGGCTCGCCGCCGAGATCGCGCTGACCCATCACGAGCGCTGGGACGGCGCCGGCTACCCGCAGGGGCTCAAGGGCACCGAGATCCCCCTCCCCGGCCGGATCACCGCGGTGGCGGACGTGTTCGACGCCCTGATCTCGGCCCGGGTCTACAAGCCCGGCTGGCCGCTGGAGCGGGCGCGGCGCTTCCTGGAGGAGCAATCGGGGGCGCATTTCGATCCCGATTGCGTCGCGGCGTTCCTGTCGCGCTGGGACGACGTGGTGGCCCTGGTGCAGGAGCGGTCGGCGGAACGGGCGGCGTGACGGCGGGGGTGGCGCTCACCACCCCATCGTGCCGGGCTCGCCCTTGAACGGGCCGACGATGTGTGGGGTGATCCAGCCGCCATAGAAGCCGCCGGGCTGCGGCGTGACACGCTCGTCGCCGACGAAGCAGGCATCCATCGGCCCGGCATAGACCGCGACATGGCCAGCCAGCGCCGCGAAAGCCGCGGTCGGCCGCGGATAGGCCCAGGCGACGCGCTCCGCCCGCCTGTGCGGGCCGACCACGTCGAAATACTGCGCCCGCCCCTTCCACTCGCAGACCGAGCCCCCGCCGGCCGGGACCAGTGCCCCGGGCCGGATGTCGTCGGGATGCAGGTAGTAGGTCGGCGGGTGGGAGGTTTCGAGCACCCGCCAGCCTCGGATTGTGTCGGCGATGGTGATGCCGTCGAAGACGACGCGCAGGCGCTCGGGCACGGGCTCCAGCCGGGGCGGCCGGGGATAATCCCAGACGCTTTCCTGGCCGGGGCCAGCTGGATCGGGCCTGGGGTGGGTGTGCCGCATCGTCTTGCTCTCCTCATGCGCCTCATTGTTTTGACAACACGTTGCCCCGTAAAGGGTCGTGCTGCCTCGGAATGACAAGGGACGACGCGACTGGAGCACTTTGCGATCGCGCTGCAACCGCGAATCTCTCCAGGTATTTGATTTCACAGCGTTTTCAAAGCAAAGGACGACGTCGCCCTCGCGAGACCGGAGGGGCAGGCTATCCCATCACGGGACAGGCCGAGGCCCTGCCTGATATCGTCGTCACCGCCGGCGACCTCCGTGATCGCCTCCCGCGCCAGCAGAGCCTCCTCCCCTACTCGGCGGGCGGGCGCGTCCCGTCCCGGATCACGCGGAACACCGGGTATGCGTCGGGCAGGGCCTGTTTCGTCGTCACGCAGATGACGTTCGTTCGTCCAACCACCCGATCCATGATGGCCGTGTAGATGCTGACGTTCTCATGGTCCGGTCCGAGCGTCGGCTTCGAGACGATCTCGAAGCCGGCATATGCCTCGCTCGGGATGGCCTGCATCACCTGCGGCGCCATCCCCTGGCCAGGAAGCGTCCTCCTTATGTCCAGCGCCATCTTCTGGCGCGCCGGCATCGCGTTGAGGTCTGCCTGCGAAGCGACGGAGCCCTTCGCGAACCGGATGAAGCCGACGGCGCAAACCGCCTCCTCGTTTCCGGCGGTGGGTGGCTGACCGGTCAGGCTGACCACGTCGATGAGGAAGTCGTGCTTGGCGTCGCTACGGGGCGACTTGAGGACGAACCCTGCCGGCACCGTGAGCGAGAAACCCGTCTTGGGATCCTGGAACTCGGCTGCGCTCGCTGGCGAGATCGACCACGCCGCAACAAGAGCTCCAGCCGCGAGGATCGTCGATCGTTCCATCATGCCTTCGGTCATCTCCTCCGCGGCAACCTACTGCCATCGCTCGCCCCAGGCCAAGTCGGCGCCCCCAAGCCGTCCCTCGCAATCCAGGGGCGGCCGATGCATCGGATCCTCGACGGGTCGTTCAGGCCCCGCCTCCTGCGTCGCGCGCCTCCTGTGCCGCCCGCAGCCAGATGACGAAGGGATCACCGCCATCATCGTCGTCATCCATCGATCGGGGGCGTGGCACGATCTCGGACGCGGTGCGGGGGATTGCGACGCCGAACTCCTGCTCGACCCAGCGCCGCAGGCGGGCTGGTGCCCTAACGGCATCCTCGTCGACGTCCTCCGGCGCGAAGGGGAACTGCTCAGGCCAGCACAGCTCGACGTAGCCGATCGCCAGGAGCCGCAGGAAGTCGACCGGATCGGTGGTCAGGGTGCAGAGCATCGTCGAGCCCGATCCGGAGCCGAGATGCACGAAGCGGGTCCCGCCGGCATCATCGCGCCACAGGCAGGCATAGGAGCCATCGCCGCCGGTGCGCACGAGGTTGGCGAGCCGGTCGCGGGCCGCCGGGTCGGAGCCGACCCAACCTTCGACATAGTCGGGCTCGGATGGGGCGATGGACACGATAGATGAGGCCGGCTCCGGGTCGTCGGGGGCGGAGAGCTGCGCGTAGAGGGTGCCGCTGCGCCGCATACGCCGTGCGAAGCCGTTGACATCCATCCAGGCGAGCAGCCGGTCGATCGGCTCGGGCAGGGCCATCCCCGGCGGCAACGAGGCGATGACGGCTTCGCGCAGATTCGACATTGCGGTTCTCCAGCTAGAGACCCACTGACCAAAGCCAAGCCGCATCGCGATACAAGGCCGGTTGCCGACGCCGCCATCATGCGAAGCGTTGCAGCCCGCATTCTGCCGGGAGCATTCTCCCGCCAAGCGGATACTGGCTCGTCGAGGAACATGCGTCAAAATCAAAGACCTGGAGAGCTTCGCGATGGCAGCGCCGCGGTACACGACAGCAGCCTGAAGCTTGCCGGCCTTTGGGTCCTCTCACGCTCCACCTCATCCTGAGGTGTTAGTTGATCGAAGATCGACGGAACTCGAAGGAGGGCTGCAGAGTTCTCAGGGCTATCTGGATCTCTCCTTTGAGGCTCACTCCGTTCGCACCTCAGGATGAGATTGCCGGTAGGAAATCTTGACCAATAAGCTTGGCCTTTCCACGCTCGAGACGCTATCGTGTGCCGTGTTGCAGCGCGATCGTGACGTGCTCTCGCGTTGCGCCGGCCAGCCGATCACGTATCCGGTGCGTGAACTGTCCGGACCAAGGTCATCAGCGGTGCCCGTCCACGCCCTCCCTGCAACAACGAAAAGGCTGGAACTCTCCGTCCCAGCCTTTCCCTCGATCACGCATCCGTCACCCCCGCCGCATCCTGCGCCTTCAGCACCTCCGGCCGCGGCATCGAGATGATGTTGTAGCCCGAATCGACGTAGTGGACCTCGCCGGTGACGCTGCCCGAGAGCGGCGACAGCAGGTACAGCCCCGAGCCGCCGATATCCTCCAGCGTCGCGGTGCGCCGCAGGGGCGCGTGGGCGGCCTGGTGGTTGAACATCAGGCGGGCATCGGCGATGCCGGCGCCGGCCAGCGTCCGCACCGGGCCGGCCGAGAGCGCGTTGACCCGCAGCCCCTGGGGCCCGAGATCGGCCGCGAGGTAGCGCACCGAGGCTTCCAACGCCGCCTTGGCGAGGCCCATCACGTTGTAGTTCGGCATCACCCGGGTCGAGCCACCGTAGGTGAGCGTCAGCAGCGCGCCGCCGGGGCGCATCCGCGTCGCCGCTCGCTGGGCCACTTCCGTGAAGGAGAAGCACGAGATCACCATCGTGCGGGAAAAGTTCTCCCGGGTGGTGACGTCGACGTAGCGGCCCTTGAGCTGCGACTTGTCGGAGAAGCCGATGGCGTGGACGACGAAGTCGAAGCCCTCGGGCCAGGCCGCGTCGAGGGAGGCGAAGGTCGCGTCGACGCTGTCCAGATCCTCGACGTCGCAGGGAAAGACCAGGGAGGAGCCCAGCGTCCCGGCCAGCGGCCCGACCCGGCGGCCCAGCGCCTCGCCCTGATAGGTGAAGGCGAGATCGGCGCCCTGGGCCGCCAGGGCCCGGGCGATGCCCCAGGCGATGGAGTGGTCGTTCGCGACGCCCATCACGAGGCCGCGCTTGCCTGCCATCAAACCCGTCACGCCCGATCCTCCGCTCTTGCCGGTGGACCGGGCCTTTACGCGGCGGGCGGGCTCCTGTCCACGCCGCGCGGGAGGTCAGGCGTCGACGTGCTTGAGCACCAGCGTGGCGTTGGTGCCGCCGAAGCCGAAGGAGTTGCTGAGCACGTGGCCGAGCTTCGCATCGTCCTGGCGGGCGCGCAGGATCGGCATGTCGGCGAAGGCCGGGTCGAGCTCGTCGATATGGGCGCTCTCGCAGATGAAGCCGTTATTCATCATCAGGAGCGAGTAGATCGCCTCCTGCACGCCGGTGGCGCCCAGCGAATGGCCGGTGAGCGACTTCGTCGCGGCGATCGGCGGGCAGTGGTCGCCGGCGCCGAACACCTCGCGGATCGCCTCGATCTCCTTGTCGTCACCGACCGGGGTCGAGGTGGCGTGCGGGTTGATGTAGTCGATCTTGACCCCCTTCAGGCCGGCGATCGCCTGGCGCATGCAGCGCACCGCGCCCTCGCCGGACGGGGCCACCATGTCGTGGCCGTCCGAGGTGGCGCCGTAGCCGGCGACCTCGCCGTAGATGCGCGCACCGCGGGCGCGGGCATGCTCCAGCTCCTCCAGCACCAGCACGCCGGCACCGCCCGCGATGACGAAGCCGTCCCGCGCCTTGTCGTAGGCGCGCGAGGCCCGCGACGGGGTCTCGTTGTACTTCGAGGACATCGCCCCCATGGCGTCGAACAGGACCGACAGGGTCCAGTCCAGCTCCTCGCAGCCGCCGGCGAAGATGATGTCCTGGCGGCCGCCCTGGATGATCTCGGCGGCGTTGCCGATGCAGTGGTTCGAGGTCGCGCAGGCCGAGGAGATCGAGTAGTTCACGCCCCGGATCTTGAACCAGGTGGCGAGGGTCGCCGACGCCGTCGAGGACATGGCTTTCGGCACCGCGAACGGCCCGACGCGCTTCGGCCCCTTGGCGCGGGCGATGTCGGCCGCCTCCACCAGGGCGCGGGTCGAGGGACCGCCCGAGCCCATGATGATGCCGGTGCGCTCGTGCGAGATCTCGGCCTGCTCGAGGCCGGCGTCGCGGATCGCCTGCTCCATCGCGACGTGGTTCCAGGCGGTGCCGCCGCCGTGGAAGCGCATCGCGCGACGGTCGACCACCGCCTCGGCGTCGAGGGTCGGTGCGCCCGCGACCTGGCTGCGGAAGCCGTGGGCGGAAAAATCCTCGGCGCGGGAGATGCCCGAGCGCGCCTCGCGGAGGGACGCCAGAACCTCCTGGGTGGAATTGCCGATGGACGAGACGATGCCCATCCCGGTGATCGCCACGCGCCTCATGATCGTCGGAACCCTCTGAGCGGCGCCGTTCGCGCCCGCGGGCGGTGTCGCCACGCGGATGTCACCTAGGCGCCCGATGCCGTAATCTCAACTGCCCGTCGGGGGAAAGGGTCCCGGCGGGCCCGTGTCGAGCCTGCCTTCCGGCGGGCCCGGTCGCCCGCGGGGTGCGGGCGTCTCGCGACGGATCAGCCGCCAGCGGCCGGGGTCGCGGCCTGGAACAGGCCGACGCGCAGATCCTGCACCTCGTAGACGCGCTCGCCATCGGCCTCGAGCCAGCCATCGGCGATGCCGAGGACCAGGCGGCCCTGGCGCACCCGCTTGATGTCGACGCCGTACACGACCTTCGTCATGGTCGGAAGCACCTGGCCGGAAAGCTTCACCTCGCCGACGCCGAGCGCCCGGCCGCGGCCCGGCGCGCCGAGCCAGCCGAGGTGGAAGCCCACCATCTGCCACAGGGCGTCGAGGCCGAGACAGCCCGGCATCACCGGGTCGCCCTGGAAGTGGCAGGGGAAGAACCAGAGGTCGGGCCGCACGTCGAGTTCGGCCAGGACGTGCCCCTTGCCGTGGGCGCCGCCGTCGCGGCCGATCGAGGTGATACGGTCGAACATCAGCATCGGCGGCAGCGGCAGTTGCGCGTTGCCGGCGCCGAACATCTCGCCGCGGCCACAGGCCAGCAGGTCCTCGTAGGAGAAGTGCGAGGGCCGGCTCGGGGCATCGGGGGCGGAGGTCTGGTCGGCGGACATGAGTGGAGCGAATTCCTCGTGCGGGGGCCGCGGATGGTCCGGCAGGATGCCCGGCCGCGGCGGGTGGCGCTTCGTTAACACAGCGACCGGGTCTGTTCAAAGCCGCCCGAAGGCCATACTCTGTAACGCTTCTGATCTGCGCCGCCACGGCTGCGGTCGGGTTGCGGCGGGGGGGCGGGCGGCCTATAACGTTTGGTATTCTTGTCGCCGTCCAACGAGTCGATCCTTCCGCTGATGAACGACCTGTCGCCCCTGCGCGCCGTCCTCGGCGCCCGCGTCCCGGCCCTCGAGACCGGCGCCGCCGGCCAGCGGCGCGGTTGCCCGCTCTCGGATCTTCGTGACCGCCTGCGCCGCGCCGGCCTGCGCCCGACCCGTCAGCGCCTCTCCCTCGGCTGGCTGCTGTTCGGCAAGGGCGACCGGCACCTGACCGCCGAGATGCTCTACGACGAGGCGATGCGGGCCAAAGTCCCGGTCTCCCTCGCTACGGTCTACAACACCCTGCACCAGTTCACCGAGGCCGGCCTGCTGCGACAGCTCGCGCTGGACGGGTCGAAAGCGTATTTCGACACCAACCCGAGCGAGCACCACCACTTCTTCCTGGAGGAGGAGGGCCAGGTGCTCGACATGCCGGATTGCGGCATCACCGTCGATTCGCTGCCGCAGGCTCCCGAGGGCATGGAGATCGCCGGCGTCGAGGTGATCGTGCGCCTGCGCCGCCGGCCCAGCCGAGCCTGATCCCGGCCGTATCGTCGCCTGTTGCGAGGGCCGCGCTCCTGAGGAGGAGCGCGGCCCTCGCGCGTTGGAGGCGGATCCTGGCTCCGGTCGCCACGGCCCACGGGTCACCCTCTCGGTGCGGCGGATACGACCCCGGGAGGCCGCGCCCCGCCGCCCGCCCGCGGCTCAGTATTCCCAGAAGATCCGCTGCAACTCCTTGGTGTCGGTCGTCTTGGTCAGGGCGACCGCGGCCAGGATCTTGGCCTTCTGCGGGTTCAGGTCGTGGGCCACCACCCAGTCGTACTGATCGTCGGGCTGCTCGGCATTGCGCAGGACGAAGCCGTCGCCGACGCGCGAGGAGCGGATGATGACGGTGCCCTTGGCGCGCAGGTCCTTGAGGGTGTCGACGAGGTAGCCCGCCACCGAGCCGTTGCCGGTGCCGGCATGGACGATCGCCTTGGCGCCGCCCTGCACGGCAGCCGTGTAGGCGGCCGGATTCATGGTGCCCGAGCCGTACACGATGGCGACGTCCGGCAGGGTGTCGATCGTGTCGATGTCGAACTCGGACGAGGTGCCGTGCCGCTTCACGGGGGCGCGGAACCAGTAGGTCTTGCCCTCGACCACCATGCCGAGCGGGCCCCACTGGCTGACGAACGCGCTCGGCTTGATGTTGACGCGCTTCGTCACGTCGCGGCCAGCCTGGATCTCGTCGTTCATCGTCACCAGCACGCCCTTAGCCCGGGAGGCCGGGCTCGCCGCGGTGGCGACCGCATCGGCGAGGTTGAGGGCACCGTCGGCCGACAGCGCCGTCGAGGGCCGCATCGAGCCGACGACGACGATGGGCTTGTCGCTCTTCACCACCAGATCGAGGAAGAAAGCGGTCTCCTCCAGGGTGTCGGTGCCGTGGGTGACGACGACCCCGTCGACGTCGTCCTGCTTCAGAAGGGCCGAGACGCGCTTGGCGAGTTGCACCAGCTGTGCGTTGGTGAAGCTCTCGGACGCAATCTGGAACACCTGCTCGCCCCGGACATTGGCCAGCGCGCCCAGGGAGGGCACCGCGGCGATCAGCTTGTCCACCGGCACCTTGGCGGCCTGGTAGGTGGCGCTGTTGCTGGCATCGGCGCCGGCGCCCGCGATGGTGCCGCCGGTCGCGAGGATCACCACGTTGGCCTTGGCGTTGGCGGCCGGGGCGGTCGTCGCCGTGCTCGGCATCTCGCGGGCGAGCGCAGATCCGGCGAGCGGAACAGTCGCGAGCATCAGGGCTGCGAAAGCGGGGCGGAGACGGCGCATGGTCGGGTCCTTGGCCATGAGGAATCGAGTGCCCCGAGGAGTCGAGGCCCCGAGCGGGTAACAGCCCCGCTCGCCTCCCGCCAGCGACCTGCGCGATGCCGGTGCTGCGCCGATTCTGACCCGGCAACTTTTCCCAGAATCGGGCGTTTTCTGGACACACGACGCCAAGCGTCCCGCGCCAGCGGTGACTGGCCAGCCCTGAATTTAGGAAAGCATCATGTCCCTCTCCCAGGACAGTTTCAAGCCGCGCTTCGCGCAGCACATCGACATTCACTGCCCGGACGACCGTGCCTATTGGGCGGGACAGTTCGGCGTGACCGGTGAAGAACTCCGCATGGCCGTCAAGATGGTCGGTTCTCGGGTCTCGACCGTGGCAGCGCATCTCGGCCGCCAAGCGGCGTAACAGTCCCTCGACGGGATTGGCGCTGTGAGCCGGGCGCGGCGGCCCGCAGCGTTTCGCCATGTCTCTCCGTTATCCTGTCTCTCCGTCATCATGTCCCTAGGTCATGGAGATGACCCGATCGGCTCTCCGGCGGGGGCCTGTCTCGCACGGTCATCCCCGCCATCCGGCCGGCCACCCTCGCCTCCACCGCTTCACCGCGCAGCCGGGCCTGTGCCCGGCTTCTCCCATTCCATCATCACGAACCACGGCACCCGCCGATGGCGCGCGATCCGCTCCGGGTCGCCGCGATGCGGGGCCGGCTCGTCAAAGTGGCGCAACGCCAGCCCCTGCTCGAGCAGCAGCCTCATGTAGAGGGAGAGCGGCCGGTGCCAGTTGCGCACCCGGATCCCGTGCCATTCGGCCCACTCGGCCCGCTCTTCGAGGTATCCGTCGATCCGGAAGCGCCGGATGCCGTCGGCATCCATGGTCCAGGCGCCGGCCGTGCTGAGGCTCGTCAGGTTGGCGATCAGCAGCGTCCCGCCCGGCGCCAGCACCCGGGCTATCTCGCGGATCGCCGCCCGAACGTCCGGGATGTCGATCAGCGTGAGGTAGCTCACGACGAGATCGAAGGCGCCATCCGCGAAGGGCAGCGCCTCGGCCCGGCCGGGCCTGTAGGTGCCCGCCGGATCCCGGGCCCGGGCTTGGCGCAGCAGGGCGTCGGTGGGGTCGATCCCCACCGGGGCGATGCCGAGATCCCGCAGCATCCGGCAGAAGCGCCCCTCGCCACAGCCGACATCGAGGGCGCGGCGAAAGCCGCGGTCGCGCAGCCGCGCCAGCATCGGCGCGTCGAGCACGTGGCTGCGGCCGAAATCGCCCTCCTCGCCCATATCGGCGATCCAGGCCGCCGCGGATTCGTCCCAGCCATTGCTCATCGTCGCCTCGCTGATTCGGCTTTGGGCCAAGCGTCGCGCCCCGGCACGGCGAAAGCCACGCCCACAGGCCGTCCGGCAAATTGGCGTCGGGCCGGGTGACCTCCCGGCAGCCTTGAATTATCGATAATCCATGACGACAGCCAAAGACGAACCGATCGCCCTGCGGATCAGCCGGGCCCTGGCGGAGCGCATCGTCTCCGGCGCCCTCGCGGCGGGGTCCCGGCTGCGGCAGGACGCCGTCGCCGCGGAGTTCGATGCCAGCCATGTCCCGGTCCGGGAGGCGTTCCGGCGCCTCGAAGCGCAGGGGCTGGTGGTGAGCGAGCCGCGGCGGGGCGTGCGCGTCGCCGGGTTCGGCCCGGAGGAGGTGCGGGAAGTGGCCGAGATGCGCGCCGCCCTCGAAGTGCTGGCCCTGCGCCATGCCGCGCCGCACCTCACTCCGGCGACCCTCGATCGGGCCGAGGACGCGACCCGGGCCGGCGACCGGGCCGGCGGCGACGTGCAGGCATGGGAAGAGGCCAACCGCAGCTTCCACCGTCTCATCCTGGCTCCCTGCGGCATGCCGCGCCTCATGAAGGCGATCGACGACCTTCAGGCCGCCAGCGCCCGCTTCCTGTTCGCCGGCTGGCGTGCCGAGTGGGAGGCGCCGACCGACCGTGACCACCGCGCCATCCTGGTCGCGCTGCGGGCCGGGGATGTCGATGCCGCCGCCGCCATCCTGGCCCGCCATGTCCTGTGGGTCGGGCATCGGCCCGGGGCCACGCCTCCGCGCCGCACCACCTGACATCCATATTATCTATTATTGAGCAGGCATATTGCCCTTGGCGCCGCAATCGTGGATCTCTCTCGTGCCGCCTTGGCAAAATTATCTATAAAATGGAGAGACCGATGACTGCCCTCGTCGTCGGCGCCGCGCCCCTCCGCGCGGCCCGGATTCTCGCCGTCATCCTGTCGGGTACGCTGCTCCTCACGCTCGCGGCCAAGATCCAGATCCCGTTCTGGCCGGTCCCGATGACGCTGCACACCCTCGCCGTGATGGCCCTGGCCCTCGCGGCCGGTCCCCGCCTCGCGGTCGCGACGCTGCTCGGCTACCTCGCGGCGGGCGCCGCCGGTTTTCCCGTCTTCTCCGGCACGCCGGAACGGGGCCTCGGTCTGGCCTACATGGCGGGGCCGACCGGCGGCTACCTGGCGGGCTACCTGATCGCCGCTGGGCTCGTCGGCGCCCTCGCCGCCGGGCGCGGGCTCCTCGGCCGGGTCGCCGCGATGCTCGCCGGCCTCACGGTGATCTATGCCCTCGGCCTCGCCTGGCTGGCCCTGTTCGTGCCGGCGGACCGCCTCCTCGCCGTCGGCCTCGCCCCGTTCCTCCTCGGCGACCTCGTCAAGGTCGGCCTCGCCGCCGCCGGGGCGTCCGCCCTGCCGGCCTTGCGCCGGGCGGTAGCCCGATGAACCCGCGTCACGAGGACGGGAGCGTCCGGCACGACTGGACGGTGCCGGAGATCGAGGCCCTCCACGACCTGGCCCTGCTCGAACTGGTCGGACGGGCCAATGCCGTCCATCGGCGTCGGCACGACCCGACCCGGATCCGCAAGGCGAGCCTTCTGTCGGTGAAGACCGGCGGCTGCCCCGAGGATTGCGCCTATTGCCCGCAATCGGCGCATCACCGCGGGGTCGACCTCACCCGCGACCGGCTGATGGACCCGGCGACCGTGCTGGCACAGGCCGCCAGGGCCAAGGCGGCGGGGGCGGAGCGATTCTGCATGGGGGCGGCGTGGCGCGAGGTGCGCGATGGTGCCGAGTTCGACGCGGTGGTGGCGATGGTCGAAGGCGTGCGGGCGCTGGGACTGGAAGCCTGCGTCACCCTCGGCATGCTGAAGGCCCACCAGGCCACGCGCCTCGCCGCGGCCGGGCTGACCGCCTACAACCACAACCTGGATACCGGCCCGGACTTCTACGACCGGATCGTAACCACCCGTCGCTACGAGGACAGGCTCGCGACCCTGGCGACGGTGCGGGAGGCCGGGATCGGCCTGTGCTGCGGCGGCATCATCGGCATGGGCGAGGCGATGGCGGACCGCGCCGGCCTGCTGGCCGTGCTGGCGGGACTGACGCCGCATCCCGAGAGCGTGCCGATCAACGCCCTGGTGCCGGTGGCGGGCACGCCGCTCGCCGATCGCCCCCGCCTCGATCCCCTCGACGTGGTGCGTATGGTGGCGACGGCGCGGCTCGTCCTGCCGGATGCGGTCTTGCGTCTCTCGGCGGGCCGCGCGCAACTCGGGCGGGAGGCCCAGATCCTGTGCTTCCTCGCCGGGGCGAACTCGGTCTTCTCCGGCGACACCCTGCTGACGACGTCGAACGCCGAACCTGACGACGACGCGGCCCTCTTCGCCGCCCTCGCGCCACGGACGTCCTCCGCCGGCACAGGGCATGCTCCTGCCTGACGGCCGCCGCCCTCGCGGCCCGCGAGGGCGGTTCGGAAGAGCACGGCCAGATGAAGCGCCATTCCGACCGATGAAATCATATCCCGCGCAATGGGGCCGCCCGCCATACCGCGGACACGAAAGATCACCCCCAAATTAATCCTGCGATCCGACGTTAAAATTCCCGATGCCAGGCGCTTGTCCACGTGCCGTCCGGCATCGTATGCCAGGGTGGCGACCCGAATCGGGAGGAATCGATGAGCGTCTCCGCCCATTTCATCCGGCCGATCTACCCCCAGACCGTGACCGTCTCGCTCGCCGGCTACCTCGCCGCGGCGGTCATGTGCGCCGACCGGCGGTCCGCCGGACGCTGACGCATCCGACTGCGGGTCGGTCCGGCCTCCGCCGATCCTGCGCTCAGGAGATGTCGCCGGTTCCGCGACCAGACCTCCGCGACACCGCAGGTTTGCCTGGCGCACCTGCGCGGCACGATCATCCAGGCGGGCCTGCACCGGTGAGCCGGTGCAGGCCCGCGTCCTGTCAGGCCGCGAGGCGCGGCCGGTCCGGGCGGTAGCTGTTCCTCAGGCCGGCGGGGGTCGTCTCCGGCACCGTCTCGATCACCGTACCGGTCGCGGCGTCGCTGACCAGGGCGCGGGTGAGCACCCGCGCCTCGTCGCGGGCGGCCTCGGCATCGAAGCGGTTGAGCAGGGCGACGATGGCGTGGGTATCGGCGAAAGGCAGCCGCTCGCAGGCGGTGACCGCCCGCTCGATCATCCGCCGCGACAGCCCGGCGGCGCTGCTCTCGGACAGGCCGCTCTCCTCCTCGCGCCAGGCGGACATCGCCGCCGCGAAGGCGGGTTCGAGGGCCGGCGGCAGGCCGGCGCGGCGGTAGAGCGCCGCCATGCCGCTGCCGCGCGGATCGTGCAGCAGCCCCGCCACCCGTTCCGCGGTCAACCCCGACAGCTCACTCAGGGCCGCCTCGGTGAAGGCCATCCGGCCCGACAGCATCGCCCGCAGGATCAGCCCGGCCGTCAACTGGCCGGCCGCCCGCAGATGCGCGACGAGGCGGCGCAGGTCGGTGCGGTCCGAGCCTTCGGCGAGCCCGAGCGTCGCGCGCTCGCGCGCCTCCCGGGTCACCCGCTCGCTGCGCTCGCGCGAGAGCCAGCCGCAACCGCTCACGAAGGCCGACAGGGTGCTGGCAAGGCGGGCGGTCACCGCCTGGCGCACGTCGATCGGCAGGTCGGCCCGGGCCAGCAGGGCCTCGCGCAGGGAGGCGTCGTCGCCGTGGCGCTCGACCATCCGCAGGAGGCTGCCGCGGGTGATCTCGGCGCCCGGATTGGCGGCGAGCGCCCGCAGGGCCGCCGCCCCGGCGATCTCGGCCAGCGCCCCGCACAACATCGCCGAGAGGGTGGGACGCGCCGCGATGGCGATGCGCCCCGCCTCGTCGCCGACGGCGGCGCAATCGACGAGGTCGGCATCCGACAGGACCGGCGAGCGCGCCAGCACCAGCCCGGCGATCTCCTGCTGGTCCTGGGCGAGGGCCACCACCAGCGTCCGGGGCGCATCCGCCGCATTGGCGAAAGCCTCGGCCAGCGCCCGGCGCACCAGGGGCGAGGGATCGTCGAGAAGCGCCGTGATGGCAGTCTTGGCCTCCCAGCGCGCGGCCGGATCGAGCTTGGCGTAGAGATAGGCGCGGGCGAGCGACGAGGCCGCCTCGGCCCTCCGGCCGGCGGATTCGTGCTGCGTCCAGAGCAGGAACTGACGGATCATCGGCGCGGCTCCGTGGCGGGGTTTCAGGATTGGATCGGGGAGGGCGTGACGGCGGCGCGGGCGCCGCCGCGGCCAGGACCGGCCCGTCGCTGGAGCGCGGGAAATAGCTCGGTGCGCTCGCGCCGGTGCTCCGGCTGCCCCACAGGCGGGCGACGCTGTCGGAGACCGGGCCGCGGCGGGCATCGGTCTGGAACAGCGAGCGCAGGCCGTTGCCGGCCTCCGGCGCATAGGCCGAGGGCGCGGCGGCCTGTGCGGGGAGCGGGGCGGCGGCGGGGGG
>NZ_LABX01000329.1 GCF_001043915.1 Methylobacterium aquaticum | reverse complement strand
GCCGCCTCGATCCGTCCGCCGAGGCGGCCGCGTTGCAGGGGAGGGCGGTCCTGCACGGGCTCGGCCTTCCGGTCTTCGGCGAGCCGCGGGGCGGGTACTATCTCTGGTGCGGGCTGCCGGAGACGACCGACCTCGACGCCTTGTCGCGCCGCGCCGCCGCACACGGCATCCTGATCGCGCCCGGCGGGATCTTCCTCCCCGAGGGGCCGGCCGGCCCGCCGATGATGCGGGTCAACGTGGCGTATTTGGGCGATCCGCGCTTCGCGCGGTTCATGCGGGAGGAGGCGGAATAGGTGGCCCACTCACGGCAGCACCGCCAGGTAATGCGCCAGCGCCTTGATGTCGGCATCCGACAGGGAGCCCGCCACTTCGGTCATCGCCGCGCCGCCCGAACTCGGGCGGGCATTGGCCCGGTAATCGCCGAGCGCCTTGGCGAGATAGGCTTCGGGCAGGCGGGCGACGCGGGGCGCGGCCTGGATGCCCAGATAGGCATCGCCGTGGCAGGCGGCGCAGCGATGCTGGAGCGCGGCCGTCGCGCCGGCCCTGGTGAGGTCGGGTTGCGTGTCCGCGGGTGGCGGCGGGTCCGGGAACGGGAGGGAGGCGAAGTACTTGCCGAGCGCCCGGATGTCGTTGTCCGACAGGCCCTCCGCCACGCCCTGCATGATCTCGTTCTTGCGCCGGCCGGCGCGGAAGAACACGAGCTGCAACTGGATGTAGTTGCTGGAATGCCCGGCGATCGGCGGCGCGCCCTCGGCCAGGGCGTCGCCGTGGCAGGCGAGGCAGGCCTGCGCCACCGCGGGCGCCTCCGCGGCCCGCACCGCGGCGGAGGCGAGGAGCCCGAGGGCGACGAGCGCAGCGCGGGTCGGCCCGGAGAGGCTCCGGGCCGGCGGGCGGGCGCGAGGTCCCGCGCCGCTCACTGGGTGTAGGCGATGCGATAGATCGCACCGGCCCAGTCGTCGGCCACCAGCAGCGACCCGTCCGGCGCCACCAGGATGTCGGCCGGCCGGCCGGTATAGTCGCGGTCGCCCTTGAGCCAGCCGGAGGCGAAGGTCTCCATCTTGGCGTTCTTGCCATCCGGATCGACGATCACCCGCTCGATGCGCCCGCCCTGGTACTTGTGGCGGTTCCAGGAACCGTGCTCGGCGATGAAGATGTTGTTCTTGTACTCGGCCGGGAAGGACGAGCCGGTGTAGAACTTCATGCCGAGCGGCGCCACATGCGCCCCGAGCTTGGCCACCGGCGGGGTGAACTCGGCGCAGCTGCGCCCTTGGGCGAATTTCGGATCCGGCATGTCGCCCTGGTGGCAATACGGATAGCCGAAATGCTCGACGACCTTCGAGATCATGTTGAGCTTGTCGCTCGGGATGTCGTCGCTCATCCAGTCGCGCGCATTCTCGGTGAACCAGTACCGGCCGGTGCGCGGATCGATGTCGCCGCCGACGCTGTTGCGCACGCCGAGCGCCACGATCTCCGCCGCCCCGGTCTTGAGGTCGACGCGGCGCACCTGCGACACGCTGCTCGGCGGGTTGCCGATGTTGAAGGGCGGGCCGAACGGCACGTAGACCCAGCCGTCCTTGTCGAAGGTCAGGTACTTCCAGCCATGGGCGACGTAGGACGGCATGTCGTCGTAGACGACGACCGGCTCCGGCGGCTTGTCGAGGTTGGCCTCGATGTTGTCATAGCGAAAAATCTTGTCGATCGCCACGACGTAGAGCGCGCCATCGCGAAAAGCGAGGCCGGTGGGCATGTTGAGGCCCTTGAGGATCGTCTTGACGACCTTCTTGCCGCCCTGGTCGACGATGGCATAGACGTTGGTCGCGCCGAACGAGCCGACGAACAAGGTGCCCTTGTCACCGAAGGCCATCTGCCGCGCCTCGGGCACGCCGCTGGCATAGACGCTGATCGTGAAGCCTGCCGGCAGCTTCACCGCCTTCAGATTCTCCGCCAATTCCTCGTCCGAGGCCGGAAGTGCCGGGTTGGCGGGTGGCGCCAGGCCCTTCTGCGCCGAGGTCTCGTCGCCGAGGAACCAGTCCGGCGGCGGGTTCTTCCAGAATGCCTTGCCGCTCGAATCGTATTGCTTGAGGGCCTGCGCCTGGGCCGCCCCGCCGGTCAGGCCCAGGGCCACGAGGGCCAGCGCCCAGGCCGCACGGCGTGCGCCGGCGCTCCGGTTCACGGTCATGTCCGTCTCCTCCCGATGGTGTTGTCCGCCGCCCTTTTGGGCGTTCGTCGCGGGGCGCACCCTGCGGTGTCGACTCGCTCTGTTAACTGTCCAGGTGGACGCGGCCCGTCGTCAAGGGGAGGTGGTGCAATCGAGTGATGCGGTCCGGCCGGCATCGTGGTCGCCGTGCCGGAGCTCGTCGGGACCAGTCAACCGACCGCTGAGCGCAGAAAACTCGACATCGCCGACAGGCTATTGATCACCCGCACCGCCTCCGCGACGCTTCCGGCCTCGAACTGGAGGGTGCTGCCCTCGCGGCGGTGCAGGCTCGGCCACTGGCCGAACAGGTCGGCGAGGGCCGGATTCTGGGCGCGGATCTCGACCGTGAGCGGAGCGGGAAGCCGGAACGGCGCGGGACGCGGCCGGGTGAGCGCCGCCGCCACTCCGGCGCGGATCGCCGCGCAGGACGCCTCCGGCGACAGGCTGATCCCGCTGTGGCAGCCGGTCGCCTGCTTGGTCTCGACGAAGACCGTGTCGGGGAAGAGCGCCCGGTTCTCGGCGATGAACACGTCGTCGCCGCTCGCCATCGCCACCGGCACGCCGAATTCGCCGGCGAGCGCGCCGTAGATCCCGGCCTCGCCGAGTTCCTGACCCTGGATGGCGATCGACGCGAAGGCGAAGCCGTTGATCGTGTGGGCGAGGATGCCCCGGCCATGGGCGCGGGAATGGTAGCCGATCAGGCAGACCGCATCGATCCCGAGATCGACCCCCGCCATCATCCCGAGGTGGCGCGGCTTGCCCTGAATCGCATGGGCGCGGGGATCGAGGCGGTCCGCCGGCATGTTGCGGAAATTGCCGTGAGAATCGTTGACGTAGACCCTGTCGGCCCCGGCCGCGAAGGCGCCGGTGATGGCGGCGTTCGCCTCCTGCACCATCCAGAGCCGGGCCCGCTCGTAATCCGGTCCGCCCCTGCGGGTCTGGTCCGGATGGATGACACCGGCCACACCTTCGATGTCGGTGGAGATCAGGACCTTCACGGCATCACCGGGGAGGGGAGGGCGGCCCAATCGGGCAGGATCGCGGTGAGGGCCGGACGGGTATGGCCGTTGCGGCCGGTCACCGTCTCGGCGCGCCACAGCGCATGGACGATCGCCTGCTCGATTCCGTCGGCCACCGCCTCGAAGAGCGGGTCGAGATGGGCGTCGTGCAGCATCGCCACCGCCGGCATCGGGGTGCCGGGATCCTGCGGCAGCGTGTAGGCGGTCGAGAAGGCGAGCGCGATGTCGCCGCTGCCATGGCCGAAGACCGAGCCGGTGCGGGCGAGGCCGGCGCCCGCCCGGAGCGCCAGGCGCCGGAGCTGGCGCGCGTCGAGGGGCGCGTCGGTGGCGGCGATCAGGATGATCGAGCCCTTCTCGGGCTTGGCGACCGTCTGGTGAGCCTCCAGCCGCTCGGCGAGGATGGGTCCCAGCGCCCGGCCGCCGATCCGCAACTGCGAGGGCCGGCCGAAATTCGCCAGCACCAGCGTGCCGATCGTCACGGCCCGCCCGCCCGCCTCGACCTGCCGCGAGGCGGTGCCGATGCCGCCCTTCACCCCGAAGCACGACATGCCGCGCCCGGCGCCGACAGCGCCCTCGGCCACGGTGACGTCGGCGGACTCGTGCGCCTGGCGGTAATGCGCCTCGCCCACGACCATCCGGGCCATGTCGTTGAGGTGGCCGTCGTTGCACTCGAAGACGAGCGGGTTCACGGTCGGCAATTCGCGGCCGATGCCGGGATTGACCGCCAGAGCCGCCCGGATCTGGGCGGCGGCGACCGCCGGCACCCCGAAGGTGTTGGTGAGCGCGATCGGCGTCTCGATCAGGCCGAGTTCCTCGAGCTGCATCAGGCCGATCGACTTGCCGAAGCCGTTCAGCACCGCGGCAGCGGCCGGCACGCGGTCGTGGTAGAGGTCGCCCGGATGCGGGCGGATCACCGTCACGCCGGTCTGGATCGCGCCCTCGGCCAGGGTGCAGTGGCCGACGGTGACGCCGACCACATCGGTGATCGCGTCGCGCGGGCCGCTCGGCCGCAGCCCGATGCGGGGAGGGATGTCGGTCATGCGCGGTCGAGCTTGGGGTCGAGGGCGTCGCGCAGGCCATCCCCCAGGAGGTTGAAGGCGAGCACGGTGAGGAAGATCGCCAGGCTCGGAAAGATCGCGACGTGGGGCGAGGAGACCATGTCGGCGCGGGCGTCGTTCAGCATCGCGCCCCATTCGGGCGTCGGCGGCTGCGCGCCCATGCCGAGGAAGGACAGGCTCGCCGCGGTGATGATCGAGGTGCCGAGCCGCATCGTGACGTAGACCACGATCGACGAGACCGTGCCGGGCAGGATGTGGCGCAGCAGGATGGTGCGGTCCGAGGCGCCGATGCTGCGGGCGGCCTCGACATAGGTCGCGCGCTTGAGCACCAGGGTGTTGCCGCGGACCAGCCGCGCGAAGGCCGGCACGCTGAAGACGGACACCGCCACCACCACGTTGACGAGGCTGCTGCCGAGGATCGCCACGACGCCAAGCGCGAGCAGGATGCCCGGGAAGGCGAACAGCACGTCGGACAGGCGCATGACGATGCGGTCCCACCAGCCCTCGTAATAGCCGGCCAGCAGCCCCAGCACCGTGCCGACGAGGCCGCCGATGGCCACCGACAGGAAGCCGGTGGCGAGCGAGATCCGCCCGCCGACGAGGATGCGGCTCAGGATGTCGCGCCCGAGGGGATCGACGCCGAGCCAATGCGCGAGGGACGGTCCCTCGTTGAGCCGGTCGTAATCGAAGAAATTCTCCGCGTCGTAGGGGGCGATCCAGGGTGCCAGAATCGCGAGCGCCACCAGCACCACCACGAAGGCGAGGGCCAGGACGGCGACGGGCTGACGGCGGAACTTGCGCCAGAACTCGGACCAGGGAGTCCGCACGCCGGATGGCAATGCGGCGACGGCCCGGGTGGCGGCAGGAGCGGTGTCAGTCACGGCCGGCTCACTTGTAGCGGATGGTCGGGTTGATCAGCCCGTAGAGCACGTCGACGACGAGGTTGATCAGGATGAATTCGAGCGAGAACAGCAGCACCAATGCCTGGATCACCGGATAGTCCCGCTGATTGACGGAATCGACGAGCAGGCGGCCGAGGCCCGGCCAGTTGAACACCGCCTCGACGACGATCGAGCCGCCGAGCAGGAAGCCGAATTGCAACCCCATCATGGTGACGACCGGGATGAGGGCGTTGCGCAGGGCGTGCTTGGCGATGACGACCCGCTCCGTCAGCCCCTTGGCCCGGGCGGTGCGGACGAAATCTTCCCCCAGCACCTCGACGAAGGAGGCGCGGGTGAAGCGCGCCATCACGGCGGCCACCGCCGCCCCGAGGGTCAGGGATGGCAGGATGTAGTGTTTCCACGAGCCGGCGCCGACGGTCGGCAGCCAGCCGAGGCCGACCGAAAAAATCTGCATCAGCAGCATCCCCAGCGCGAAGGCCGGGAACGAGATGCCGGAGACCGCGAGCGTCATCCCGAGCCGGTCCGGCCACTCGTTGCGGTAGACCGCCGAGACGATGCCGATGACGAGCCCGAACGCCACCGCCCAGGCCATGCTGGTCAGCGTCAGGAGCAGGGTCGGCAGGAAGCGCTCGCCGATCTCAGCCGCGACCGGGCGCCGGGTGCGGATCGAGGTGCCGAGATCGCCTTGTCCCAGATTCAGGACGTAGCGGCCGAACTGCACCGGGAGCGGGCGGTCGAGGCCGAGTTCGGCGCGCACCAGTTCCACGGTCTGCTGGTCGGCATCCTGGCCCGCGGCGAGCCGCGCCGGATCGCCCGGCAGCATATGGACGAACAGGAAGACCAGCACCGCGACGATCGCGAGCGTCGGCAGGAGGCCGAGGAGCCGTTTGAGGAAGAAGGTCAGCATGGCGCCGGTCACGGGGAGGGACAGGGAGGGCGCCGCCGCCGCGCGGCAGCGCCCGGACGAGCCTTATGGCGCGACCGCGACCTGACGGCTGTCGATGTTGCCGTCGGGCATGACCACCACGCCGGACAGGCGGGACGAGGTGGCATAGAGGTTCTGCTCCACCACCAGCGGCGCCCAGGGCGCGTCCTTGTAGATCAGCTCCTGCGCCTTGGCGTAGAGTTCTGCCTTCTCGGCGTCCTTCGTCGAGGTGAGTGCCTTGGCGATCAGGGCGTCGACCTCGGGGTTGCTGTAATAGGCGGTGTTGTTGAGCTTGGGCGGCCAGGCTTCCGTGGAAAAGAGCGGGCGTAGGGCCCAGTCGGCCTCGCCGGTCGAGGAAGACCAGCCGGCATAGTACATCCGGACGCGGGCGGTCTTCGGATCGGGGGCGGTCTGCACCCACTCGACGCGCTGGCCGGGCTCGAGTGCCTGGGTCTGCACCTTGATGCCGACCTGGGCGAGCTGCTGCTGGACGAACTGGATCGCCTTCTGCGCCGTGCTGGTGGTGTAGGCGCTCCACAGAATGGTCTCGAAGCCGTTGGCGTAGCCGGCTTCCTTCAGGAGTTGGCGCGCCTTGGCCGGGTCGTAGGGCCAGGCACTCATCGGGTGGGCGTAGAGCACGCCGGCCGGCACGATCCCCTTGGCCGGGCTGGCATAGCCGCTGAACGCCACCTTGGCGAGCGCCTCCTTGTTGATCGCATAGTTGATCGCCTGGCGCACGCGCAGGTCGTCGAACGGCTTCTGCAGCATGTTCATGCTGACATAGCGCTCGATGATCGAATCCTGTGCGATGACCTTCAGCTTCTTGTTCTCACCAAGCGTCTTGGCCTGCTCGTAGGGGAGCGGGAAGGCGAAATCGGCCTCGCCGGTCTGGAGCATCGCCGCGCGGGTGCCGTTCTCCGGCACCGGCTTCCAGATGATGCCGTCGACCTTCGGCAGCCCGGCCTGCCAGTAATCGGCGAATTTCGCGCCCTTGACCGAATCGGTCTGCTTCCACTCGACGAAGGTGAACGGACCGGTGCCGACCGGGTGGAAGGCGATGTCCTTGCCCCATTTCTGGAGCGCGGTCGGCGAGATCATCGCCGCGGAGGCGTGGGCGAGCGAGTTGATGAAGGGGCCGAAGGATTCCTTGAGGGTGATCCGCACCACGGAAGGCGAGACGACCTCGACCGTCCTGATCCGGTTGAACTGGTTGTAGCGGGCGAGGCGGTTGTCGGGGTTCAGCACCCGCTCCAGGTTCGCCTTCACGGCCGCCGCGTCGAAGACCGTGCCGTCGTGGAATTTCACGCCCTCGCGCAGCGTGAAGGTGTAGACGAGGCCGTCGGGAGAGACTTCGTAGCTTTCGGCCAGCACGTTCCGGACCTTCAGGTCCTTGTCGAACTCGAACAAACCTTCGTAGAACGACTTGGTGACGGCAGTGGTCAGCGTGGTGTTGGTGTTGTAGGGGTCGAGCGTCTCGGGCTGGTTGCCGAGGACGAGGACAGGGTCGCCGGCGGCGAGGGCGGGGGTCAGGAGGCTGCAGAGCAGGCCGGTGGCGAGGAGAGCGCGCGCGATCATCGTTGTGCCTCGGGTCATGAGGAGTCCTTTCTTGGAATCTGTCAGGCAGCGAGCCCGCCGACCGTATGGCGGGCGGTCCAGTGGCCGGGGCCGACCTCGACCAGCGGCGCCACCTCCGGCTCGTCGCCGAGCGCCCGGACCGGGCTCGGAATCTCCCCGGTGAGGAGGCCGCGCGGCTTGGCGTGGCGCCTTTCCGGATCGGCGACCGGCACCGCCGCCATGAGCTTCCTCGTGTAGGGATGCTGCGGGTTCTCGAAGATCGCCCGGCGTGGCCCGATCTCGACGATCTGGCCCAGGAACATCACGGCGACCCGGTGGCTCACCCGCTCCACCACCGCCATGTCGTGCGAGATGAACAGGTAGGACAGGCCCAGCTCGCGCTGAAGATCGAGCATCAGGTTGACGATCTGGGCCTGGATCGAGACGTCGAGGGCCGAGACCGCCTCGTCGGCGACGATCACCTTCGGGTTGAGCGCGAGTGCCCGCGCGATGGCGATGCGCTGGCGCTGGCCGCCGGAAAATTCGTGCGGATAGCGCAGCCCTTGCGCCGGGGTCAGCCCGACCCGCTCCAGCAGCCAGGCCACCCGCGCCTCGGCCTCGCGCCGGGGCGTGCCGTGCACCAAGAGCGGCTCCATGATCGAGAAGCCGACGGTCAGGCGCGGATCGAGGGAGGCGTAGGGGTCCTGGAAGATGAACTGGATGTTTTTTCGGAGTGCCTGAAGCTTGTTCGGAGGAAGGTCGCGGATGTTCTCGCCAGCAAACTCGATCAAGCCGCTCTGGCTCTCGACGAGGCGCAGGAGCGAGCGGCCGGTCGTCGACTTGCCGCAGCCCGACTCTCCGACGAGGGCCAGGGTCTCGCCGGAGGCGAGATCGAAGCTGATCCGCTCGACCGCGTGGACGCGCCGGCGCACCCGGTTGAGCAGGCCGCCGCGGATGTCGAACCGGGTGACGAGATCGCGCACCCGCAGGATCGGCGGGCCCGGCCGGCGGGTATCCTGGGCTGCGTGATCCTGGGCTGCATCCTGCGTCGCCGCGACGGCCGGGGTCTCGGTCGCCTCGGGCCGCAGCAAGTCGAACTTGCGCGGCAGGTCGCTGCCCGCCATGGCGCCCAGCCGCGGCACGGCGGCGAGCAGCGCCTGGGTGTAGGCGTGGCGCGGGGCCGCGAAGAGGGCAGGAGCCGCGCCCTCCTCGACCTTGTCGCCGCGGAACATCACCAGCACCCGGTCGGCGACCTCGGCCACCACGCCCATGTCGTGGGTGATGAAGACGACGCCCATCTTCATCTCGTCCTGGAGGCTGCGGATCAGTTCGAGGATCTGGGCCTGGATGGTGACGTCGAGGGCCGTCGTCGGCTCGTCGGCGATGAGGAGCTGCGGCCGGCAGGCGAGCGCCATCGCGATCATCACCCGCTGGCGCATGCCGCCGGAGAGCTGATGCGGAAACCGCGTCAGCACGTTGCGGGCCTCCGGAATCCGCACGAGATCGAGCATCCGCAGGGCCTCGGCGCGGGCGGCGCCGTGCCCCTTGCCCTGGTGCACCCGGATCGATTCCGCGATCTGCTCGCCGGCGGTGAAGACCGGGTTGAGCGAGGTCATCGGCTCCTGGAAGATCATCGCGAGTTCGGCGCCGCGCAAGGCCCGCATCTCGGCATTGGAGGCGTCTGCCAGGTCGAGGATCGCGCCGGAGCGGCGGCGAAACAGCATCCGCCCGCTGGCGATCGTGCCGCCGCCATGCGCGACGAGGCGCATCAGCGCCAGCGAGGTGACGGACTTGCCCGAGCCCGATTCGCCGACGATCGCCAGGGTCTCCCCGGCCTCGACGTGGAAGGACAGGTGGCGCACCGCCTCGACCGTTCGCTCGGAGGTGGTGAAGCGCACGCTGAGATCGGAGACCGACAGGATGCGCCGGTCGGGCAGGATCGGCGACGGGGGAGGGGAGGGGGAAGCGGAAGGCGGCACGGTCGGCACTCAGAAGATCGCGGTCGTCGGGGTGTCGCCGGCCCGGACGAGGCCGCGATACATCCCCGCGGTGTTGAACGGCATGGCGACATGGCCCCGCGCATCGACCGCGATGAGGCCGCCCTGGCCGCCGAGCGGCGTCAGCCCGTCGCGGATCGTCGCCTCCGCCGCCGCGTCGAGGCCGAGGCCCGCATAGGCGATGCGGGCGCAGACGTCGTAGGCGGCCGCCGCCCGGATGAAGACCTCGCCGGTGCCGGTGCAGGACACCGCCGCCGTGCGGTCGTCGGCATAGGTGCCGGCGCCGATCAGCGGCGTATCGCCGATGCGGCCGGGCCGCTTGTTGGTCATGCCGCCGGTGGAGGTGAGCGCCGCGAGGTGGCCGTGCCGGTCGAGCGCCACGGCGCCGACGGTGCCGAACTTCTGGCGCTCGTCGAGGGGCGCCGTTTCGTCGTGGTCGAGGCTGACCCGCCCGCCGGCCTGCGCCGAGTCGAGCTGACGGCGGCGCGCCTCGGTCGAGAAGAAGCCGGGCTCGACCATCTCGAGGCCGTGGCCGCGGCAGAATTCCTCCGCCCCGGCGCCGGCCAGCAGCACGTGGGTGCCGTCCTCCATCACCGCCCGCGCCGCCCGGCCCGGCCGGCGC
>NZ_LABX01000328.1 GCF_001043915.1 Methylobacterium aquaticum | reverse complement strand
GTCGTGGAGGGAGCAGGCGTCGTCACGTCGTCCGGGCGGCGCGGGCGGGCGGGAACCCGATCCTTATCGCGGGTCGGGTCTCCCTGGGAAGCACCGGCGGCCGTTCCTCGCGCAGGCCGCTCCCGCCCAGTCTGGAACAGTTGACGCAGGTGTAACCTCCCCTCGCCCCTCTAGGACCAAGGTCGAGGGCCGCGGCGACTTGTGGGGCTGCGCGGAAGAGGTGTATTTCTCCCATCGACACGCGTTGATTCCGCCCGCTGCGTCCTTCGACCCGGGCGGCCTCCGCATCTCCTCCCGAGACGTGTCGCAGACTTGGCGTCTCTCTCCATCCGGGGGGAGGCGCTTTTGTCCGTGGCACTCCGTCGACGGTGTGGCTCGCCTTGACCCGGGCGCCGGCGCGACGGATCCACGGTGCGGGCGTCGGGCCGGTCGGGCCGATCGCCGCCGGGGTGGATCGGCCGATGGTGCGCGACGAGATCGACATGGTGATCGCCGCCGCGATGGTGGGCATCGACGAGGAGTGCGAGCCGCCCGGATCGCAGCCTCCGACCGGGCGGGATGCCATCAGATCCCTGCACGACCTGGGCAGCCGCGAGGTTCTCGACGCCTCCCTCGCCGCGTGCCGCGACGCGGATCCGCTCCGGCGCCGGGTCGGGGCGGCGGTGCTCGGCCAGCTCGGGCATGCAGAGGTCGGGTTCACGCCGGTTTTCGTCGCGGAGCGCTTTCGAGGGCTCGCCGACCTGCTGGCGGCCGAGATCGCCGGGCCGAATGACCCGGATGTCCTGAGCGAGGTCTGCATCGCCCTCGGGCATCTGGGCGATCCCGGAGCCGTTCCGCTCCTCCTCAGGGTGCTGGACCATCCCGACGCCGACATCCGCTTCGGCGTGGCCTTCGCCCTCGGCGGTCAGGAGACGCCCGAGGCGGTGGACGGGCTCATCGCCCTGTCCCGCGATGCCGACGACGATGTCCGGGACTGGGCGACCTTCGGCCTCGGGGGCCTGACCACCGCCGATGGCCCGGCCCTCCGGGCGGCGCTCCAGGCGCGTCTCGACGACGGCAACCACATCATCCGCTTTGAGGCGATCGAAGGTCTCGCCGTGCGGGGCGACCGATCCGTCATCCCGGCCCTGATCCGTGCGCTCGAGCAGGATGTGAGCCTCCCCTTGCTCGATGCTGCCGCCGCGCTGGCGACGCCGGACCTGTGCGACGCCCTGGCCGCGGCGGCGGCCGGCGGGTTGGTCATCGAGGCGTCTTACGGTCCCTACGATCTCACGAAGGTGTGGCGCGAGGCGATGCACCGCTGCGGCTGCGACGAGGCGGCAGCCCAGCCGCCGCCGGACACGCCGGATCAGGAAGGCTGAGCCCCGGTCAATGCGCGTCGGCTCCTGCCCCGCCCGGGCGCGGCCGGCGGATCATCGGCGTGGCGCAGGCCATCAGCACGAACAGCACGGTCAGGATCAGGAACACGTCGGAGAAACTCATCAGCAGCCCCTGCATCCGCACGGTGTTCATCATCGCCTTCAGCGCCATGGCGTCCGGGTTGCCGCCGAGCCCGGCAAAGCCCTTGGCCATGCTGTCGAGGCGCTCCAGCACCATCGGGTTGGTCCAGGTGAAGCGCTCGTGCAGACGGGCGAGGTGCAGGTCCCAGCGGTCGTTGAGCGCGGTGTTGATGAGGGCCAAGCCCACCGCGCCGCCGAGGTTGCGGGTGAGGTTGTAGAGGCCGGACGCATTCTTCATCCGGGCCGGCGGCAGGGTGCCGAGCGCGATGTTGTTGATCGGGATCATGCACAGCATCAGCGAGCAGCCGCGCAGGACCTGCGGCCACAACAATTCGTAAAAATCCCAGTCCTTGGTGATGCCGGTGACGATCCAGGTGCCGGCGGCAAAGCCCGTGAAGCCGATCGCCATCATGATCCGCGGATCGACCTTGGCCGAGAGCCGCCCGGCGATCGGCGCGGTGGCGAACATGCACAGGCCGGAGACGAACATCGTCTCGCCGATCTGGAGCGCCGAGTAGCCACGGACCCGGCCGAGATAGACCGGATACAGGTAGGTCAGGCCGTAGAGGCCGATGCCCATGACGAAGCTGAACAGGCAGCCGCCGGCGAAGTTGCGGTCCGAGAAGGCACGCAGATCCACGATCGGCTGCTCGGCGGTGAGCGCCCGCCAGAAGAACCCGATGCAGGCGACCGCGCAGACGATCGCGGCGGCGAAGATCGCCTCCTCCTGGAACCAGTCGTGGGTCGGTCCTTCCTCCAGCACGTATTCGAGGCAGCCGAGGAACGCCGCCATCAGGCCGAGGCCGGCCCAGTCGAAGCGCTTGAGCAGGTCGAGGTTCGGCTTGTCGAAATCGACCAGCAGGTAGGTCGAGACCGTGACGAAGATGCCCGGCAGGATGTTGACGAGGAACAGCCAGTGCCAGTCGAACAGGTCGGTGAGATAGCCGCCGACCGTCGGGCCGATGGTCGGCGCGAGCGTCGCCACGAGGCCGATCATCGGCGAGACGATGCTGCGCTTCGAGGCCGGGAAGATGGTGAAGGCCGAGGCGAACACCGTCGGGATCATGCCGCCGCCGATGAAGCCTTGCGCGGCGCGCCACAGGATCATCTCGCCGATCGACGACGAGGTGGCGCACATCAGGCTCATCAGCGTGAAGCCGCCGGCCGAGATCACGAACATCCAGCGGGTCGAGAGCACCCGCGACAGGGTGCCCGACAGCGGGATCGAGATCACCTCGGCGATGAGGTAGCTCGTCTGCACCCACGGGATCTCGTCGGCCGAGGCCGAGAGGCCGGCCTGAATCTCGGCGAGCGACGCCGAGACGATCTGGATGTCCAGGATCGCCATGAACATCCCGAACACCATGCAGACGAACGCCACCATGCGGCGGCGGTCGATCGGCGCGTCGGCGGGCGCGGGGGTCGCGGCCATGTCGTTGAGTGCCTGCTGGATGGTAGAGTGAGGGAAGTCCGTTTGACTCGACTTGACGATGTTAAGGCGCGTCTCCCCTCTCCCGTGTGGGAGAAGGAATCCCGCGCTCTACGATTGTCTGCTCTGGCTCACCGCCCCGCCGTCCGCACCGACAGGCCTGCGGCCTTCCCCTCCGACACCGCCGGATGCGGCTCGATCGGGGCCGGCGGCTTGGTCTCGTCGAGGCCGCGGGTGTCGACCCGCACCACCACCGAAAGGCCCGGCCGCAGCAGGCCCTCGCGGGCGACCTCCTCGGGCACCCGCACCCGCACCGGCAGGCGCTGGACGATCTTGGTGAAGTTGCCGGTGGCGTTGTCCGGCGGCAACAGGCTGAACACCGAGCCGGAGGCCGGCGACAGGCTCTCGACGGTGCCGAGGATGTCGCGGTCGGGCCAGGCATCGACCCGGACATGGACCGGCTGGCCGACCCGGACCCGGCCG
>NZ_LABX01000327.1 GCF_001043915.1 Methylobacterium aquaticum | reverse complement strand
CGGGCGTCGGATCGGTCGTGGCGATCCGCACCAGGCGACCGGCCGCAACGCTCACCTCGCCCGCATCGCCCAGGATCACGTCCGCACCCGAGCCCGTCGTCACCTGGTCGCTGCCGGAGCCGCCCACCACGACGTTGTCGCCCTCGCCGGCCGCGATCACGTCGTCCCCGCCGAGGGTGGCGTCGAGCGTCGCGACGTCCGTCACCACTCCGGCGGCGTCGAAATGCACGACCCCGTCATCGCCCAGGATGAGATCGGATCCCGCTCCGGTCGTCACCGCGTCGCCGCCGATCCCGGCCAGGACGACCGCGTCGCCGCCCGCGATCACGATCGTGTCGCCGCCGCCCACGGTCGGATCGGTGCTGCTCACCTCCGCCCGGATCCCCGCCGCAAAGCGCACCACGCCGGCGTCGCCCAGCACCATGCTGGCGCCGTGGCCCAGGGTGACGCCGTCGTTGCCGGCCCCGCCGATCACCACCTTGTCGCCGTTGCCGCCGGTGATGCGGTCGTCGCCCCTGACCTGCGGGTCGAGGCTCGCCACCACCGACCGCACGCCCGCCGAGACGACCACCTGGCCGTCGTCGCCGAGCACCAGATCGGTCCCGGTCCCGAGCGTGATCGTGTCGCCGCCGACACCGCCGATGACGATGTTGTCGCCGTCGCCCGCCGCCAGGCTGTCGGCCCCGCCCGCATCCGGATCGGTGCTGACGACCTGGCTGCGCACACCGTCCGTGAACACCACGAAGCCGTTGTCGCCGAGCACCACGTCGGCCCCCGCCCCCGCCGTGACCGTGTCGGCACCGAAGCCGCCGATCACCAGGTTGTCGCCGGCGCCGGCGGCAATACGATCGTCGCCGCCGAGCGTCGGATCGGTCGTGGCGATCCGCACCAGGCGACCGGCCGCAACGCTCACCTCGCCCGCATCGCCCAGGATCACGTCCGCACCCGAGCCCGTCGTCACCTGGTCGCTGCCGGAGCCGCCCACCACGACGTTGTCGCCCTCGCCGGCCGCGATCACGTCGTCCCCGCCGAGGGTGGCGTCGAGCGTCGCGACGTCCGTCACCACTCCGGCGGCGTCGAAATGCACGACCCCGTCATCGCCCAGG
>NZ_LABX01000326.1 GCF_001043915.1 Methylobacterium aquaticum | reverse complement strand
GGGCGGGCATCGGGGCGGTCCGGGCGGCTGATGACGATCCTCAGCGTATTCGGCCTTTCGCCGCGCTTCGATGGCGCATATCGCCGGATTGCCGCAGGATCGGCGGCAACACCGAGGTTTCGGAGAGAGAATGACGGACGGGCTCGACCGGGTCGATCGGCAGATCCTGAAGATCCTCCAGCGCGAGGGCCGCATCCCGAACGTCGAGCTGGCCGAGCGGGTCGGCCTGTCGCCCACCGCCACCGGCGAGCGGCTGCGCCGGTTGCAGAAGGACGGGGTCATCACGGGGTTCGGTGCCCGGCTCGATCCGCATCTCCTGGGGCTCAGCCTGCTCGTCTTCGTCGAGGTCTCCCTCGACAAGACCACGCCCGACGCCTTCGCGCGCTTTGCCGCCGCCGTGCGGCGCGCGCCCGAGGTGCTGGAATGCCACATGGTCGGGGGCGGCTTCGATTACCTCGTCAAGGCCCGCGTCGCCGACATGCCGGCCTATCGGCGCTTCCTCGGCGAGGGGCTTTTGTCGCTGCCGGGGGTCAACAACACCCGCACCTACGCGGTGATGGAGGAGGTGAAGAGCGACGGGGTGCTGCCGCTTTAATCCCTCGACCCATGCGCCTGGCGCATGATTTCCCTGCGACATAACGGAGCTTTGCAGCGACTGCGGAGTTGGCAGAGGGCGCAATGTGTCGCAGTCTCGCATTCACCAAGCCGACGCAGAGCGGCCCGACGCGAATGGAGGTACGCCGATGGTCAATCCCAACCGTCTCGTCAAATCCGCCTGGATCGCCGCCGAAGTCTCGCGCGAGAAGGCCGAGAAGGTCCTGGTGGTGGAAGCGTATATCGCCGTCAGCCCGCTCGAGAGCGGCTACGACGCCGAGCGTTACGGCCGGCTCGTCGAGGACGTCCGCCGCATCCTGGCCGACAATCCCGATATCGACCGGGCGTCGATCCTGAGCGTCCACCGCGAGTCGCGTTGCGCGGCGTTGTTCCGCCGGGCGGCGTGCGACGAGGAGCGTCGCCCCGAATTGGTGGCGTAGGCGGTCCGACGTCCCTGTCAGGATGAGCCTCTGCGACGGCGCGGACGGGCCGTCAGGGACGGTGGGGCCCCGGACGGCCCCACCCCTCGACGTCTTACAGGCCCTCGAACAGGGCCGACGAGATGTAACGCTCGGCAAACGAGCAGGCGACCGTCACGATCCGCTTGCCCTTGAATTCCGGCCGGGCCGCGACTTCGAGGGCCGCCGCGACGTTGCCGCCGGTCGAGATGCCGCCGGGGATGCCCTCGATCCGGGCGAGCAGGCGGGCAGTGTCGAAGGCGGTCTGGTTGGAGACCGTCACCACCTCGTCGATCACGCCGCGGTCGAGCACGCCGGGCACGAAACCGGCGCCGATGCCCTGGATCTTGTGCGGGCCGGGCTGGCCGCCCGACAGGACCGGGGAATCCTCCGGCTCGACCGCGATGACGCGGAGCGACGGCAGGCGCTGCTTGATCACCTGACCGACGCCCGTGATGGTGCCGCCGGTGCCCACGCCCGCCACGAAGGCGTCGAGCTGGCCCTGGGTGTCGGCCCAGATCTCCTCCGCGGTGGTCTTGCGGTGGATCTCGGGGTTCGCCGGGTTGTTGAACTGCTGGGGCATGATCGCGCCCGGGATCTCACCCAGGAGTTCCTCGGCCTTGGCGATTGCGCCCTTCATGCCCTGCGGGCCGGGGGTCAGCGCCAGTTCGGCCCCGAGATAGGCCAGCATCTTGCGCCGCTCGAGCGACATCGTCTCGGGCATCACCAGGATCAGCCGGTAGCCGCGGGCGGCGGCCACGAAGGCCAGCGCGATGCCGGTATTGCCGGAGGTCGGCTCCACCAGGGTGCCGCCAGGCTTCAGGACGCCCGAGGCTTCCATGGCGTCGATCATGTTGACGCCGATGCGGTCCTTCACCGACGAGATCGGATTGAAGAACTCGAGCTTCAGCAGGATCTCGGCGTCGATCCCGCGCTCCTTGGCGAGGCGGTTGAGGCGCACCAGCGGGGTGTTGCCGATGGTCTCGGTGATCGACTCGTAGACCCGGCCGTGACCGATCCGGCGGCCGGTCTCCGAGGTGGCGGTGGCGTCGGCCATGATGTCTCTCCCTCAAGGGCGCGTCGTCCGCCGCACGGGTAGCGGAAATCCGGCCTGCCGTCGAGGTATGTCGGTTTATACAAAATTCGGCTGTGAAATTGCCGCGGTCCAGTGGTCCGGGACGCACCGGACCGACGTTCAAGGGTCCGGGATTGGCTCGTAGCGCTCGGAGCCCGCGGCAGGGGGGCACAAAGGGGCAGCCCGCAGCCCTCGCCAGCCTCGTAACCTTGGGTCACAGTGTCGCCTCGGCAAGCCCCGGCGCGGCGGGTCCTCCGGGAACGCGCATCGGCCGGGCTGCCGCAACCGCCCGAGGGAGCCGCGAGAGAGCCGCATGTCCGAGACCCTGCACCGCACCCCTCTCGACCCCGCTCCGCTGGACAGAGCGCAAACGGCCCCGCCTGCGGCCGCGGGACAGCACCGGGTGGTGATCGTCGGTGGCGGGTTCGGCGGCCTCACCACGGCGCGGGGCCTCGGCGGGGCCGAGGGGATCGCCGTCACGCTGATCGACCGGCGCAACCACCATCTGTTCCAGCCGCTGCTCTATCAAGTCGCCACCGCGGTGATCGCGCCGGGCGAGATCGCCGAGCCGATCCGGGCGATCCTGCGCTGGGACCGCAATGTCAGCGTGCTGATGGGCGAGGTCGTGGGCGTCGACACGGAGGGCCGCACGGTGCGCTTGCGCGACGGCGCCCGCGTTCCCTACGACACCCTGGTGCTGGCCACCGGCGCCACTCACAGCTATTTCGGCCACCCGGAATGGGAGCGCTTTGCCCCTGGCCTCAAGACCCTCGACGATGCCCGCCGGATCAGGGCCCGGGTGCTGCTGGCCTTCGAGGCGGCGGAGCGCGAGGACGATCCGGTCGCCCGCGAGCGGCTGCTGACCTTCGCGGTGATCGGCGGTGGCCCGACCGGGGTGGAGATGGCCGGCGCCATCGCGGGCCTCGCCCACCACGCCCTGTCGCAGGATTTCCGCCGCATCGACCCGAAGACGGCCCGGATCCTGCTGATCGAGGCGGCGCCCCGGGTGCTCGGCACCTTCACGGAGGACCTGTCGGCCTATGCGCGGCAAGCGCTGGAGCGGCTCGGCGTCACGGTGCTGACCGAGCACGCCGTCGAGGACGTATCGGAGGAGGGCGTCACCGTGGCGGGCAAGCTGATCCCGGCCGCCACGATCGTCTGGGGGGCGGGCGTGCGCGCCTCGTCGGCGGGGGAATGGCTCGGGGTCGAGACGACGCGCGCGGGCCACGTGCCGGTGGGACCCGACCTAGCGGTGATCGGCCGCCCGGGGATCTATGCGCTCGGTGACCTCGCCATGACCAAGGCCGAGGACGGCAAGCCCCTGCCGGGCCTCGCGCAGGTCGCCGACCAGCAGGGCCGCTATCTCGGCCGGGCCCTGCGCGACCGCATCCTGCACGGCAAGGCGCCGAAGCCGTTCCGCTTCCGCAGCCGCGGCAACCTGGCGATCATCGGGCACAATTCCGGCGTGGTGCAGTGGGACCACGTCAAGCTCAAGGGGTTCCCGGCCTGGGTGGTCTGGGGCGTCGCCCACGTCTACCTGCTTGTCGGCTTCCACAACCGCCTCGTCGTCACCTTGCGCTGGCTCTGGGCCTATTTGAGCTTCCAGCGCGGCGCCCGCCTGATCTCCGAGCGCGACGAGGCCGTGATGGCGCTGATCCGCGGCACCCCGCCCGGCCGCATCCCGCCGCCCTGATGTTTCTGTGCGGCGGGCCCGCGCAGCCCTGAGCCGAGCCGGGCGCATGGCGCCCGGCCTCCATCGTGCGACAAGGGGCGGGGAGCAGGAACGACCGGGCTCCCGAAGAACACGACCCCGGAGTCGCGAGGACACATGCACAACAGCGAGGCGATCTGGCGGGCCGTCGAGGCGCATGCGGCGGACTTCGTCGCCCTCTCCGACCGGGTCTGGGAAATGCCGGAACTCAACTTCCGGGAGGTGCGCTCGGCAGCCGAACATGCCGCGATGCTCCACGCCCAGGGTTTCCGGGTCACGGACGGGATCGGCGGCATTCCGACCGCGATGATGGGCGAGGCCGGGGAGGGCGGCCCGGTCATCGCGCTCCTCGGCGAGTACGACGCGCTGCCGGGCCTGAGCCAGGAGGCGGGCGTGGCCGAGCACCGGCCCCGGCCCGGCGAGGGCGCCGGCCATGGCTGCGGTCACAACCTGCTCGGCGCCGGCGCGCTGCTTGCCGCCACCGCGGTCAAGGACTGGCTCGCCGCGCAAGGTCTGCCCGGCCGCGTGCGCTATTACGGCTGCCCGGCCGAGGAAGGCGGGGCCGCCAAGACCTTCATGGTGCGCGACGGCGTCTTTTCCGATGTCGACGTGGCGATCACCTGGCATCCGGGCCCGTTCGTGGCGATCTGGGAGCCGGTTTCGCTGGCGATCCAGCTTCTCGACGTCAGCTTCGCGGGCAGGGCCTCGCACGCAGCCGCCGCCCCGCATCTCGGCCGCTCGGCCCTCGACGCGGTCGAGCTGATGAATGTCGGCGTGAACTACATGCGCGAGCACATGCCGAGCGACGCGCGGGTGCATTACGCCTATCTCGATGCCGGCGGCATCGCCCCGAACGTGGTCCAGGCCGGCGCCACCGTGCGCTACCTCGTGCGCGCCGCCGACCTGCCGGGCCTCCTCGCCCTCGCGGCCCGGGTGGAGACGATCGCGCAAGGCGCCGCGCTGATGACCGAGACCACGGTGACGACCCGGGTGGTGAGCGCGATGTCGAACCTCTTGGCGAACCCGCCGCTGGAGCAGGCGCTGCACGCCAACCTGATGCGGCTGGGGCCCCCGCCCTTCGATGCCGAGGACCGGGCCTTCGCCGAACAGATCCGGGCGACGCTGACAGCTGAGGACATCGTCTCGGCCCATCGCCGCTTCGGCGTGACGGTGACGGATGCGCCGCTCTGCGACACGATCGTGCCTCTCGGCGCGGTGGGTGAGCGGATGATGGGCTCGACCGATGTCGGTGACGTGAGCTGGGCGGTGCCGACCGTGCAGGCCCGCGGCGCGACCTACGCCATCGGCACCCCCGGCCATTCCTGGCAGATGACCGCGCAGGGCAAGACCCCGGCGGCGCACAAGGGCATGATCCACGTCGCCAAGGCGATGGCCGGCACCGCCGTGGACGTGCTGCGCGACCCCGACCTGCTCGCCCGCGCCAAGGCCGATCATGCCGAGCGGCTGGCGCGCACGCCCTATGTCAGCCCGCTGCCGGCGGGGCTCGCCCCGCCGCTCGATATGGCGGGGTGAGCGTGGCGGGATGAACCTGCCCGGGTGAGCCTGGCGGGACGAGGAAGCCCGCCCGTTTCGGGTGAGACCGGTGGGAGGGCCCGGCGGAGATCGTCGCCGATGCCCGGGATTCCGCCGGTTGCATCAAATTCTAACAACGCGCCTCACCATCGGGCGAGATCTCGTTCCGTAAAGTCTCTCCGATGGAAGCGACCGCGCCCGCCTCGCGGGAGCCGGCTCGAAGCCTGCGTCGCTGGTCGGAACAGAGCATGTCATGATCGTTACGGGTACATCCCTCCTCGGGCAGATTCTCACCACTCCGTCGTCGTCCGGTCTCCTCTCCGCGAAAGCGGCCGTCGGCCCGGCCGGGCCTTCGCCTCAGGAGAGGCCCGGACCGGACGCCCCATCAGCACCCGTGACGGTGTCGCCCTCGACGCTGGATGCGTTGTTCGCGCTGCAAGTGTCGTCGCGGGGCGCGAACGCGGCCGGTGCCGGAGCGCGTGCAGATCAGTCCGCACGGTCGGCCGCCCCGTCCTCGGGCGCCGAAGCCGGGTCCCAGGCGACAGTGAAGGCCCAGACGGTCGTGGATCCCGACCTGGTGCGGGCGATCGCCGCGGCCCTCGAAAGCCAGAAGAGCAGGGGCGACGGCACGGGTCTCACGGTGATGAGCCAGAGTTCGACCGGCTCCTTGCAAACATCCGTCTCACGCCAGAACAGCCTGAAAGACATTCTGGACATGGCAGGGCGGGCGCAGCAAGCGATCGTCGATCTGCCAGGACAGGCCGCGCTTCATTGACGGGATGGCCGGCGGTATCCAGTCACGAAGGCGGGACAGATCATGGGCTCCGACGCCGGGATGGGATAGGGGCCGCCCCCGCGGCGGTCCGCTTCCCTGCTCCGCGATCCTGCCGCCGGCGAAGCAGAGTTGCGTTGGCAGGCCAACGCTTCGCCCACTTAGAGCGCTTCACGATCGCATTGCAATCGCGAAGCTTCTCTAGAGCATTTTCCGTTCAAG
>NZ_LABX01000325.1 GCF_001043915.1 Methylobacterium aquaticum | reverse complement strand
TGAACCTAAACCGCCGGTCCGCCGAGTCGGTTCGGCCGCGCCCGCGCGGCCACACGTGCGACGCGGCAGCGGCGCCGAACAGGGACCTGGGTTCGGCCGCGCCCGCGCGGCCACACGTGCGACGCGGCAGCGGCGCCGAACAGGGACCTGGGTTCGGCCGCGCCCGCGCGGCCACACGCGCGGCGCGGCAGCGGCGCCGAACAGGGACCTGGGTTCGGCCGCGCCCGCGCGGCCGCATCGCATCACCGCACGGTCGGGCCTGACCTAGCGGCACACGAGGATGTGACCGGGTCGGGACCGGAAGGCCGATACTTTCGTATTCAGGGTGCATTCAGTGCCCGGCGACGATGGTCCCGGCATGCGCCAGTTCGTTCTCCTCCTGCTCCCTGCCCTCGTCGGCCTCGCCGGTGCGTCGGGCTGGCTCGCGGCCGCGGAGGAGCGGGACGACACCGCCACCGGGGCGGTGCCGGCCCGGTCGGTCAAGGCCAAGCCGGCGACGCAGACCTGCCTATCCTCCGGCGACCTGCGCGAGGCAGTGGCGGAGAAGCGCGTGGTGGAACCGGTGGCGGCGATCCGCGCCGCCCGGGCCGCCGTGCCGCGGGCCGACATCGTGCGGGCCAATCTCTGTCGCCGGGACGAAGTCCTCGTCTACATGCTGACGGCCTTGCGCAAGGACGGCCAGTTCGTGCACGTGATGGTGGATGCCAGGTCGGGACAAGTCTCCGGACAATGGTGATCCGGAGCTTGAACGGAGAGGGGTTCGGATCGTGCGCCTGCTCGTGGTCGAGGATGACCGGGATCTCAACCGCCAGGTCGTGAGCGCCCTGGAGGAGGCGGGCTACGCCGTCGACAAGGCGTTCGACGGCGAGGAGGGCGCCTTCCTGGGCGAGACCGAGCCGTATGACTGCATCATCCTCGACATGGGCCTGCCGAAGGCCGACGGCGTCTCGGTGCTGTCGGGCTGGCGCCGGGCGCAGGTGAAAACGCCGGTCATCATCCTCACCGCCCGCGATCGCTGGAGCGACAAGGTCAACGGCTTCGATGCCGGCGCCGACGACTACGTCACCAAGCCGTTCCACATGGAGGAGCTGCTGGCCCGGGTCCGCGCGCTCCTGCGCCGCACCGCCGGCCACGCCACCAGCCAGATCAGCGTCGGTCCCGTGGTGCTCGACACCCGCTCCGGCCGCGTCTTCGTCAATGGCAGCCCGGTCAAGCTCACCTCGCACGAATACCGGCTGCTCTCCTACCTGATGCATCATACCGGCCGGGTCGTCTCCCGGGCCGAGTTGACCGAGCACCTCTACGACCAGGATTTCGACCGCGACTCGAACACCATCGAGGTCTTCGTCGGGCGCCTGCGCAAGAAGCTCGCGGTCGACCTGATCCAGACCGTGCGCGGCCTCGGCTACCTGATCGACGCAGGCGCCGGCGGATCGCAACCGTGACCGGTCCCGGCCGCGCCGCGGCCGAGGCGCCCCCGGAGACGGGGCTCGCCGGCGGCGTCGCCCGCGCCTCCCCGCGCCGGTGGTTCGGCTGGCGGCCGTGGCGCAAGCGCTCGATCGCGGTGCGCCTGGCGGTCTCCTCGCTGATCTCCAGCGCGCTGATCCTGCTGATCGCCGGGCTGATCCTCTCGACCCTCTACCGCGAGACCACCGAGCGGGCCTTCGACAGCCGGCTCCTCGTCTATGCCAACGATCTCGCCACCAACCTCGTCTCGCCCTCCGATTCCGAGGCGCGCAGCTTCGGGGCGCTCGGCGATCCGCGCTTCGACCTGCCCCTGTCGGGCTGGTACTGGCAGGTCGGCCGGCCGAATGCCCGGCCGCGGGACCTGCGCACCTCGCGCTCCCTGGTCGGCGTGCCGCTCCAGCCGCCCGACAACGCGATCGGCGAGGCCGGGGCCGGGCAGTTGCGCAAGGGCTACGGCAAGGCGCAGGACGACCGGCCGCTGCGCATCATTGAGCGCGCCGTCGATCTCGGCGAGGAGGGCCGCTACGTCGTGCGGGTCGCCGGCCCCTCCGACGAGATCGCCGCCGACATGCGGCGCTTCACCTTCGCGCTCACCACCACCTTCTCGCTGCTCGGCCTCTCGCTCGGCCTCACCACCCTGTTGCAGATCCGCTTCGGCCTCGCCCCCCTCATCAAGCTGCGGGCGGCCCTCGGCGCGATCCGCCGCGGCGAGGCCGACCGCATCTCGGGGGAATACCCGCGGGACATCGCGCCGCTCGCCGGCGAGGTGAACCTGCTCCTCGAGACCAACCGCGAGATCCTGGAGCGCGCCCGCACCCAGGTCGGCAATCTGGCGCACGCGCTGAAGACCCCCTTGAGCATCATCGTCAACGAGGCGTCGGCGGGGGACGCCACCAGCGAGCTGGCCGTGAAGGTGCGCGAGCAGGCCGCGGTGATGCGCGACCAGGTGAACTACCATCTCGACCGCGCCCGGGCCGCGGCACTGGCTGGCGCGCTCGGCACTTTTACGGATGTCGAGCCGGTGGTGGCGGCCCTGGTCCGCACCTTCGGCAAGATCTTCTACGACAAGGACCTGACCTTCGAGACCAGCGTCACACCGGGCCTGCGCTTCCGCGGCGAGCGGCAGGATTTCGAGGAGATGATCGGCAACCTCGTCGACAACGCCGCCAAGTGGGCCCATGGCCGGGTCTCGATCCGCGCCGAGGTGATCGGCCAGGGCGAGTACCCGCACCTCATCGTCACGGTGGAGGATGACGGGCCGGGCCTGCCGCCGGAGGCCCGGGTCGCGGTGCTCGCGCGCGGCCGGCGCCTCGACGAGACCAAGCCCGGCTCGGGGCTCGGCCTCTCCATCGTCTCCGACCTCGCCGCCCTGTATCGCGGGCGCCTGCGTCTCGACGCGGCCACCCTCGGCGGCTTAAGGGCAGTGATCGAGGTGCCGGGGGATGCGAGCCCGGCGGCGCAGGTCTGACGGCCCGCGCCAAAGGACGGGACTCTCAAGAGCGGCATGATCCTCCAGCGGAGCGAAGCGTTCTACGGCCGTGCCGACGTGCGGCAGGGCCGCCCGGCCCTGCGCCTGGTCGAGGATGCCCACTACCTCGCGCGGGTGCCCGAGCTCGACAAGGTGCCGGTGATCTTCGACGCCGCCCGCCGGATGGTGCCCGAATCCCTCGATCACCACAGCGCCGACCGCACCCCGACCTGGCAGACCACCGCGTGGCCCGAGCCGCAGGGCCCGGTGACCGACATCGCGCCGGACGGCACCTACCTCTATCTCGGGGCGATCCACCCGCATTACGGCCACTTCGTCATCAACACCCTGGCGCGGTTCTGGCCGCTCCTCGACCTCGACGACCGGGGCCTGCGCCCGACCCTGCTCTGCCATGGCCCCGGGCTCGGCGCGAACTGGGGCGCGACCCCGTTCATCCCGGAGATCCTCGGCCGGCTGGGCCTCTCCGTGATGGACCTCGCCTCGTTTGGACGCCCGGTGCGGATCCGCACGCTGCTGGTGCCCGAGGCCGCCCTCCAGCAGGACGATTACGCCTTCCCGGTCATGGCCGATCTGTGCCGGCGGATCGGGCGCGGCTACTACGCGCCCGAGGAGATCGATGCCGACCCGCAGCCGGTCTACCTCTCGAAGACCCGCCTGAGGGGCGGCGTGCGGCGCTTCTCCAACGAGGAGGCGGTGACGGCCGTGCTGGAGCGCGCGGGGGTGCGGATCGTCCACCCCGAACTCCTGAGCTTCCCCGAGCAGGTGCGCCTCTTCGCCCGCCACCGGGTGATCCTGGGGGCCAACGGCTCGGCCTTCCACACCCTGCTCTTCGCCCCCCCCGGGCGGCGGGTGATCGCGCTTGCCGACCGGCTCACGCTGAGCGGGACCTACCGGCTGATCGACCTCATCACCGGCACCCAGGCGCATTACTACTACCCGGTCGACACCAGCAGCCATGTCGGCGACGGCTTCACGGTGAACTTCGTGCTCCGGGAACCCGAGACCGTGGCGGCCGAACTGCTCGACAAGATCGCCCGGATCGACGGCTTGCGCGACCACGACCTGCGCAGCGATCCCGGCGCCTGGCACCTCTCGCCGACCATTCCGCCCCTGCCGCCGCGGCCCGGAGGGCTGCTGGGTCGCCTGCGCGAGGCGCTGCAAGGATTCGGGTGACGGGCCTCGGCTGACGCGGCTCGACAGAGGCGGACCGGCATTCCCCCACGGCATGGACTGCGCTAAGCCCAGCCGACCCCCCGGAGCCGATTCCATGATGCCCGACCTCGACGCGATCGCTGCCCGCCACGGTGTCAGCCCAGACGCCGTCCGCCACCTCCTCGACGCGCTGGCCCGCGGCCACGGGCAGATGGCGCAGTTCAACCATCCCGATCTCGGCGGCATGGGCCAGTGGTCCGCCGGCGGCATGACGATGATCGGCGACATGTTCAATGCCGGCCTCAAGGCGCGGGTGGTCGCGCTCTGCGACGAGCTGGCCCCGCTCTCCACCGCGATGCCGGCGCAGAGCCAGGGCTTCGGCTGGACCGGATCCGGCGGCGCGTGGTGGCCCGAGGGCCTGGGCCAGCCGGCGACCTCCGGCTCGCAGAACGACGCGCGCTACGCCTTCTTCCCGCAGGCCCGCCGCCTCGCCATCGAATCCAACGGCCGCGTGACCGTCTACGACACCGGCGACCACCAGATCGGCGGCGTCTCGCAGCAACAGGGCTCGTCCTATTCCCTGAGCTTCACCAGCCAGTTCGGCCCGGTGCGGCTGGAGGAGCTGCCGGTGGTCGGGGCACCGGCGCAGGAGGCGAGCCCCGCCCCCCAGGCCGCGCCCGCACCCGCTTTCGCGCCGGAGCCTTTCTCCACAGAGTCCTTCACGCCGTCCCAGCCGTCGCAGACGTCCGGCGTGCCGAGCGGCGACGTGTTCGGGATGATCGAGCGCCTGTCGGAGCTGCACCGCAAGGGCGTGCTGACCGAGGCCGAATTCGCCGCGAAGAAGACGGAGTTGCTGGCCCGTCTGTGACGCGACACCGTCGCGCCCTGGCGACTCGTCGTCAGAGATGACACCATAGGCAGATGACCCGGGTCGCTCGGGACCGATCCCGTGGCTGACGTCGGCCCACATCCGAGCGGAGCTGCATGGCGCACCTCTGCTCGGGTCCGTGCTTTTGCTTCGTCGTCCTCGCCGAACCGGTGATCGGGTCGGCGGATGATGCTCAGGGACCCGGACTCCACCCATACTCCTCCGCCGCCGCGACCTTCCGGTGGAAGGCGAGCCGGCGGTCGTATTCGAGCGGGTCCTTCGGCTTCACCAGGGCGCCGGGAGGCACGTTGAGCCAATCGACGAGGCGGGTCAGCATGAAGCGGAGCGCCGCACCGCGGGCAAGCAGCGGCAAAGCCGCGACTTCGCGGGGTTCGAGCGGGCGCACGGCCTGGTAGGCGGCGATCATCGCCTGACCCTTGGTGCGGTTGAAGGAATAATCGGCCTCGAAGCACCAGGCATTGAGGCAGATCGCCAGATCATACGCGAAGGCGTCGGTGCAGGCGAAGTAGAAGTCGATCAGGCCCGACACCTCGTCGCCGAGGAAGAACACGTTGTCGGTGAAGAGATCGGCGTGGATCACCCCTCCGGGAAGGTTCTCCGGCCAGGACGCCTCGAGGAGATCCAGATCGGCGCGGGTGCGGGCGGCCAGCCCCGGGGCGACACGATCGGCATCGGCCTCTGCCGCCTCGAAGAGCGGGCGCCAGCCGGCGACCGAGAGGGCGTTCGGGCGATGCATCGGAAAGCCGTCCCCCGCGGCGTGCAGGCCGGCGAGCGCCGCACCCAGCGCCCGGCAATGCCTGACGCCCGGCCGGCGCACCGACACGCCCTCCAGGAACGAGACGATCACCGCCGGCCGGCCGCAGAGCCGCCCCAGGGTGGCGCCGTCGCGGGTGCGGACCGGCTGCGGGCAGGCGAGGCCATTGGCGGCGAGATGCTGCATCAGGCCGAGGAAGAACGGCAGGTCCCCTTCCCTCACCCGCTTCTCGTAGAGGGTGAGGATGTAGGAGCCGGTCGTGGTGTGCAGGATGAAGTTGGTGTTCTCCACCCCCTCGGCGATGCCCTTGTAGGACAGGAGATCGCCGATCTCGTAGGCGGCAAGGAAGGCGGCCAGCGCCTCGTCCGGAACCTCGGTATAGACCGCCACGGCCGTTCTGCTTTGCTCGAAAGGGGATGGAGAAACGGGAAGTCGGCGCTCGGAAGGAGGCCTGGGATCGCCTGGAGAGGGGAGAGGGGGGAAGGTGGGACGCTTCCGCGTAGAACGCAGGTTGTCACACTGCCAGCGCAACGGTTCGAGCCAGACTCAGAACCGCGGCCCCCTCACCCCTGACC
>NZ_LABX01000324.1 GCF_001043915.1 Methylobacterium aquaticum | reverse complement strand
CTCCGTCCGGATCGACGAGACCTACATCAAGGTGCGGGGCCAGTGGCGGTACCTGTACCGGGCCATCGACAAGTACGGCGAGGCGGCCGACTTCCTGCTCACCGCCAACCGCGGCCTCAATGCGGCTAAGCGCTTCTTTCGTAAGATGCTGCAGGATCAGCCGCTTCTCGCGCCTGACCGGATCGGCGCCGATGGAGCCAGTCCGTACCCGCCCGCGATCACCGAGAGCCGCAAGGCGGGTCTGCTGCCACGCACGCCCATCCACCACGTCACCAAGCACCTGCAGCAGGGGATCGAGAGCGACCACTTCCGGGTCAAGCGGGCGATGCCTCGAGTGGGCGGGTTCCGCTCGTTCCACACGGCGCGGCGCACGATCCAGGGCTTCGAAGCGATGCTGTGGCTGCGCAAGGGCTTCGGGTTCGCGGGCACGTGGACCGTTGGGGAACAGAACCAGCTGCTTGCTACCTGCTTCGGACTTCCCATCGCGAACAAAGCGTGAAAGCGGGGCGGGTAGCCCCCTTCTGCTGCCTGAACCCGAGTTTGCGACAAGCCTATCCGTCGGGCTTTTGTGCGTGTGCCGCGGCGGCGGGCGCGGTGCCCACGCCCGCCGCGTCCCGGCCTCGTTGGCTGGGACCAGGACCCGTACGTTCCGCCCTGGGCGTGACTGAAGGGGCCGGACCCAAGAAATCCGCTTTTACGATTTTTCGTGTGACAGGA
>NZ_LABX01000323.1 GCF_001043915.1 Methylobacterium aquaticum | reverse complement strand
CGCGCCGGTGCCGATCGGCACGGTGCCGATCTACCAGGCGCTGGAGAAGGTCGGCGGCGATCCGCTCAAGCTCGACTGGGAGGTGTTCAAGGACACGCTGATCGAGCAGGCCGAGCAGGGGGTCGACTACGTCACCATCCATGCCGGCGTCCGTCTCGCCCACGTGCCGCTCACGGCGCGGCGGGTCACCGGCATCGTCTCGCGCGGCGGCTCGATCATGGCGCGCTGGTGCCTGGCCGGGCACCGGGAATCGTTCCTCTACGAGCGCTTCGACGAGATCTGCGACATCTGCCGGGCCTACGACGTGTCGTTCTCGCTCGGCGACGGCCTGCGTCCGGGCTCGATCGCCGATGCCAACGACGCGGCGCAGTTCGCCGAGCTGGAGACGCTCGGCGAACTCACCACGATCGCCCACGCCAAGGGCTGCCAGGTGATGATCGAGGGCCCCGGCCACGTGCCGATGCACAAGATCAAGGTCAACATGGAGAAGCAGCTCGCCGAGTGCGGCGAGGCGCCGTTCTACACGCTGGGCCCGCTCACCACCGATGTGGCGCCGGGCTACGACCACATCACCTCGGGGATCGGCGCGGCGATGATCGGCTGGTACGGCACCGCGATGCTCTGCTACGTGACGCCCAAGGAGCATCTCGGCCTGCCGAACCGCGACGACGTGAAGACCGGCGTCGTCACCTACAAGATCGCCGCGCATGCCGCCGACCTCGCCAAGGGCCACCCGGCGGCTCAAGCGAGGGACGACGCCCTGTCGCGGGCCCGGTTCGACTTCCGCTGGGAGGACCAGTTCAACCTCTCCCTCGATCCCGACACGGCGCGCGCCTACCACGACGAGACCCTGCCGAAGGACGCCCACAAGGTCGCGCATTTCTGCTCCATGTGCGGCCCAAAGTTCTGCTCGATGAAGATCACCCAGGATCTGCGCGCCGACGTGCTCGCCATGGAGGCCGCCGGCCAGGTGATCGCGGAAGCCACACCCTTGAGCGAAGCGGAGCGCGCCGCCGGCATGGCCCAAAAATCGGCGGAATTCCTGGGCGAGGGCGGGAGGCTCTACGTCGAACCCGGCGCGTAAGGATCCCGCGACATGCTCATGCAGGCCCCCGCCGCCCCGCCCGGGCCTGCCCCGTCCGGGACGAGCCCCTCGGCCCGTCCCGGCTCGATCGTCCGCCGCCTGGTGATCTTCGCCCTCGGCCTGGCGGTGCCGATCCTGATCTTCGGCGGCGTGGCGCTGTGGCAATTCGCCGGTGCCGCCCGCGAGCGCCTGGAGGCCGAGGCGCTCGGCCGCGCCCGGATGGAGGCGGCGGCGATCGACCGCGAGATCGCGAGCCTCATCGCCACCCTGGAGGCCCTGAGCCTCTCGAACGCGCTCCAGCGCGGCGACGTGACGGCGTTCCGCGAGCAGGTGCAGGAATTGCAGCGCCGCAGCGGCCTGCCGGCGATCCTGCGCGATCCCGGCGGCACGCGGCTGGTCGACCTCGGCAGCGAGCCGATGCCCGAGCGCCTCGACGCCGCGGACACGGCCGCCCTCGGCGGCCGCCCTGCGGTCTCGGGGGTGGTCGACGGGCGCTTCCGGGTGACGGTGCCGGTGATGCGCCGCGGCGGCGACGCGGTGCTCTACCTCCTGTCCTTCTCCCTGCCGACGACCCGGCTGGGCGACGTGCTCGCCTCCGGCGGCGTGCCGAAGGCGTGGGTGATGAGCGTGATCGACCGCGACCACCGGGTGCTGACCCGCACCCGGTTGCCGGAGCGCTTCACCGGCACGCCAGCACCCGACGCGCTGCGCACGGCCACCGAGCCGGAGGGCCATTGGCGCGGCGCCTCGCTCGAAGGTGAGCCGTTCTTCGTCGCCTATGCGCGGGCCGGCATCCCGGACTGGCGTGTCGCCGTCGGGGTGCCCGAGGAGGCGCTGGCGGCCCCCGTCCGGGCCTCCCTGGTCTGGTTCGCCGGGCTCGGTAGCATGCTGGCGGCCATCGCCGGGTTCCTGGCGCTGGCCTTCGCCCGCGGCATCGCGGCGCCGCTTCACGCCCTGCGCGACCAGGCCATCGCCCTCGGCCTCGGCCGCGCGACGCCGGTGCTGACAGGCGTGCCGGCGGAGGTGGCCGCCGTGAGCGCCGAGATCGCCGGCGCGGCCCAGCGCCAGCGCGAGCGGGCGGCCGAGCGGGCGCGGGCCGCCTCGGCGCTCCGCGCCGAGACCCAGCGCCTGGAGGTTCTGAACCGTCTGGGCACGGCGCTGTCGAGCGAGCTGGATCGCCAGCGCCTCGGCGATGCGGTGGTGGAGGCGGCGACCCACCTGACGGCGGCGGCCTATGGCGCCCTGTTCGAGCGGGTGCCGGAGGGACCCGACGGATCGGAGCATTGGCGGCTCCTCAGCCTCACCGGTGCTCCCCGTGAGGCGTTCACCCGCTTCGGCCTGCCGCGGGTGACGACTCTGTTCAGCCCGACCTTCGCGGCCGGCGGGGTGGTACTCAGCGAAGACGTGCCAGCGGATCCGCGCTATGGCAGCCATGGCGGCATGCCGGTCGGCCACCTGCCGGTGCGCAGCTACCTCGCGGTGCCGGTGGTCTCCGGCACCGGATCGACCCTCGGAGCGCTGCTGTTCGGCCATCCCGAGCCACAGCGCTTCGGCCCCCGCGAGGCCGCCCTGATCGAGGGCTTGGCCGGCCAGGCGGCGGTGGCAATGGACAATGCCCGCCTGTTCGCCTCGGTGCGGCGCGAGCAGGACCGCTTCGCCGCCGCCGTCCAGGCGGTGCGCGGCGTGCTCTGGACCAACGGCCCCGATGGCCGGATGACCGGGGAGCAGCCGGCCTGGGCCGCGCTCACCGGGCAGGGCCCCGAGCAGTATGCCGGCTACGGCTGGGCCGAGGCGGTGCATCCGGAGGACAGGGCCGCCAGCATCGCGACCTGGAACGCGGCGGTGGCGGAGCGCCGGCGCTACACCCACGAGCACCGGGTGCGCCGTCACGACGGGGTCTACCGCACCTTCGCGATCCAGGCGGTGCCGGTGCTCGACTCCGACGGGGCGATCCGCGAATGGGTCGGCGTGCATTCCGACATCACCGAGCAGCGCGCGGCGGAAGCGGCCTTGCGCGAATCGAACGAGGAGATCCAGCGCTACGCCTACATCGTCAGCCACGACCTGCGGGCGCCGCTCGTCAACATCATGGGCTTCACCAGCGAGATCGAGGCGAGCCAGGACGACATCCGGGCCGCCCTGGCCGGGCTGCCGCAGGCCGAGCGGATCGATGCCGACCTCACGGAATCGGTGAGCTTCATCAAGGCGGCGATCACCAAGATGGACGGGCTGATCAACGCCATCCTGAAGCTGTCGCGGGAGGGGCGGCGCAATTTCCAGCCCGAGCCCCTGGCGATGACCGCCCTGGTGCAGGGGCTGGCCGACGCGCAGCGCCACCAGGCCGACGTGGTCGGCGCGGTGATCGAGATCGGCGACCTGCCGAACCTCACCGCCGACCGGCTCGCCGTGGAGCAGATCTTCGGCAACCTGATCGACAACGCCATCAAGTACCTGGTCCGGGACCGCCCGGGCCGGATCGCCGTGACGGGATCGGTCCTGGACGGGGTCGCGATCGTCCGGGTGAGCGACAACGGCCGCGGCATCGACGCCCGCGACCATGCCCGGGTGTTCGAGCTGTTCCGCCGCTCCGGCGCCCAGGACCGGCCGGGGGAGGGGATCGGGCTCGCCCATGTCCGCACCCTGGTGCGGGCGCTCGGCGGGCGGATCGACCTCATCTCGGAGATCGGAGCCGGCACGACCTTCAGTGTGACGCTGCCGCTGCGCCAGAGCTGAGGCACGATGCAACGCGAAGTTAACGTGACTGGACGGTTTTCTACGCCTGCCGCGTGTCCACCGGACCGGAAAATGGTCTAGAAGTGTGACGGGAGCACGTCTCCCGCAGTCGGCGCGGCGGCGCACGAGGACGAGGAGTCGCACTCCGTTCGGGGCTGCGCGACGGAGGGGATCAGGTGCCGGCCGTACACATCGTGATGATCGAGGATGACGAGGGCCACGCCCGGCTGATCGAGCGGAATATCCGCCGCGCCGGGGTGAACAACGTCATCGAATCCTTCCGTGACGGCACCTCGGCGCTGGCCGCCCTGCTCGGGCCGGATGGCAGCGGCGAGATCAATGCCGGCCGACCGCTGCTGATCCTCCTCGACCTCAACCTGCCGGACATGACCGGCATCGACATCCTCCAGAAGGTGAAGTCGAACCCGCACCTGCGCCGCTCGCCCGTGGTGATCCTGACCACCACCGACGACCAGCGCGAGATCCAGCGCTGCTACGATCTCGGCTGCAACGTCTACATCACCAAGCCGGTGAACTACGAGGGCTTCGCCAACGCGATCCGCCAGCTCGGCCTGTTCTTCTCGGTGATGCAGGTTCCGGAGAGCGCGTGATCGTGACCGACCCGGTCCGCCTGCTCTACATCGACGACGATCCCGGGCTGGCGCGGCTGGTGACCCGCACGCTGGCGGGCCGCGGCTGCGAGGTGGTGCATGCCGCCGACGGCGAGACGGGCCTCGCCCTGATCGCGGCGCAGCGCTTCGACGTGGTCGCCCTCGACCACCACATGCCGAACGAGACCGGCCTCGAGATCCTGCCGCGCATCCGCAGCCTGCCGGAGGCGCCGCCGGTCATCTACGTCACCGGCTCGGAGGACAGCCGCGTCGCCGTGGCGGCGCTCAAGGCCGGCGCCGTCGATTATGTCTGGAAGGACCTGCAAGGGCATTTTCGCGAGTTGCTGGCCGAGGCGGTGGCCACCGCCGTGCTCCAGGACCGCACCCGGCGGGAGAAGGAACGGGCCGAGGCCGAGGTGCGCGAGGCCCGCGACCGGGCCGAGCTGCTGCTGCGCGAGGTCAACCACCGGGTGGCGAACAGCCTGGCCCTGGTGGCGGCGCTCGTGCGGATGCAGGCCAACACCGTGACCGACGCCTCGGCGCGCGCCGCGCTCGAAGAGACCCAGACCCGCATCACGGCGATCGCCGGCATCCACCGGCGGCTCTACACCTCCGACGACGTGCGGGTGGTGGCGGTCGACGCCTATCTGGCGACCCTGGTGGAAGATCTCGACGGGGCGATGAACGCCACCGGCCAGCGCCACCGCATCGTGCTCGACGCCGCCCCGGTCGAGATGGCGACCGACAAGGCGGTGTCCCTCGGGGTGATCGTCACCGAACTCGTCACCAACGCCTACAAGTACGCCTATCCGGAGGGCGTCACCGGCGAGATCCGCATCAGCGCGCGCCGCGACGGCGGCCGTTTGCGCCTCACGGTCGCGGATGACGGGGTCGGCTGGCAGGGCGCCGGCCCGCCGCGCGGCACCGGGCTGGGGTCGCGCATCGTGCGCGCCATGGCGTCGAACCTGCGGGCGCAGATCGACTATGCGCAGGCCGAGCGCGGCACCGCGGCGAGCATCGATATCGCGCTGTGACGGGTTTTTAAGGTCTCGGCCGCGGTGGAATCGAGCGGTTCACCGACAGAATGCGGCGGTTTCCCCTGGGAACACCGACGCCGGGCGTGGCCCCTCCCTGCTGAAGAGCCGCGGGCGAACCACACCCCCGCCCCACGTCTTTCCATAAAATTGTCCAAGTTGTCGAAAAGCGACCTTAAGACAATCCTTAAGCTCGCACATGCCGTTAACATCTGGGTAGGGCTCAGGGCGGCTAACTGGAGGGGAATAGATCGCTCGAAAGGACGCCACAGTGTTCGAGACCAGCAGCCTCAGCGCGGCCCTTCCGCCGGCCGCGATCGAACCCGTCGTGCGGATCAGCCCCCCTCTCGCGGCCCGGGCCCCCACAGACCCGCCCCTCGATCCGGCGGTGACCTTCGATCTGAGCCCGGACGCCCAGCAGACGATCTCGCGCGGCAGCGCCCCGTCGCCGGACATCCCCGGCACCTTGCCCGACCGGGCCCATTACCGACGCGACGCCGACAGCCAGCAGATCGTGTTCCAGGTCATCGGCCCGGACGGATACGTGGTCGAGCAATTGCCCTCCGAGGCCGTTCTGCGGGCCCGCACCTATGCC
>NZ_LABX01000322.1 GCF_001043915.1 Methylobacterium aquaticum | reverse complement strand
GGCGGGCGGGGGGGGGACGGGATCGCACCTTCATCCGGCTAATCTGGCGCCCCGGCCCGGGCCTGTCCACTGCCGCGAGCGCCCGGCGGCTCCGGCCGAAAGGCCGACGGCACCGGGAACGAGGGACGGGACTCCGGCCGAGACTTTCGTCGGAATCCGGCCCAGAATCCCGTGGGCAAGCCGGTCCGGCGGGCGTGGCGTCAACACTCTGTTTACCACGCGCCCGCTTTATGGAATGAACGCACCGAATCGGTATCGGGACTTTCGTTCATGAAGATCCTCCTCGCGGAAGACGACAACGACATGCGTCGCTTCCTCGCCAAGGCGCTCCAGAACGCGGGCTACGACGTGGCCTCGTTCGACAACGGGCTCTCGGCTTACAATCGCCTGCGCGAGGAGCCGTTCGAGCTGCTGCTCACCGACATCGTGATGCCCGAGATGGATGGCATCGAGCTGGCGCGCCGTGCCACCGAGCTCGATCCCGACATCAAGGTGATGTTCATCACCGGCTTCGCCGCGGTGGCGCTCAACCCCGATTCGAAGGCCCCGAAGGACGCCAAGGTCCTGTCGAAGCCGTTCCACCTGCGCGAGCTGGTGACGGAAGTCGAGAAGCTGATGGCGGCCTGAGCGCCGCCGCTGGCGCGGCTCGCCG
>NZ_LABX01000321.1 GCF_001043915.1 Methylobacterium aquaticum | reverse complement strand
AAAATTCGAGAACAGAACCAAAGGTCGTTTTCTACGACCGTTGGTATTAACCCGATGCTCAGGCGATTGCCGGCAGGGCCGCCCGGCGACGACGGGGCCGGCACTCATTCGCCCGCATGGTCAGGCGCAGCTCTCCGCGATCAGGCGGCGCAGGAAGCCGGCACAGTCCGACAGTTCGCCGGCCTCGACGTATTCGTCCGCCTTGTGGGCGCGGGCGATGTCGCCGGGGCCGATCACCACCGAGGGAATGTCGCCGAGGCTCTGGAACAGGCCGGCCTCGGTCCCGTAGGACACCTTGGCGTGGCCGTTGCGGCCGGCAAGCCGCTTGGCCAGGGTGACGAGGGGCGCATCGGGGGCGATGTCGAGGCCCGGATAGTCGATCACCGGCTCGACCGTGAGGCCGCTGGCGGGATCGCGGGCCTGCATCTCCGGCACCAGCACGTCCCGGGCATAGGCCAGCACGGTGTCGGCGAGGCCGCGGGGATCGTCGCCGGCGATCGCCCGGAACTCGAACCCGACGGTGCAGCGGTCCGGCACGATGTTGAGCGCGGTGCCACCCTGGACCAGGGCGGTGAGCCCGGTCGTATGGGGCACGTCGTAGAGGTCGTCGCGGGCCCCGTCCCGGGCCAGGCCCTCGACGGTGAGCCGCACCCGGTCGATGAAGCGGGCCGCGTACTCGATGGCGTTGACCCCTGTCGGCGCCAGCGCCGAGTGGCAGGCCCGGCCGCGGAAGGTGGCCTTCGCGCCGTACTTGCCCTTGTGGCCGATCACCACCGCCATGCCGGTCGGCTCGCCGACGAAGCAGCCCAGCGGCGCGATGCCGCGCGCACGGAGATGGGCGATGAGCGGCCGGACGCCGAGGCAGCCGATCTCCTCGTCATAGGAGATCGCGAGATGGAGCGGGCGCGTGAGCGGAGCCGCCGCCATCTCGGGCAGGAGCGCCAGGCAGACGGCGACGAAGCCCTTCATGTCCGAGGTGCCCCGGCCATAGAGGCGCCCGTCGATCTCGGTCAGCCGGAACGGGTCGTGCGTCCAGTCCTGGCCCTCCACCGGCACCACGTCGCTGTGGCCCGACAGCACGTAGCCCGGCCGGTCCGTCGGGCCGACCGTGACCCACAGGGCCGCCTTCCGCCCCGTCTCGTCCATCACCCGCTCGACCGTGGCGCCATGACGGCGGCAATACGCCTCGACGTGGTCGACGAGGGGCAGGTTGCTCGCCGAGCTGACCGTCTCGAAGGCCACCAGGGTGGCGAGGAGGTCCGTGATCGCGGGCAGCGCGGTGTCGGGGACCGTGGGGTCGGAGGACGTCATGGGAAGAGTGCGGGCCTGACGGGAGGGTGACGAGCGAGCGCGACCCCACGGTCGTTGCAGGGCCGATGCCATCGCGAGGTGGACTCGCCCCTTATGCCGCGTTCCGGCGTCGGCGGACAGCGGGCCGCCCGACCCAGTCGATCCGACCAGGAAGTCCTACGCGGTCAGATCCAGGAAATGGCGCCCCTCCCGATCGTCGATCTCGACGATCCAGAGGTCGGAATCGAACCGGATCTCCCGCGTGAGCCGGGCTTCGACGTCAGGCGGGAGCGCCTCGCGCATCAGGGTCTCGAAGCGGCGGTCCCCCGCCCCGGCCCCCTCGAACAGGGCCTGGGGCGCCGGGCCGTAGAGGTCGGCGCGGCCATCGAGGCGGTCGACCTTGACGAAGATCGCCCCGGCCTCCGGCGCGCCGCGGCGACGCTGCACCGCGCTCACACCCTCGACCGCGCAGCGGCGCAGATGGGCAGCGACCCAGAAATCGGAGCGCAGGCGTGCCATCGGGCGGGGCCTCCTCGAAGGATAGGGGGTATCGCCCTCATAGGACAGCGCCCGATCGCGGGGCAATCGGGCGCTGGATCGAACACGGAGTCAGGATCCGGAGGTCAGAGCGCCCGCGCCGCGCCGTCCACCTCCGCCACGTCGGCCCGCTCGCGCCAATCCTCGACGCCGTGCTGGCGAGCAAAGCGCAGCGTGGCGGCGCGGACCGCCCGCTCCGGATCGCGGGCGCGGGTGATCTCGACGGTCCCGACGGTGAACGGGACCCCGAGGATCTGCTTGGCGAACATCACGCGGTATTGCGACATCGTCCGTCTCCTCCAGCGATGGATCACGTCGATGGCGGGATGGTCACCACTCCAGGGGGGTAACGCTCCCGGTTCCCGAGGCGGCCGCGCCGCGGCCAACGGCCGGGACCATGCAGGAAGCGCGCCTGCCGCACGGGCTCGCGTCTCGCCCGCCGGGAAACCGATCGACGACGATCGGGAACAGTATCGGCGCTTCTTACGTCAAGGCAACTGCGCCAGGGCAAGGTGCACCCAGGCAAGCCGGTCTTTCGAGGCTGCCCATGCCACATGTGGTGACGATCCCCGCGCATGGAAGGAGCCTCACGGCCGTGTGATCGTGCACCTGCCCAATCCTGCGGCATGCCCGCAGGGCGGGGCTCCCCTGCGGACGGGGTCCGTGCCGCAGCGCAAAAACCCGTTATGTCGGGCCCGCATCCTCCCAGACGTCTTCGCGCACGACGCGCCGATGCAGGACGCCCGCATGCCGCCCCTCTCCGCCGCGACCCGCCTGAGCCTCAGCCTGATCGCCGGCGGGGCGGTCGCCAACATCTACTACAACCAGCCGCTGCTCGGCCTCCTGGTCCAGGTCTTCGGCCACGACGCCTCGGTGCTGGTGCCGACCGCGACGCTCGCCGGCTACGGCCTCGGCATCCTCGGCCTCGTGCCGCTCGGCGACGTCCTGCCCCGGCGCAGCCTGATCGTCGGCCAGCTCCTGCTGCTCGCCGCCGTGCTGGTGCTGGCGGGCTTTAGCACCTCCTTGAGCCTCCTGGTGCTGGCGAGCTTCCTGATCGGGATTCTGTCGACGGCGGCGCAGCAGGCGGTGCCCTTCACCGCCGAGCTGGCACCGGACGCGATCCGCGGCCGGATGGTCGGCCAGGTGATGACCGGGCTGCTCCTCGGCATCCTGCTCGCCCGCACGCTCAGCGGCTTCGTCGGGGCGTGGCTCGGCTGGCGGGCGGTGTTCTTCGGTGCGGCCGGGCTCTCGGTGGCCTTCGCCGCCCTCGCCTGGTTCGGCCTGCCGAAGACGCCACCCGCCGCCCGCCTCGGTTACCGCGCGCTGATCGGCTCGATCCTCGACCTGGTGCGGGAGCAGCCGGTCTTGCGCCGGGCCGCCCTGGCGCAGGCGCTGCTGTTTGCCGCCTTCAACGCCTTCTGGACCACCCTGGCGCTCCTCGTCGAGGCGCCGCCCTTCGGGCTCGATCCGGCCGGGGCCGGCCTGTTTGGGCTGATCGGCGCGGCCGGCGCGCTCTGCGCTCCGGTCGCCGGACGGTTCGCCGATACGCGCAGTCCCCGGCCGGTGCTGGTCGGCGGCGCGGTGCTGACGCTCGCCGCCTTCGCGGTGTTCGGGCTGTTCGGCGGGGTCTCGCTGGTCGCGCTCGCGGTCGGGGTTCTGCTCATCGATATCGGCATCAACACCGCGCTGATCGCCAACCAGACCCGGGTCTATGCCCTCGCCCCCGGGGCCCGCGGGCGGATCAACACGGTGTTCTTCACCGCGATCTTCGCCGGCGGGGCGCTCGGCGCCTCGGCCGGCACCCGGGCCTTCGCGGCCGGCGGCTGGCCGATGCTCTGCACGGTCGGCGGCGCCTTCGCGGCAGCGGCCTTGCTGGTGCCCCTGCTGGAGCCGCGCGACCGCCCTAGATCCTGAGGCTCCCTCAACCGGCCGAGCCCGCTCCTGTCCCGTTCCTCCGCACGCCTGCTCGCCATCGACACGATCTATCACGAGCCCGCGGTCGAGGACTTCGCCCGCGGCCGGGAGATCCTGGCGCGCTTCCCCGAGGCGCGACGGATCGCCGTGCCGTCGCACTGGGCCATCCCGGAGCTGCACGGCAATGCCGGCTCGGTCGAGGATTGGGTGCGGATCAAGCGCGCGACGCTGGTGCTCGGGGTCAAGAAGGGCCTGGCCTCGCGGCCGAACGGGCGCAGCGCCCATTTCATCGCGCCGTCGAGCTCCAACGGCTGCGCCATGGCCTGCGCCTATTGCTACGTGCCGCGCCGCAAGGGCTACGCCAACCCGATCACCCTGTTCGTCAACACCGACGGCATCGGCCGGGCGATCCGGCGCCATGCCGCCGCGCAAGGCCCCCTCCCCGCCCCCGACCAGATCGACCACAGGGTCTGGGTCTACGACATCGGCGAGAACGGCGACCTGTCGGTCGATGCCCTGGCCTGCGACAGCGTGCGCGATCTCGTCGGGCTGTTCCGGGAGATCCCGAACGCCAAGGCGTCGTTCGCCACCAAGTTCGTCAACCGCGACCTGCTGGCCTACGCGCCGGACGGAAAAACCCGGATCCGCTTCTCGCTGATGCCCGAGCGCATCGCCCGGGTGGTCGACGTGCGCACGTCACCGATGCCGGATCGGATCGCCGCGATCGACGCGTTCGTGGCCGCCGGCTACGAGGTCCACGTCAATTTCTCGCCGGTGATCCTGTACGAGGGCTGGGAGGACGATTGGCGGGCCTTGTTCCGGGCCGTCGATGCCGGGATCGGCCCGGCCGCGAAGGCGCAGCTCAAGGCCGAGATCATCTTCCTCACCCACAACGCCGCCCTGCACGAGGTGAACCTGCGCTGGCACCCGAAAGCCGAAGCGCTGCTCTGGCGCCCCGACATCCAGGAGACCAAGCGCTCCGAGGGCGGCATGGAGAACCTGCGCTACCGCAGCGGCTGGAAGGGCCGCTGGCTCGCCCGGTTCAAGGCGCTCCTCGCCGAGGAACTGCCTTATTGCGCGGTGCGCTACGCCTTCTGAGGCGCGGGCGCGGTGGGGCTCAGTGGGTCCAGGGCGCGGTGCGGTTGTGCTTGAAGTTGTCGGAATAGGAGAGGCCCCGGCGCAGCGGCACCTGCGGCTCCTCGACCCGGTAGGCGATGCCCTCGCGGGTGGCGTAGGCGATCGCCTCCTCCTTGGTGTCGAACTCCAGCCGCACCTGCTGGAGCATGTCCGAGGACGAGGTCCAGCCCATCAGCGGCTCGGTCTCCCGCGGGCTCGTCTGCTCGAACTCCAGCGTCCACTGCTTGGTCCGGGCGAGGCCGGACTGGGTCGGGTCCTTGGCCGGGCGGAAGATGCGGGCGGTCGACATCGCGGGCTCTGATCCGTGGGAGGAATGGTCGGGGCGGCCGGATTCGAACCAGCGACCCTCTGGTCCCAAACCAGATGCGCTA
>NZ_LABX01000320.1 GCF_001043915.1 Methylobacterium aquaticum | reverse complement strand
CGCCGTTTCCGTTGTAATACCCGCCGCCGCCTGCCCCGCCTCGGCCGCCGATCGACTGGGCGGAGGTCGGGACAGAAGCCGCCACCAGGGCAACGGCCGACACGATCGCCATCATCCTCTTGAACATGACACACTCCTGCATCGGCACCGCGTGGTGCCCGCTTCGTCTCGTGGGATGGACTCGAATGGGATGAGAAGGGGGGCCGCTGAACCCGCCGCCCCGGAGCGCAGAGACACAGTTACGCGCACAACATATGCTGGAAACCGCCACCGTCCCGGCCTCGTCATCCATTTGGAGGATATCGGTGGGCGGCTTGTCTTGTTCGTTGCAGGTAATCTGCCAGCACGGCGCTGAACGGTATCTGAATTTTAACCATGCTTTTCATTCACGGCAGAGCAAAGACTGGCCCGTCGACGAATGTCTTACGCAAAGTGAGATAGGGAGCGAATTGCCGGTCGAATGATGCGGGAACGACATCTTGATCGACGGACACGAGCCACGGAGGACATTGCCTGGTCGATCCGACGCCGCGCCGGATCGCTGTGTTTCGGCAACGAAGGCGTGATCGTCGATGACGACGGCGGTGAACGGCGCGGT